>JAYKGZ010000071.1:0-54126 GCA_035284925.1 Cyanobacteriota bacterium | reverse complement strand
GATCTCCAGGGCGCCGGGCGTCAGCCGCACCTCCATCCGCAGCAAGAACTGGAAGGGATAGGCGCGAAGGGTCTCCGGCGTGTCGCTGAGCTCCAGGGCCACCCCGCCGCCATCATCCAGGGGCTCCATCTGCCAGGGCAGCTGGCGGGCGAAGCCATGCTGACCGAGCGTGAAGGTGCCATGGGGCAGGGGCAGCTGATTGTCAGGCAGGCCACCGGTGATCGGAAACAGCACGGGAAAGCCACCTCGCACCGACTGGGCAGGATCAAGGAAGCGCTCGAGATCGAGGTACACCACCTCCCGATCACCGCAACGCCAGCCGCTGATCAGGCCGCCGCGCTCCGGCACCACGCGCAGCAGATCCCCGCTGACGGGATCGCTGAACTCCCAGTGGGGGTAGGGAAGATCGCGCTGAATGAGAGGCATGGGCGGCCTGAGCAACAGGGGCACCATTCACTCTGCAGCCGGTGCAGTGTTGGCGATGCCCCCATTCGGGCACAACGGAAGGTTCTCCGCCACAACCGGTGGCCAGGATGCTCAACACCCCGTCATCCCCACGGCTGCCACCAGGGCCTGGGGGGCTTGGGGTCATGGCTGCCGTCGCAGAGGGGATAGCGATGGGAACGGCCGCAGCCGCACATCAGCACCTTCGCCGGGCTGGTTAACCGCAGCTCGTAGGAAACACGACCGGACCCGAGATGGGCGCCATCGCAGAACCAGCCATGGCGGCTGCGCCGGCAGCTGCAGAGCTGGTGCACCCCGGCTGGCAGCTCAAGGAACTCTGGGCCGGGGGCATCGGGGTCAGGCATGGCGCAACGCACAGATCGGTGCTGGGCGCTGAAATCAACGAGAAATCAGCTTTTGCCTGGGGGAAACGCGCTTGCTGGGGTGGTTTTTCCGCAAACTCCTAACGGGCCGCACCCTGCTCCTGTTCCAGCAGATCCTGGGCGAGCATCAGCAGGGCCATGCCCATCAAGGCCAGAGCGATGCCCCGGTGGCTGTCCTGGGTGCTCTCGATCACCCGGGAGGTTTCCAGGTGCTGGGGCCAGCTCAGACGCATGGGTTCTCCGGACAAGCTGGTGAGAAGCGATGGCTGATCATTGCGATCAAAACCACTGATACCCCCATCTCTGAGGCGGATCTTAATGGCTCGAAACACTGACACGCGTCTGGCCCGGTAGCCAGCGCTACGACCAGCTGGTCCGCAGCCGATACGGTTGCCTCACCTTCGCAGAGGGCAACCTTCGATGGAGATGTCCAAAGGCATGTCAACCCCGATGGAACTCACACTGGGCCAGAAGTTCGAGATCGAACGTTTCAATCGAGCGATTGACACCACGGCCGATCTCGCCCAGCTGCGCGATATCGCTAAACAGCTGCTTCAGGCCTGGCACACCCAGAAGGCTGCCACCAACTGGGCGATCCGCCAGCAGATCGGATCCCCGTTCGAAACGTCCTTCGAGCCGCCATCGAGGCCTGAGCTGAGTCCGGAGTGATCAATCAAAGCCCAGAAGGTCGAAAATCTCCCGATCCTTCAGGGGCTCAGCTTCTAACGGCTTGACCGTGTCCAGCATCGATTGGGCGAGGCGCAGGTATTCGTTCTGAACAGCCTCCACTTCCGGGGTGGCCTCCATTTCGAAGATGGTGCACTTTTTCAGGCGGGAGCGACGGATGGCATCCAGATCCGGGAAGTGGGCCATGGTCTTCATGCCCACCCGGTCGTTGAAGCGATCGATCTGGTCGGTGTCCTTGCTGCGGTTGGCCACCACTCCACCCAGGCGCACTTTGTAGTTCTTGGCCTTGGCCTGGATGGCGGCGATGATCCGGTTCATCGCGAAGATCGAGTCAAAATCGTTCGCCGTCACGATCAGGCAGTAGTGGGCATGCTGCAGGGGCGCGGCAAAGCCCCCGCACACCACGTCACCCAGCACGTCGAAGATCACCACGTCGGTGTCTTCCAGCAGGTGGTGCTCCTTGAGCAGCTTCACCGTCTGACCGGTGACGTAGCCGCCGCAGCCGGTGCCGGCCGGTGGTCCGCCCGACTCCACGCACTGCACGCCGTTGAAGCCCTCGAACACGTAGTCCTCAGGCCTGAGCTCCTCGGTGTGGAAGTCCACGGTTTCGAGGATATCGATCACCGTGGGCACCATCTGCTTGGTGAGGGTGAAGGTGGAATCGTGCTTCGGATCGCAGCCGATCTGCAGAACCCGCTTCCCGAGCTTGGAGAAGGCGGCCGAGAGGTTGGAGCTGGTGGTGCTCTTACCGATTCCCCCCTTGCCGTACACCGCGATCACCAGTGCCCCCTCCTCGATCTTCACGGAGGGGTCCTGGTGGACCTGAACGCTGCCTTCACCGTCCTGACGGATCGTTCCATCAGCGCGGGTGGTGGCCGGAGGCTGAAGCGTGGTGGTCATGGGTTGCGCAGCTGCCGGGGCACGATGGCCATTGCATTTCCATTCCAGGGGGCATGGGTCTGGGAATGGGGCAGATCACGCAAAGCGAAACATCCTGGCTTGCGTGCGGGTTCACCCACGGTCGGTTGCCCCTGCTCCGGAGCTGGGTTGGATAAGGATGGTGACTGTCTGCTGTGTCTCATGATCCCAGTCCGCACCCTGGTGACGCTCCGGTGTCTGCGCAGTGCCTGGGCCGTGGCCTTCCTGGCCCTGACCACGGCCACCCTGATCGAATGGGGCTTGATCCGCTGATCCTTCTCAGCGACTGAAGTGGGCCTTGGCGTCGTAGAGCACCTCCTCGGTGATCGCGGCCAGTCCCCGTTCCCTGGCGAACGCCTCGGTGTTGCGCCGCACCTTGGGCCGCACGAAGAAGGGGATCTTGGCCAGCTCCGCTTCCCCTGAAGCCGTCCAGTGCAGACCCTGCGGCTCGGCGGCCACCGGGTTGGCCTCAGCAGCCGGCGTGGCCTCAGGCTGGGCCGCGGGCTGGGCCGGCGCCCCATCACCCAGATGGCTGCGGTGCCCATCCACGAATTCGAAGTCGTGGCGGAACATGCCGATCAGGTGCTCCTCCAGCCCCATCATCAGCGGGTGCACCCAGGAATCGAAGATCACGTTCGCGCCCTCCCAGCCCATCTGGGGGGCGTAGCGGGCCGGCACGTCCTGCACATGCAGGGGCACACTGATCACGGCGCAGGGGATCCCCAGGCGTTTGGCGCTGTGGCGTTCCATCTGGGTGCCGAGCACCAGCTCGGGGGCCGCCTCGGCCATGGCGGCCTCCACGGCCAGGTAGTCGTCGGTGATCAGGGCCTCCAGCCCCAGTTCCTGGGCCGCAGCCCGAAGCTCCCGGGCCAGTTCGCGGCTGTAGCTGCCCAGCCCCACCACCTTGAAACCAAGCTCCCGGCTGGCGATGCGGGCGGCGGCGATCGCATGGGTGGCGTCTCCGAAGATGAACACCCGCTTGCCGGTGAGGTAAGTGGAGTCGACGGAGCGGGAATACCAGGGCAAGCGCGAGCGCCGTTCCGCCTCACACATTCCATCGGCCCCGGCCTGCAGCTCCTCCGGAAGCTCGAGCCCCAGCACCGTGTGCAGTTCGCGCAGGAACTCCACCGTGGCTCCGATGCCGATCGGCACCGTCTTCACGGTGGGCTGGCCGAAGCTGCGCTCCAGCCAGCTGCACACCGTGCCCGCCAGTTCCGGATAGAGGCACACGTTGGCATCGGCGCTCGGGATGCGGATCAGGTCTGCCGGTCTGGCTCCAAGCGGCGCCACCACCGCCACGTCGATGCCATGCTCCCCGAGCAGCCGCGTCAGTTCGCGCACGTCATCGCGGCAGCGGAACCCCAGCAGGCTCGGACCGAGCAGGTTGACCCGCGGCCGCCGGCCCTCCCCGCGCCAACGGGTTGGATCGGGTCTGGGGCTGCCGGGCGGAGGCAGCTGGGGCTTCAGCAGCGTGCGCACCAGCTGGTAAAAGGTTTCGGCGGCGCCCCAGTTCTCCTTCTTGGAGTAAGCCGGCAGTTCCAGGCTCACCATCGGGATGCCGCCCAGATCCATGCCGGCGGCCAGGGCGCCCGGCTGGTCCTGGATCAGTTCAGCGGTGCAGCTTTCGCCCACCAGCAGGGCCTCCGGTCTGAAGCGCTCCACCGCATCGGCGATCGAGCGCTTCACCAGCTCGGCGGTGTCGCCCCCCAGATCGCGGGCCTGGAAGGTGGTGTAGGTGACTGGTGGTCGCCGATCGCGCCGCTCGATCATGGTGAACAGCAGATCGGCATAGGTGTCGCCCTGGGGGGCATGGAGCACGTAGTGCACCCCCTCCATCGAGGTGGCAATGCGCATGGCGCCCACATGGGGCGGGCCTTCATAGGTCCAGAGGGTGAGCTCCATGGTTGGGTCGCTGAAGAGGTGGGTCGGGAACGGGTGGGTCGGGAGATCTGGGAGATCCTTGAGTGCGTGCTTCTCAGCTGAACTGCAGCAGCGAACGGCGATGCAGCGGCCTGGCGAAGAGTTCGGCCAGATCTCCGGCCTGATCGCAGCCGTGGATGGGGCTGAACACCAGTTCGATCGACCACTTGGTGGCAATGCCCTCGGCTTCCAGGGGATTGGCCAGGCCCAACCCGCAGAGCACGAGATCCGGCCGCGCGGCCCGCACCCGCTCCAGCTGGTTGTCAACATGCTGGCCTTCGCTCAGCTGGGTGCCGGCCGGCAGCAGCGCCAGCTCCTCGGCCATGAGCTGCCGATCCAGGTAGGGGGTTCCCACCTCCACCAGCTCCATGCCGCACTCCCGGCTCAGGAACCGGGCCAGGGGAATCTCGAGCTGGGAATCGGGCAGCAGGAACAACCGCCGGCCGGCCAGCACCTCCCGGTGGGGCTCCAGCGCCCGTCGGCCCCGCTCCACCAGCGGATCCAGCAGCTCCGCCTGGCGCTGGGCCGGGATGCCGAAGGCCGTGGCCGCGGCCCCCATCCAGGCGCGGCTGCCCTCCACCCCGAAGGGATAGGGCGCACGGAGCAGGGTGGCACCACGATCGATCAGGGCCCGGGCCGTGCCGGAGAGAAAGGGCTGGGCCAGCAGCAGTCTGGTGCCGGGGCCCACGCTGGGGAGTTCGGTGGAGCGCCGCGGCGGCAGGCTGGCGACCCGTTCGATTCCGAGCTTGTGGAACAGCCCCACCAGCCGGTCTTCCACGGCGTCGGCAAGGGTGCCGACGATCAGCAGCTGCTCGGCCTGTGAAGCGGGCATCAGCGGGATCAGGGCCTGCAGGGCGCCGTCTTCCCCCTGGGTGAAGGTGGTTTCGATGCCGCTGCCGCTGTAGTTCAGCACTGTGACCCGGCCGATGTGCTGGCGGTTCAGACGTTCGGCCGCCTTGGCCAGATCGAGCTTGATCACCTCGCTGGGGCAGCTCCCCACCAGAAACAGCGTGCGGATCTCGGGTCGCCGTTCCAGCAGCTGGCCCACCAGCCGGTCGAGCTCCTCGTTGGCATCCGCCAGCCCGGCCAGATCCCTCTCCCCCAGGATGGCGGTGCCGAAGCGTGGCTCAGCGAAGATCATCACGCCGGCGGCACTCTGGATCAGATGGGCGCAGGTGCGTGAGCCCACCACCAGGAAGAAGGCATCGGGCATGCGCCGATGCAGCCACACGATCGAGGTGAGGCCGCAGAACACCTCCCGCTGGCCGCTCTCACGCAACAGCGGCGGCGCAGGGGCTGCGGGATCGGAGAGCAGCGAAGACGCCATGAAGACCCAAACGCCAGGGGATCAGACACCGGGCTAGCCAGGCCAGGGCGGCAGCGGGGGGCCCGCACACATCGGTTGATGAAATCTGTCGGCATTGCCGGACAGACTGTTCACACCCTGCTCCCACAACCTCCATGGACTCCACCCAGCCCAGCACCCCCTCAAACCTGGAGAGCGCCTTCGCCGGCGAGAGCATGGCGAACCGCAAATACCTGTTTTTTGCCGAGCTGGCCAGGCAGCTGGGCCACAGCGAGCTCGCCCGACTATTCCGTGATACGGCCAACCAGGAAACCGAGCACGCCTTCGCCCACTTCCGCCTGCTCCATCCGGAACTGGTGGTGAGTGACCCCAGCACGCTCAGCGATGAGCGCAGGCAGCAGCTGCTGAGCCGTTGCTTGGAGCTGGCGATCGAGGGCGAAACCTACGAATACAGCACGATGTATCCGGAATTCGCCGCCCAGGCCCGGGCCGAGCGTGATCAGCAGGCCGCAGCCGATTTCGACGCTCAGATCGCTGAATCCAAGGATCACGCGGCGATCTTCCGCCGTGCGGCGAGCAACTTCGGTTTCCTCACGCCGATCGAGCACCACCATGCTGAGCGCTACGGCGTGGCGCTGGCCGCCCTGGAGGGAGGTGGGGCGGTGGGGGAGGCTGCTGAACCCGTGCCGGGGAAGTGGATCTGCAAGGTGTGCTCCATGATCTACGACCCGGCCATCGGGGATCCGGAATCGGGCCTGGCTCCCGGCACTCCCTTCGAGGCGATCCCCGACGACTGGTGCTGTCCGATCTGCGGGGCCCGCAAGGCGAGTTTCATCCCGTATCGCGAACCGGAACTCCAGGCTGCCTGAGCATGGGGAGAAGATGCACGCCTAGCCCGCCACAGCAAGGCAGTCCATGAACCGGCGCACCGTGATGAAGCGACTGGAGTATCGCTTCGAGGAGATGATCTGGCGGCTGCGGCTGATGGCAATGCTGCCGGTGGTGATGAGCCTGGCCAGTAGCCTGATGACCTTCGTGCTCGGCACCCTGGAGGTGGGCCAGGCCCTTCTGCAGATCTCCTCCTATGGGGGCAGCGATAAGAAGTTCATCGCCGGGCTGCTGGGGGATGTGGTGACCGGCATTGATCTCTACCTGATCGGCATTGCCCTGATGATCTTCGGCTATGGCATCTACGAGCTGCTGATCTCCCCGATCGAGGCGGCCCGGGAGCCGGATCAGGGGGGTCTGGGTCTGCTCGACATCCGCAACCTCGATCAGCTCAAGGAAAAGCTGGTGAAGGTGCTGGTGGTGGCGTTGATCGTGGCGGCGTTCAAGGCGATGCTCACCCTGCCGATCAACGACGGGGCCTCTCTGGCGTTCTTCTGCCTGAGTGTGCTGCTCCTGGCCGTGAGTGGCTCCCTGGTAACCAACGACGCCATCAAGCTTCCCCGGAAGTCATGATCAGCGGCCCTGAACTGCTCAGCCGGGAGGCGGAGGCCCGGCGGGTCGGCAGCGGCATCACCCCGGAAGCGATCGCGGGGGAGTGGTGGCTGCAGCAGCTCTGGAGTCGTCAGGGCCAGGAGCAGGCGGCTGCGGCCGCTCTGTTGCGCAGCCTCTCAGCCTGCCTGGCAATCACGGTGGTGCCTGCGGCCCCTGGTTCGGTGGTTCTGGAGCTGCGGAATACGGTGCGCCTGGGCCTGATGGAGCTGCGGTTCACGGGGCCGGGCCGGTTGAGCGGCCGGCGCCCGCTGCTGCGCTTCCACTTTGAGCGGATGCAGCTGCTCTGGGCAGGCAAGCCGTTCTGGCAGGCCTCTCTGCCGACCCCGAGCCCCGCGAAGGAGCCCTTTTTCGCCCTGATCGCCACCCAGTGTGAAAACGGTGGTGAGATGGCATGCGAACAAGCCGAGGGACGGTCCGGGGGGTGGCTGGGGGCCCGAGGCCGGGGCGGTGGACTGGCGCTCTGGACCCTCAGGCCGGCTTGAGCTCGCGGCTGAGCAGGGCAAAGAGGTAGCCAGGCTCCCGGTAGCGGCTGGGCAGGCAGTTGTGCAGCGTTTCCAGCCGCTCCCAGCAGACGGTGCGTCGCACCTTCGCCAGGCTCTTGCCCTCCCGGATCAGCAGCCGCAGGGCTTTGCAGTAGGTGGGGTACTGGGCTTCGAGTTCACCGATCGTGAGGGCCGGTGGTGCGGAGGCTCGGGTCATGGCGCTGGCGGAACCGGTCCGCCTGTTGCGGCGTCACCACTGTGCGCCCGATCCATGGGGTTCCGAGCCCCCCAGGCGGGGACAATTCTTTGGAAAAACGGAACAGGGACCACGTCGCTCCTCAGCGGGCAAAGAGCTGAACCGTTTCAGAGTTGAACCGTGTCAGATCTGAACCATGCCGCAGCGCATGCCCTTCAGCACCGCTTGCAGGCGGTTGTTCACATCCAGGGTGCGCAGCAGTCGCTTGGTGTAGGTGCGGGCCGTCTCCTCGCTCACCACCAGCTGCTCGGCGATCTCCCGGTCGGAGAGGCCGCTGGCCAGCAGATCCAGCACCTCGTATTCCCGCTTGGTGAGCCTCGGGCAGCTCAGGTAGGGCAGGCAGCCGGTGCGCAACGAGGGGCTGCGGTAGGAGTGATGCCCCATCACCGCCATCACCGCCGCCTGCAGGGGGCGTTGGTCGCCGATGAAATCGGCCTCTGCCACCACAGCCTCAAGCCAGGTGGCCTCCACATACTGGGCGGGGATCACGTCGCCGAGAGCCAGCACCACCACCTTCAGGGGCGGGTGAGCCTCCCGGGCCTTGCGGGCGAGCTCGAAGCCGTTGCCGCTCTCCAGGTAGTCGGTGCAGATCAGCAGCTCATAGGGCTCCTGGGCCAGATAGCTCAGGCAGGTGGGCTCGTCGGTGACGGCACAGCCGATGCGGCTGCGGTCGTGGAAGCTCTCGCAGACCGCCCGCAGCAGGAACCGCCCCTTCATGGCGATGGCGACCTTGCCGCTGATCGCAACCGAGAGCAACACCTGGTCGAGGGTGGTGCCCTCCAGGCTCTCGAGAAAGGGGGTGAGATCCATCGGCCCCCAGGGCGCTGATCTGTGCCCCGAATCTGCAACAACCGTAGGGAAAGCGCCCGTCGAACCGGCGGATTGCCCCCATCTGGGGAGGTTTTGACGCCCCATTGTTAACAGTTCAGCAGATGCGGGGCAGCAGCTCGCCGCTGAGCGGCACCAGCAGCCGCTCGGTGCCGAAGCTGGTGCGCAGCCGCACCTGGGGAAGCGGGGCTCCTGCCCGGTGCTGGTGCGGATGGAGCACCTCCCCGATCCAGCGGCCACCGAGTGGCTCCAGCACGGCCTCCGCCGTCGCCCGATCCTGCGGGGCCACCACCGCCAGCAGCCGCCCCTCGTTGGCCAGATGGAGCGGATCGAACCCCAGCAGCTCACAGGTGTGCCGCACGGGTTCGATCACGGGTACCAGCTGCTCATGGATCAGCAGCGGCCGGCCGACGGCTTCCCCCAGTTCCTGGAGGGCGGCGGCCAGCCCCCCCCGGGTGAGGTCGCGCAGGCAGTGGGGGCTGACGCCAGCGGCCAGCAGCTGCTCCACCAGGGGCCAGAGCGGTGCGCAGTCGCTGGCCAGCTGCGGCTCCAGGGCCAGGTGGTGGCGCGCCGCCAGGATCGCCACCCCATGGCGGCCGAGATCGCCGCTCACCAGCAGCTGGTCGCCAGGGCGGATCGCGCTGGGATGGGGATCCGTCGGCGCCTCCACCACCCCGATGCCACTGGTGGTGATGAACAGGCCATCAGCCTTGCCACGCTCCACCACCTTGGTGTCACCCGTCACCACCTGCACCCCGCAGTGCCCGGCGGCCGTCCGCATCGAGTTGATCACCCGGCGCAGCAGGGCCAGCTCCAGTCCCTCCTCCAGGATCAGGGCCACACTCAGCTGCCGGGGCCTGGCACCGGCCATCGCCAGGTCGTTGGCGGTGCCGGTGATCGCCAGGCTGCCGATGTCACCACCGGGAAACTCCAGGGGCTGCACCACATAGCCGTCGGTGCTGAACGCCAGGCGACCAGCCGGGATCGGGAAGCTGGCGGCGTCGTGCAGCACCACGGCCGGATCGGCGTAGAGCCGCTTGAGCTCCTGCTCGATCAACTGCTGCATCAAGGTGCCGCCGCCCCCATGGGCCAGCTGGATCCGCTCAACCATCAACGGCGTCTGTAACGGTGATAAGCCGCGCAGGCCCCTTCGCTCGACACCATCGGCGCTCCGAGCGGATGCTCCGGGGTGCAGAGGCTGCCGAAGCTGGGGCAGTCGGCGGGACCGAGCCGCCCCTGCAGCACCAGGCCAGCCATGCAGGCGCCAGCCAGGCTGGGGACAGCCGTCGTTGCTGTGAGGGAATCGGGAGCGGAACCCGGCTGGGGGGGCGAGCCGCTGAATCGCTGTCGGGCGTCCAGCTGGCGGTAAGGATCCCGCAGGGCCAGACCGCCCGCCTCCAGAAGGCCGAGGCCCCGCCAGGGCAGGTCCACCACCTCGAACACCTCCTGGATCAGCGCCCGGGCCGCGGCGTTGCCCTCTCGACGCACCACCCGGCCATAGGCGTTCTGCAGCTCGGCCTCGCCAGCTTCCAGTTGCTCCACGCAGCGCAGCACACCCGTGAGGATGTCGAGCGGCTCGAAGCCGGTCACCACCACCGGCACCCCGCTGCGGGCCACCAGCTCCTCGAGCTCCGCCACGCCCATCACCGTGGCCACATGGCCTGCGGCCAGGAACCCCTGCACCTGGTTGCCTTCTCCGGCCAGGATCGTTGCCATGGCCGGCGGAACCCGCACATGGGCCACCAGCAGCGAGAGATTGGAGAGGCCCAGGGCCAGGGCCTGGCGGGCCAGCAGGGCGGTGGCGGGGGCCGTGGTCTCGAAGCCCACCGCCAGGAACACCACCTGGCGGTGGGGATGCTGCCGCGCGAGCGCCAGGGCCTGCAGCGGCGAGGTGAGCACTCGCACGTCGCCGCCGGCGGCCCGCACGCCCAGCAGGTCGCCGCCGCTGCTGCCCGGCACCCGCAGCATGTCGCCATAGGAGCCGAGGATCACGCCGGGGTGCATCGCCAGCTGCTGGGCCAGATCCAGGGTTTCGGTGGGCGTCACGCACACCGGGCAGCCCGGGCCGTGGATCAGCTGCAGGTCAGCCGGCAGCAGTTGATCAAGGCCCCAGCGCAGGATGGCGTGGGTCTGGCCGCCGCAGACCTCCATCAGCGTCCAGGGGCGGGAGGCGGTGCGGGCCAACTGGTCGGCAACGGCCTGGAGCTGAACCGCTTCGGCTCCGGGGTTCGCCGCCGCCCCTGGCTTCACCATGGCCCGGGTGCGCTCACCGCGTCCCAGCTCCGGTAGCCCTGGATCGCCTTCAGGTACTGGGCCCGTTCGTATTCCGACGGGTTGGGGCAACGCTGCTGACTCATGCAACCCACCAGCTCCTGCACCGTGGCGTGGTTGTGCTCCTCCAGCCAGAGCGCCAGTTCCTGCTCCAGGCTGCTGAGCCGCCCTGCTCCATGGCGCAGCAGGGCTCCCACCACCTGGGTGATCACCGCCCCGGCCATCAGCAGCCGCACCACGTCGGTGCCGCGGTGCACGCCGCCGCTGGCAGCCAGATCCACCGCCAGCCGACCGTGCAGCAGGGCGATCCAGCGCAGCGGCAGGCGCAGGTCGTGGGGGGTGGAGAGCAGCAGATTGGGCCGCAGCACCAGCTCCTCGATGTCGATATCGGGCTGGTAGAAGCGGTTGAACAGCACCAGCCCATCGGCACCGGCCTCCGCCAGGCGCCGGGCCATGGCGCTGAGGTTGGTGAAGAACGGGCTGAGCTTCACGGCCAGCGGCAGCTTCACTTCAGCCCGCACCTCCCGCACGATCTCCTCCACCTGGGCTTCGATCGCGGCGCTGCTCAGGGCTGGATCGGTGGGGAGGCTGTAGATGTTGAGCTCGAGGGCATCGGCCCCTGCCTGTTCGATCTGGCGGGCGAAGCGCACCCACTGCCCGGGGGAGCTGCCGTTGAGGCTGGCAATGATCGGCAGGTTCAGGCGCTGGCGGGCCTGCTCGATCTGACGCAGGTAGAGCTCATGGCCCAGATGGAACACGGAGGGTTCCGGGAGATAGCTGATCGCTTCGCCGTAGCTCTCGGATCCCTGGATCGCATGGTGCTGCAGGTCGAGCTGTTCCTGTTCGATCTGTTCCTCGAACAGGGAGTGGAGCACCACGGCGGCGGCCCCGGCCGCCTCCAGGGCCTGGAGCTGGTCGAGATGTTCGCTCAGGGGGGCTGCCGCGCCCACCACCAGGGGGCTCCGCAGTGTCAGGCCGAGGTAGGTGGTGGCCAGATCCACGCTCATCGGGGGTCTCCGTGTTGGTCTGCGGGGCTGTGTTGCTCTGCGGGGCTGCGTTGGTCTGCGGTGCTGATCAGTGGCTGGGCCAGGGCCCGGTAGGTGCGCCAGCGCCGCTCGAGTTCCTCCTGGGCGACCCGGGCCAGGTCGCGGGCCCGCTCCGGCTGGCTGTAGCGCAGCATCCGGAACCGGTTCTCCTGCTCCAGGGTTTCCGCCAGCGGTCGCCGCTGCCCCGGGCTGTCCAGCTGCAGGGGGTTCTCGCCCCGCTCATGGCGACGGGGGTCGTAGCGGTACAGCAGCCAGCGGCCCGAATCCACCGCCGCCTTCTGGTGCTCCATCCCCCTGGCCATGTCGATGCCGTGGGCGATGCAGTGGGAATAAGCAATGATCAGGGAGGGTCCTGGGTAGCTTTCGGCCTCCAGGAAAGCCCGGATCGTGTGCTCATCGCGGGCGCCCATCGCCACGCTGGCCACGTACACGGTGCCGTAGGTCATGGCCATCAGCCCGAGGTCTTTCTTGGGGGCGGCCTTGCCGGCAGCGGCGAACTTCGCCACCGCCCCCCGCGGCGTGGCCTTGGAGCTCTGGCCGCCGGTGTTGGAATACACCTCGGTGTCGAGCACCAGGGCGTTGAGATCCCGGCCGCTGGCCAGCACGTGATCGAGGCCCCCGAAGCCGATGTCATAGGCCCAGCCGTCGCCGCCCACCAGCCACACGCTGGTCTTCACGAGGGAATCGGCCAGCTCCAGCAGCTGGCGTTGTTGGTGGTTCTGGGTGTGCTGCAGTCGCGCCTTGAGGTCGGCCACCCGCTGGCGCTGCTCGGCAATGCCGGGTTCATCGCTCTGGTCGGCCGTGCGGATCGCCTCCACCAGGTCGGATGGCAGCACTCCGGCGCCGCCCAACTGCCCCAGCAGCTCCAGGGCTGTCTGACGCTTCTGGTCGAGCGCCACCCGCATGCCATAGCCGAACTCGGCGTTGTCTTCAAACAGGGAATTGCTCCAGGCCGGGCCGCGGCCCTCGGCGTTGGCGCTCCAGGGGGTGGTGGGCAGGTTGCCGCCGTAGATCGAGCTGCAGCCGGTGGCATTGGCGATCAGCATCCGGTCGCCGAACAGCTGGCTGGCGAGCTTGAGGTAAGGGGTTTCCCCGCAGCCGGCGCAGGCCCCTGAAAACTCGAACAGGGGTTGCTGTAGCTGCTGCTGGCCGATCTTGTGCAGGTTCAGGCCGGCCCGGGGCACTTCAGGGAGCTCCAGGAAGAAATCCCAGTGGCCACGGGCCCGTTCCCGCAGGGGACGCTGCGGCGCCATGGTGATTGCCTTGCGCTTCGGTTCGCGGCGATCGCGGGCTGGACACACCTCCACACAGAGGGCGCAGCCTGTGCAGTCCTCCGCGGCCACCTGGATCGTGAAGGTGTCGCCGCTGAAGGCGGGATCCCTGGCCGGTGCGGTGTGAAACCCCTCCGGGGCCGTCGCGAAGGCCGCAGGGGCTGCCACCTTGGCGCGGATCACCGCGTGGGGGCACACCATCACGCACTTGCCGCACTGCACGCACAGCTCGCTGTCCCACACCGGGATCTCGGCGGCGATGTTGCGCTTCTCCCAGCGGGCCGTGCCGGTGGGCCAGGTGCCGTCGCAGGGGATGGCACTCACCGGCAGCTGATCACCGCGGCGCTCCAGCATCGGGGCGATCACCTCCCGCACGAAGGCCGGTGCGGTCGCCAGCCGTTCGCTGAGGCTGGGATCCCCAACCGGCGCGGCCGCCTCTGCGGACACCGGGGAGGCATCCAGGGCTTCCCAGGGAAGGCGCTCCAGCTGATCCAGGCTGGAATCGAGGGCCGCCAGGTTGCGTGCCACCACCGCCTCCCCCTTGCGGCCGTAGCTGTGGCGGATCGAGGCCCGGATCCGTTCGATGGCCTCCGGCCGCGGCAGCACGCCGCTGAGGGCAAAGAAGCAGGCCTGCATCACCGTGTTGATGTGTTGACCCATGCCCGCTTCGCGGGCCACCCGGCTGGCGTTGATCACGAACACCTGCAGGGCGCCGCCGCGGATGGCCTGGCGCAGGCGCTCCGGCAGGCGGGTCCAGGTTTCGCTGCTGCTGTGGGGACTGTTGAGCAGAAACACGCCACCGGGTTCGATGCCGGCCAGCAGATCGAAGCGCTCCACGAAATCCCAGTGGTGGCACGCCACGAAGCTGGGTCGTTCGATCAGATGGCAGGCCCGGATCGGCCGGGGGCCGAAGCGCAGATGGGAAACGGTGACCGACCCAGACTTCTTGGAGTCGTAGACGAAATAGCCCTGGGCGTGGAGCGCGGTGCTCTCCCCGATGATCTTGATCGCCGCCTTGTTGGCCCCCACCGTGCCGTCGGAGCCCAGGCCGTACACGATTGCCCGCACCGAGTCGGGGTCTTCGATCACAAAACCCGGATCCAGGGGAAGGGAGCGGTGGGTGAGGTCGTCGTGGATGCCCACCGTGAAGTGGTTCAGGGCCTCCGGCTTGTGGAGGTGATCCAGCACGGCCTTCACCATCGCCGGGGTGAACTCCTTGGAGGAGAGGCCGTAGCGTCCCCCCAGCACCCGCGGCTGGGGGGTGTGCCCATGCACTACGGCCCACTCTTCGGTGATGGCCGTGATGACGTCGAGGTAGAGCGGTTCGCCGCTGGCGCCGGGATCCTTGCAGCGGTCGAGCACGCCGATCGTGTGCACCGACCCCGGGAGCGCCTCCACCAGCAGCCTGGCCGCAAAGGGCCGGTACAACCTCACTTTCAGCAGCCCGACCCGCTCGCCCCGGGCCCGCAGAACCTCGAGGGTGTGGCTGGCGGTCTCGCAGCCCGAGCCCATCAGCACCAGCACCCGTTCGGCATCCTCAGCCCCGCAGTAGTCGAACGGTTGGTAGTGGCGACCGCTGAGCGCTGCGAACCGTTGCATGGCTTCGCGCACATGGCCGGGGGCTTCGTCGTAGAAGAGGTTCACCGATTCCCGGCCCTGGAAATACACATCCGGGTTCTGGGCCGTGCCGCGGATCACGGGCCGGTTCGGGGTGAGGGCGCGGGCCCGGTGGGCGCTGATCGCCTCGGTGGGGATCAGGGCCTGCAGCAGGGCGTCGTCGAGCGGCTCCACCTTCTGGATTTCGTGGGAGGTGCGGAAACCGTCGAAACAATGGAGAAACGGCAGGCGGCAGAGCAGGCTGGCGCGGCTGGCGATGGCGGCGAAATCCGCCGCCTCCTGCACCGAGGCGGAACAGAGGATCGCGCAGCCCGTGCCCCGGGTGGCCATCACGTCGCTGTGGTCGCCGAAGATCGAAAGTCCCTGGGCGGCCAGGGAGCGGCACGCCACGTGGAGCACCACCGGCGTGAGCTCCCCGGCCAGTTTGTAGAGGTTGGGGATCATCAGCAGCAACCCCTGGCTGGCCGTGAAGGTGGTGGTGAGGGCTCCGCTCTGCAGGGCGCCATGCACGGTGCCGGCGGCACCGGCCTCGCTCTGAAGCTCCACCACCGCTGGCACCGCACCCCAGAGGTTGGGGAGCCCTTCGGCGGCCCAGGCATCGGCCCACTCCCCCATCGGGGAGGCCGGTGTGATCGGGTAGATGGCGATCACCTCATGAAGGCGATAGGCCACGCGGGCCACCGCCTCATTGCCGTCCACGGTGATCGTGGTCATGGTTGCTCCTCCACGAGGCTGAGGGCCACCCCCACATGCACCAGCACCCGATCACCCACCTTGGCCCCGGGTAGACAGGCCAGGCTCACCTGCTGGCGCACGCCGCCGAAGTCCACCTCGGCGCAACGCCACAGCGAGCTCTCGGGGTCGTCGGGCCGGGGCCCGGGGTCGGGCGGAGCAGCCGATGTGATCGCCAGGATCAGCCCGGGGGTGGCGAGGCACATGGAGCAGGCTGCGCTGATCTTCCGGTTATAGAAACGGTGGAGCAGGCCGCCCAGAGTTGGCCCAGGGCCAGGCCACCGTCGTTGCAGGGAACCTGCTCGCTCCAGCTCACTGTCAGGCCGCCCGCCCGCAGCCCAGCGATGCAGGTTTCCAGCAGCAGGGCGTTCTGGAAGCACCCCCCGGCCAGGGCCACCTGGTGGCAGCCCAGGTGTCTTGCCGCCCGCACCATCAGGGCCACCAGGGCCTGGCTGAGCTGCTGATGCCACAGCGCCGCCAGCCTTGCGGTGCTGTGGCCCGCTTCCACTCCGTTGAGCAGGGCGCTGAACAGCGGGGCCCAGTCGAGCCAGCCGAAGGGCAGCGGCGACGGCGGGCAGGGCGGCGGCGCGACAGAGGACAGCACCGCTGACGACAGCATGGCTGGCAACGGCCGAACAGCGCGGCGTGCCTGCCCTTCCAGCAGCAGGCCCGACTGACCTTCGTAGCTGAGCACCTGCACCAGATCGAGCAGGGATGCGGCGGCATCGAACAGGCGGCCCAGGGAGGAGCTGCGAGGGCTGTGGCATCCCGAGGGCAGAGCCTTCACCAACAGCTTCCACGCCTCGGGCGGGAAGGCGGCCCGGCAGGCCGCGGCGCCCGGATGGTGAAGCCAGCCCACCTCCGCCAGCAGCCCCAGGGCGGCTCGCCGGGGTTCGAGCATCGCCCGCTCGCCACCCGGCAGCGGCCAGGGTCGCAGGCAGGCCAGCCGGCGGACTTCTGGCTCAGGTGCTTCAGCCCGTTCCAGCCAG
The DNA here is from genome assembly GCA_035284925.1 of Cyanobacteriota bacterium. Classification (GTDB taxonomy): domain Bacteria; phylum Cyanobacteriota; class Cyanobacteriia; order PCC-6307; family Cyanobiaceae; genus UBA5018. Next base: position 37,476 of record JAYKGZ010000071.1, on the reverse strand, counting down.
AGCAGCTCACCACCCCAGAGCTGGTGGGTTTCGCCGCGGTCTGCTGCCGGGCCGTAACCGAGTCCATCACAGGCCCACACCAGCACCGCGCCGCTGAGCCCGTGCTCAGCCACCACGGCCAGGCCGTGGGCCAGGTGATGCTGCACCCGTGTCAGCGGCACCGCCCAGCGGCCAGCCAGCCGCCGGGCGAGCTGGTGGCTGAGATAGCCGGGATGGGCGTCGCTCACCAGAGCCGCCAGGCCTGGCGGCTGGCGCTGCAGCAGGCTCTCCAGGCCGTGGTGCAGGCGTTCCTGCAGCTGGGGTGACCCCAGATCCCCCAGATAGGGACTGAGCCACACCCGCCCATCCGCTGCCAGGGCGGGCGCGGCCTTGAGGTCGCCGCCGAGGGCCAGCATCACCCGATCAGGGGGCGGTGATATCGGCAGCTGCAAGGCCTGCGGGGCAAAACCGCGGGCCCGGCGCAACAGGGCGGGGCGGCCATCGATCAGCTGAAGCAGCGAGTCGTCGAGAGGCCGGGCGATGGGGCGGTTGTGCACCAGAAAGGCATCGGCGATGCCACCAAGCCGTTCCAGAGCCTCGGCGGTTTGATAACAAAGCGGCTCGCCGCTGCGGTTGCCGCTGGTGGCCACCAGGGGAGCCCCCATCGCCTCCACCAGCAGCTGGTGCAGGGGCGAGGCGGGCAGCATCACACCCAGGCAGGGGCTGCCGGGTGCCACGGGGTCATCGGCCCGGTCGCTGAGGCGGCGACGCAGCAGCACGATCGGGGCTTCGGGCGACTCCAGCTGGTGCCGCTCCTGGCTGGAGATCTGCAGCCGATCCGCCAGCCAGAGAACATCGGCCACCAGCAGGGCGAAGGGTTTCTCAGGCCGATGTTTGCGGCGGCGCAGCTCCATCACGGCTGAGCGGTTGGCTGCATCCACCAGCAGCTGGAAGCCACCCACGCCCTGCAGGGCCAGGATGGCTCCGGCGTTCAGCAGTTCCACCGCCGCGGTGACCGGATCATCAGGCCGCGTGGGTGCAGCCATGGCTGCACCGCGGGGTGTGAGCAGCTGGAGACGGGGGCCGCAGGCCGGACAGCTGATCGTTTCGGCATGAAAGCGGCGGTTGGCGGGATCGGTGAATTCCCGCTGGCAGGAGGAGCAGAGCGGGAAGGTGGCAAGGCTGGTGTGGGCGCGGGCGAACGGTTCGGCGTGGGCGATGGAGAAGCGGGGACCGCAGCGGTTGCAGCTGATGAACGGGTAGCGGTAGCGGCGGGCCTTGGGATCGTGCAGCTCCGCCAGGCAGGCGTCACAGGGGGCGAGGTCTGGCGCCAGGCCGGGGGCGATCAGCCCGGGGCCCAAGGGTCGGGCACTGGTGGCACGGATCTGCAGACCGCCGGGAGCTGGAACGAGCGGTGGCAACCATTCGGGCGCGAGCGCTTCGAGCCGGCCCGGGGGGAGGAGGGCCTTGGGGAGCTGCTCCAGCAGTTCCTCCAGGGCGTGCCGCTCCCCCTGCAACTCCAGCCGTACGGCACCGGACTGGTTCTCCAGCTCACCCGCGAGCCCCAGGTTGGCGGCGAGGCGATAGACCAGCGGCCGGAAGCCAACGCCCTGCACCACACCGTGGCAGAGCAGCCTGAGCCTGGCCTGAGCCTTCACAACAGCGCCACGGCCCCGAGGCGGCTGATCAGGGCATCTAGACCGGCCCCGCTGCGGGCGGACGTTTCCAGCACGGTAGCCCGGGGGGCCACACGGGCGATGGCGGCATGGGCGGCCTGCCGGTCAAAGCCCACGACATCAGCCAGATCGATCTTGTTGATCAGCACCAGATCGGCGCGGTGGAAGATCGGGGCGTATTTGAGCGGTTTGTCTTCTCCTTCGGTGGTCGACACCACCACCACCCGCAGGGTTTCGCCGAGGTCGTAGGCCGCGGGGCACACCAGGTTGCCCACGTTCTCAATCACCAGCAGATCCAGTTGGTCCAGGGCGATGCCCTGGTGGCTGAGGCGGTGCAGGCCTTCGTTGACCATGGCCGCCTCCAGGTGACAGGCCTGGCCGGTGGTGATCGACACAGCGGCCAGGCCAGCGCGGCGCAGGCGGGTGGCGTCGTGGTCGGTGGCCAGATCGCCCACGATCACGGCCAGCCTGGCTGGATCCAGGCGCCGGGCCATGGCCTCCAGGAGAGCGGTCTTGCCGGATCCAGGCGAGGAGAGCAGGTTGATCACGGTGGCGCCCGACTCCTGAAACCGCTGCCTCAGGACGGCTGCTGCACTGTTGTTGCGTTGCAGCAGGGCGGCTCCAACCTCCAGCGTCCTTGAGCTGGGCTGCTGATTCTCAGGAGGAGGCGCAGGGGGAGTTGGCTGCCCACAAGCGCAATCAAGGCACATCCTGGAGGCGGGCTGGGGTGGATGTTCAAGCTAGGCCGGTTCTGCCCACCCTCGAAGAGGTGATTGCTCTGGTTCAGCTCTGCCTCAATAAAAAAGGTGCCGGCCCATGGCCAGCACCTGACTCGAGAGCTCCCCACCAACTCAATGGGGAGTCATTCATGCCCGAGGCGCTGAAAGCCGTCAGGCCCAGCCCTTCTGGCTCATGTCTTCGACGTAGGAGGCCACATCAGCGATATCCCCTTCACTGAGCTTGCCACCGAAGGCCGGCATGGCGTTCTTGCCGTTGGTCACCTGGTAGGCGATGGCGGCTTCATGGCCGCTGCTGTAGTTGGCGAGATACGACTCGAGAGCCTCTTTCTTGAGGGTGCGCTCCGCGTTCACCACATTGCCGCCACCCATGTGGCAAGCGGCGCAGTTGGCGGAGAAGATCTGGCCGCCATGGGCCACGTCAGCGGCAAAGCTGGGAGCCGCGCCGAGCACCAGGGCCAGGCAGAGGGCAAGGAAGGAGAGAAGACGGCGCATGGAAGGCGCTTAAGAGCGGATGCAACGTGAGAAAAATTAAGTCCCGGGGTAAACGGTTGCGGCCTTCGCCACGCAGGTTCGCAACATTTGCCACAAACCCCGGCGGCGCTGTTCAGGCAGCCACCGCCAGCAGATCGTTCACGGCCTTGCCGGTTTCGAAGAACACCCGGGCGTTGTCCTCAGGAGTGCCCGGCAGGATCCCATGGCCGAGGTTGAGGATGTGGCGGCGTCCCCGGGCTTTGCGCACGGTGTCGACGATCCGCTGCCGGATGGCCTCAGGGGTGCCGAACAGCAGACCTGGATCCACGTTGCCCTGCACCCCCACATGCCCCGGCAGGCGGGCCACCCCGTCGGCCATGTCCACCGTCCAGTCCAGTGACACGATGTCGACCCCGGTGGACGCCATCCGCTCCAGCACGCCGGCGCTGCCGGAGATGTAAAGGATCAGCGGGGTCTCCGGATGGGTGGCCTTCACCTGATCGATCACCCGTTTCTGGTAGGGCGCGGCAAAGAGGTCGTAGTCGATCGGACTGAGCTGACCCGCCCAGCTGTCGAACAGCTGCACCACCTGGGCGCCGGAATCGATCTGATACCGCACGTAGCTGGCAATCGAATCGGCCAGATGCCCCAGGAGCTGGTGCAGCAGCGCCGGCTCCTGGAAGGCCATCGCCTTGATCACCGAATAGGTCTTTGAGCTCCTGCCTTCCACGGCATAGGCGGCCAGGGTCCAGGGGGCACCCACAAACCCGAGCACGGCGGCCGCGTCGCCCACGTCGGCCCGAAGCCGGCCCAGCACCTCACCCACGAAGGGCAGCGCTTCAGCAGGATTGAGGGGACGCAGCGCATCCACCTGGGCCTGGCTCCTGATCGCTGGCTCGATGATCGGCCCCTTGCTCTCAATGATGTCAAAGTCGATCCCCATCCCCGGCAAGGGGGTGAGGATGTCTGAAAACAGGATCACGCCATCCGGCCGGAAGGCATGAAACGGCTGCATCGAGATCTCATAGGAGAGATCGGGGTTTTCTGAGCGGTCCCGGAAGCCGGGATGGCGATCCCGCAGATCGCGATACACCTTCATGTAGCGGCCGGCCTGGCGCATCATCCACACCGGCGGACGTTCCACCTGCTCTCCTCGGGCGGCGCGCAGCAGCAGGGGGGTTGAGGCGGTCATGGAGCGGGTCAGGGACCCTGGCGAACCTACTGGAACATCGTCGCCGCCCTGGCGCTTCGTTACAGACCCGTCAGCGCTTCGCTGGGGAGCTGACTGCGTTTTTCATCCCGCTTGAACACCATCACGGCCAGTGGTGGCAGACAGAGATCAAGGGAATTCTCGTAGCCGTGAATGCCCCATTCATCGGTGAACTTGCCGCCGAGATTGCCCAGATTGCTGCCTCCATAGCGCTCAGCGTCGGTGTTGAACACCTCCCCATAGAACCCTGCCAGTGGAACTCCAACGCGGTAGTGGGAGTGGCTCTGGGGGGTGAAGTTGGCGATCACCACCAGCCACTCCCCACTGAGGCTGTCGCGGCGCATGAAGCTGATCACCGAGTGGCGATTGTCGTCGCAGTCGATCCACTGGAAGCCGAACTGATCAAAGTCCTGGCGCCAGAGAGCTGGCTCGGCTTTGTAGAAGCTGTTGAGATCGTCCACCAGACGCTGGATGCCCAGGTGAGGCTCGTACTGGAGCAGGTCCCACTGCAGATCGCCCCAGACGTTCCATTCGGCACGCTGGCCGAACTCCATCCCCATGAAGATCGTCTTCTTGCCGGGGTGGGTCCACATGTAGGCGAGCAGGGCGCGCACATTGGCAAACTTCTGCCAATCATCGCCAGGCATCTTGTGCAGCAAGTTGCTCTTGCCATGCACCACTTCGTCATGGCTGAGTGCGAGCATGAAGTTCTCGGTGTAGGCATACCAGATCGAGAACGTCACATTGTTCTGATGGAACTGACGGAACCAGGGATCCAGCTCGAAGTAATCGAGCATGTCGTGCATCCAACCCATGTTCCACTTGAGGTTGAAACCCAGGCCGCCGATGTTCGTGGGCTGGGTGACCATCGGCCAGGTGGTGGATTCTTCCGCAATCGAAAGGGCACCGGGAAAGTGCTGGAACAGCACGTGGTTGGCCTGTTGAAGGAACTGCACAGCCTCGGTGTTTTCCCGGCCTCCGTGTTCATTCGGTAGCCATTCTCCGTCGGGTCGGAGGTAATCGCGGTAGAGCATCGAAGCCACTGCATCCACACGGATGCCATCGATGTGGAACTGCTCAAACCAGAACACCAGGTTGGCGACGAGGAAGTTACGAACCTCATTGCGGCTGTAATTGAAGATCAAGGTGCCCCATTCCTTGTGCTCGCCGATGCGGGGATCGGCATGCTCGTAGAGGTGCTGGCCATCGAAGAAAGCCAGGCCATGGGCATCCTTCGGGAAGTGTCCCGGCACCCAGTCGAGGATCACTCCGATGCCCTCCGCGTGGCACCGGTCCACAAACGCCCGGAACTCATCCGGGCTGCCGAATCGGCTGGTGGGGGCATACCACCCCGTGACCTGGTAGCCCCAGGAGCCATCGAAGGGATGCTCTGACAGGGGCATCAGCTCGATGTGGGTGAAGCCGCGGGCCTTCACATAGGGGATCACCCGATCCGCCAGTTCGGGGTAGGTGAGCAGGCGGGCGCCCGGCTTCAGATCCGCTGCCGGCACCGGGGGTCGCGGTGTGCCGTCGGGTTCGAGGTAGGGCTGATCCGCACTGGCATGCAACCAGCTCCCCAGATGCATCTCGTACACCGAGATCGGCTGGTCGAGCGGGTTGCGGGCATCCCGCTCCTGCATCCAGGCGCCATCCGTCCACTGGTAGCCACCGAGGACCTCCACCACCGAACCATTGTTCGGACGCACCTCGTGCCGGAAGCCGTAGGGATCGGCTTTCTGGTAGCAATGCCCCTCGTGCGTCCGGATCTCGTACTTGTAGATCTCCCCGGCGCTCAGGCCGGGAATGAACAGCTCCCAGCAGCCGCCGAGCCGGCTCTGCATCGGGTGATGGCGGCCGTCCCAGTTGTTGAAATTGCCAAGAACGGCCACGCTGCGGGCATTCGGTGCCCACAGGCAGAACATCACCCCCTCCACGCCCTCGCGTCGCACGAAATGGGCGCCCATCCGCTGCCAGATGTGGTGATGGTTCCCCTCCGCGAAGAGGTGACGATCCACCTCCCCCATCCACTCCTCGCGGAAGGCCCAGGGGTCGTGGGCCTCATGTTCGATCCCCCCCCTCAGCACCCGCACCCGGTAGGTTCCGCCGGGATGGGCGGCAAGAGCGGTTTCGAAGATCCAGGGGTGATGGGGATTGCCTAGCAGCACCGGGGCCTGGCCCGGCTGCAGCAGCTCCACACGCTCGGCTTCCGGCATCCACACCCGCACGGCCCACTGGCCCTCCCCGATCGGTTGGGGCCCAAGCACCGAGAAGGGGTGATCGTGACGACACTCCGCGAGCCGCTGCCCGTCCTCCACCATCCAGTCGAGGCTGATCGGGGGCATGGCAGAGACTCGTGGTGGCGCGAGCTTACGACCGCTCGGCGGCCGACAACCCCGCTCTCATCAGTTCTGACCCCGCAGTTTGCTCACTTCGTTCGGGAAGTCCACGTTGAGGATCAGATGGTTGGCATCCAGCACCACGAAGAGGTTGTCGGTGAGCCGGTTGAACGTGGTGTTCACCAGCACCAGCGTCTGATCGGTGTTGCTGGCGGCCTCAATCACCCGGTTCACCTTCAGGAAGTTGCCGGTCTCGCGCTGCAGGCCCTGCCAGCGGGCCTGCAGCTGGTCGGTGTTGATCTCGCGCTGCAGGCTGGGCGTGAGAAAACTGCGGGCCGTGATGTAGTGCCCGGAGCTGAGGGCCTTCACGAACTGGGCGGCCACCTTGCTGGGGGCTTCATCGGTGCGATCGACGTAGTAGCCGCTGATCTGACCTTTCGGATTCAGCAGGATGAACAGGTTCTGCTGTCCTGCCGCCGTATCCACCGAGGCTTCCACCGTGGTGGTCTGGATGCCGCTTTGAACGCTCAGCAGCGTCCAACCTCGGATCGCCGGCCTTCTGGCCATCGTTTCGGCAATCATGGCCGGGCTGGTGGTCTCCTGGAGTTCGGGGGAGAACTGGCGGAACCGGGCCTGGGCGTCGCGGCGCTTCTCAACGGCCAGGATGCTGTTGGCGGCAGCCCTGGCCTGCTCCACCGTGAGAGCGGCCTGGCTCGGTTGGGACGTGGTGGTGCCGCTGCTCTGGGCCAGGGCGGAGCTCGTCAGCCCGATCGGCAGGGCCGTGGCCATCACCGCCACAACCGAAGCCAGGCCTCGGGCCATGGCACGACCCAGGGCCCCGGGTCGGCTGGCAGTGCTGGAGCGGCCAGCGGATGGCTGGGTGCCGGAGAGGGCTACGGGCAGCATGGAGGGGGCTCAGGTGACCCCACTCTGCCCGAGCTGACCCGAATCTCCCGTGGCCAGTGGCCATAGCTGCAGCTGGGCGCCGCTGAGCTGGAGGGTGAGGCTGATCACGCGGTGCGAGGGGCCGGTCGGGCCGAGAGGCATGGATCCATCCCCGGGATTCACTGCGATCTGGGGCCAGGCCGCTCCGGCCAGCGACAGCCGCAGCCGATCTCCCGCCTCCAGGCGGGCCAGCAGGGGCTGCAGGGTCAGCCTGATTTCCTGGGGATTCAGGCAGTGGGCGCCCCGCTGTCGCAGCACCCCGGTGCAGAGCTGCTGCACCTCCCCCTCCGGGCTCAGGCGGGAGAGGGCGGCGCAGAGGTCGAAGCCCGGTTGATCGGCCCTCACGCCCATCACCACCACGGGCCTCCCCAGCCATTGCTCCGCCTTGGTCAGCGCTGGGCTCGTGAAACAGGCCACATCGCAACGGGCATCGAGGTCGCCCCGCTGACAGGATCCGGCATCGAGCCCGAGGTGGCCGCCCCGTCCCGGCACCGGACGCCAGGGATCGTGCACCAGGGTGAGTTCACCACGGCCGCCACGGCCCGGTTTCAGCACGCCCTCCGAGTGATCCACGGCGGCCAGCCCCTCGCTCTCCAGGCCCCAGCCGGGCTCGCCACGCTCCAGCCGCTCCGGAGCGACGCTGAGCCAGTGGTGAGTGGTCTGGCACTGCAGCCGGATCGACCCGCCGCAGGCTTCGGTCAGCCCGTCCGCTTCCTCGGTCATGAGATGGCGCCGGAAGAAGGCGAGTTGCTGCTGATCCACCCCTCCCCGCCAGTTCAGATGGCTCCAGGCTCCGATCAGCAGGCGAGGCTGGCCAGCGACGGCCCGGGCCGCCCGCCACAGGTTGAGGATTCCCTCGAGGTGGGGGTCGTACCAACCACCAATCAGCAGCATGGGTCGCTGCAGCAGCTCCGGCAGCACGGGGTGGTGGCGCCAGTCGTGCTCTGCGCTGGGGTCGGCGGCGAACCAGCCGGCAGCCATTCCACCGGGATCGAGCGCCTGCAGCAGTTCGGCGCCCTCCTCAAGGAAGCGACCGCTCTCCAGGCTGGCGCGCAGGCGCCGCCAACCGGAAGCATCGCCCTGGCGGGCGCAGCGCAGAGCCGCCAGCTGCAGACCCCAGCCCAACCCGATGGCCCACCAGTGCGCCCCCCCGGAGCTGGCCCAGTGCTCCCGTTCGCACAGCCCTGCCATGGCTGGGACCAGGCAATCCGGCAGGCAGGCCGGATCGCCGCCGCCGCCGTCATTGAGCAGCTGGGTCAACCCCTGATAAGAGAAGCCATAGGTCCCCACCCTGCCGTTGCTGCCGGGCAGGTTCCGGGCCCAGCGCACCGCATCGGCCGTGTCGGCGGCCTCCTGGACAAAGCCGGCGAAGCATCCCTCCGAGTCGCCCATCCCCCGCACGTCCTGCACCACCACTTGAAATCCCTGGCTGGCGTACCAGCGGGGATGGGCGTAGGTCACGGTGGAGGCGATCGCCCGGCCGTAGGGCTGGCGCATCAGCAGCACCGGCCAGGGTCCCTGGCCATGGGGCGTCCAGACGCGGGAAGCGAGCCGGGTGCCATCCCGGCACCGCATCCCTGGATCCGAGTTCCTGATCGCGTGGGCGTCGCTGGTCAACGCCTTCAGCGAACGTCCGGGCAGTACATGCCCACCACGTAAGTGGCGAGCACCTCGGCATCCACGGAATTCAGCCCCTGTTGCCTGGCGATCACCGCTACCGCCCCGGGGGAGGTGGAGGTGAGGCCCTGGCTGTTGAGTTCCTTCAGCTGTTCACAGATGGCCCGGGCCCGGGCCGGGTTGCTTTTCACGGAATCGAGCAGGGCTGACTGCGCCAGAACCACTGGGGCCGTGAACAACGACAGGATTGCCGCCAGGGAGAGTGCGCGGGCGGCTCTGGATAGAACGGACGCCATACGGCGCATCCGCAACGAATCTCACCATTTCAGAGACCGCTGCCACCCGCCAGAGCCGGCAGGGGTCAGTTCGCCGAGCGACCGGCCACGCTCACGGCACCGCTGATCAGATCACGCTGGGCTTCGGCCAGCACCACCGGCCGGCTCACACCGGCTCCTGCTGGCTCCACCCGACGCAGCCGCACCGTGACCAGTCCGTCGGGGGTGCTGCGGCCGCTGCCCCGCAGGTTGCGCGCCACCTGCTCCACGGTGGGGGCATAGGCCTCGGAGGACAGTTCGAGCGGGGCCGCGGCCACCACCAGATCATTGCCGTTGTCGTACACCACGGGCACCGATACCGCCCCAGCGATGCTTAGGCGTGGGCTGTAGCTCACCGCGAAGGCCACACAGGAGATCGCCAGCAGGGTGGTGAAACTGGTGATCCCCACCAGCCGGAAGCGAATCCCCCAGCGGCCGATGAAGCCCGCCACCGTCAGCAGGGCCAGCACCCCGCTGGCGATGCCGAGCCACCGACCGGCCAGGAGCAGAAGCGGGTCGGCGGCATGGATCATGTCGATGGGGGTGCAACGGCGGCAGGCGCCATTCTCGGCCCAGACCGGTTCGATACCCAGCTTTGATGCCCAGTGGGGATGGCATCCACTGCCGGCAGAGGGCACGATGCCCACCAGCCTCACCCACCTCACCTGCCTCTCCTCCCTGCCGGCAGAGCCCCACGCTCAGCCATCACCCTGCTGGCGGCGGCCACCCTGCTGGGTGCGGCAGCTGCCGGGATCTGGTGGGCCGATCAATCTCTGCGCGAGCGTTACGGCGAGATCCGCACCCGGCTTGAACGGCAGCTCGGCGAGCTTCTCGGTCGCCCGCTGAGGCTGGGCCCCTATTCCGGTCTGAGCTGGGCAGGCCTGGAACTGGGCAGCTCCCATCTGCTGGCGGGGCCGCGCGATACCTCCACCGCTGAGGTGGCGGGGATCCGGGTGAGCCTGGATCCCATCGCCAGCATCCAGCAGCGTCAGCCCGTGCTGCAGATCGGACTGCGGGATGCCCAGGTTCATCTGCACCGCAATGCCCAGGGGCAGTACTGGGTGATGGGCCGACCCACCCCCGGCAAGCCGCCGCGGCTCGAAGTGCAGTTGCGACTGCTGGGTCCGGCCCGGGTGCGGATTGATCCTCTCGGCGAACAGCTGCAGATCAGCGGCGCCGTGACGCTTCAACCCGCCCGGCAGCAGCTCAGCCTGAAAGCGCGCGTTCAGCCGCGCAGCGGCGGCGAGCTGGTGGCGAACCTGCACGGGCGCTGGGCCTCCGGCGACTGGCGGCTTGCCCTGCAGGGCCGGACGCTGGCGCTGGATCCCCTGCGGCGCCTGCTGGGGCTTCCAGGAGTTCTGCGCGGGGAGGCGGGGGGCTCCCTGCGACTCCAGCGGCGGGGTGGGCGACTCAGCTGTCAGGGCCACTGGCAGGTGCCCCGGCTGCAGTGGCAGCCCCGCGTGGGTCAGCTGCTGCAGGCTGAAGCGCTCAGCCTGGATTGCGCGGCCGCTGAGCTCACGCTCACGGCACGTCGCTGGCGCGCCGCGGGTTGGAGCGGTGGGGCCCGTCTCGTCTTCAGCCCGGGCAGCCGTCGGATCAGGCTGGGGCTCGAGGGGCGTCCCCCGGGGGCTGCTGCCGCCCCTGTGAGCCTGAGGGCCCAGGGAACGCTCAAGGGCCTGGGTGTGGAGCGGCTGGAGCTGCAGGCCTGGCGCGGCGGTTCCCGGCTCTGGCTGAACGGTTCGGTCGGGCGCGAGTGGAACCTGTCAAGTCGCTTCCAGCTCAGGCCCGCCGACCTGGCTCCGGCAGCCTCCCTCCCACCCTGGCTGCTGCGCGACACCCTGAACGGACAGCTCAGGCTGCAGGGGCCGATTCGCCAGCCCCTGGCCAGCGGTTCGCTCCAGCAGGCCGCCAATCCCTTGCTGGGCCGGTGGCGGGCGGCTCTGGCCTGGCGTGAGGGAAACCTGCGCCTGCAGGAATTCACCAGCCCTCACCTGTCGGCCAGTGGCGCCCTGCCGCTGCGGCTGGGGGGGGCCACCGGCCTCCGTGCCGGCCAACTGGATCTCCGGTTATCCCTGAAGCGCTATCCCCTTGCGCGTCTCAACCCGCTGGTGGGTGCACGCCTCGAAGGGGTTCTGGAAGCGGACGGCACCGTGCGTGGCCCGCTCGGAGCACTCGTTCCCGATTTAATGCTCGATCTGGATCGCCTCAGTGCCGGTCCGGTTGGGCTGCAAGAGCGCTGGCGTGGCCGCTGGCTGGGGGATGCGCGCGGTGGTGGTGACCTCAGTATGGAAGCCCTGGCTCCCGCCGCCCCTGGTGCGCTCACGGCCAGGCTGGATCACGGCTGGGTGCCTGTCGCCATGCGCCTGGAGCGCTCTGATGGCGTTCTCACTCTGCGCGGGGAGCCCCGCTCCTACACCTGGCAGGCCAGCCGGCTGCCGCTGCAGGGGCTGATGCTGGCGGTGGGCCCGAGTTCCCGCTTCCAGCCCCTGCAGGGGCGGCTCAGTGGCAGCGGCAAGCTCAATCTGGAGCACCTCGCCTTTGCTGGTCGCGTCGCGATCGATTCCCCGGTGTTCCTCGGGGTTCGCGGGCGATCCTTTGGGTTGCAGGGGCGCTATTCCGACCGCCGCTACAGCGCCAGCGGTCGATTCCTTCCCCAGGACGACGGGCAGTTGCTGTTCACCTGGAGCGGCGCCTGGAAAGGTCCCTTCCGCAGCCGACTGGAAGGCCGTGGACTCGGGGACCCCCTCGTTCGCCAGCTGGCGGAGGCCTGGCCCCAGTGGCGCGATGGCCCGCCGCCCCAGGGCGGGTCCGCCACCGATCTGGCGGGTCTGTTCATCGATACCTTCGGAGGCACGATCCAGGATCAACTGATTGCCCTTGAGGCTGCTCGTGCGCGGGTGGCGGCTGCCCGCGGAGCGGAGAGCAGGGTCAGCCTTGAGGAGCGGCTGGAGGCGCTGCGAACCCGGGTCGACCTCAGGCTTGATCTCAGCGGTCCCAACCTTGCGGCTGCCCGTGCCGATCTGGAGCTGCGCAGTCATCTCTGGCTGGCTGGCGAGGATGCCGATCTGGCCCTCACCCAGGCGCCCCTGGTGGCGCGACTGGAAGGTCCCGTGAGTTCCGGAAGTGGTGAGTTCAGCTTTGAGCAGTTGCCCTTGGCCCTGGTGGCCCTCCTCACTCCCATCCCAGAAGGCCTCACAGGCAGTTTGCGGGGAACGGGTCGTTACCGGCTCGCGGGCCGGGAATCCCAGCAGCTCGCCCTGGACCTTGGTCTAGACGAGGCTTCTCTCCAGAAGATCCCCCTCAGCCTGGAGCGCGGGGTGGTGGCCCTCGACGGGCGGCGGTTGCGCCTTGACCTGGCCCTGCGGGCCGCCGGAGCCTCCAGCAGCGTTGATCTGGCTGGCCTGGTGCCGCTCGATCCCGCCGATCAACAGCTCGAGCTTCGCCTCGCCAGCCGCGGCGATGGGGTGTTCTTCATGGCTGCTCTGGCGGATCCGGTGCTGCAGTGGCAGAAGGGCAGTGCCGACCTTCAGCTGCTGGTGCGGGGCAGTCTGCAGGAGCCGATCGCCAACGGCTTCGTGCGGGTCCGCGACGGCGAGCTGCGCTTCATCGACCAGTCCGTACGGGATCTGAATGCCCTCGTTCTGTTCGACTTCGAGCGGCTGGAGGTGCAGCAACTCACGGCCAGTGTGGGAAGCGCCGGCAAGGTGAGTGGCAGCGGCAGTCTCGCGATCTGGAATGCCCCGGCCCAGGGCGCTTCTGCCGTGCTCGCCGTGCAGCTCAAGGACGTGCCGTTCAAGCTCCCCCGCATCCAGGCCGTGGCCAACGGCAACCTCAGCCTGGGCGGCAGTCTGCGGGAGCTGCGGATGGGTGGGGATGTGCGCATCGCCAAGGGCAGCCTGAATCTTCAGGGCGGACAGTTGGCCAGCGAGACCAAGGTGGCCGCACAGCCGGTCACGGTGCCGAAGCTGGCGGAGGCCGGCTGGGACTTCCGAAAACCCCTGCTGCTGCTGGGTCCTGAGGTGCGGAGCGATGCGACCGAAGCGCTCGCTTCGAATGTGCCGAAGTTCTCACCGTTGGCCTTCGATGGCTTGAGGCTGCGGCTGGGCCCCGACCTGCGGGTCGGCGTTCCCAACGTGGCGAGCTTCAGCACCGGCGGCCTGCTGCAACTCAGCGGGAGGCTGGATCCCTCGCTGCGAGCCACCGGCGTGGTGCGCCTGTTGGGGGGACGTCTGAATCTGTTCACCACCAGTTTCAGCCTCGACCCCGATGCCCCGAATGTGGCGGTGTTCACCCCGGCCCTTGGCCTGATGCCCTACGTGGACATCGCCATGCGCACCCGTGTAGCCGACAGTCTCTCCACCCCTGGTATCGGCACCGGTGGCCTCGGTACCGCCAATGCTCAGGGCCTCTCGGCGCAACCCCAGAGTGGGTTCAATTCCCTGAGCCAGCTCAACCTGGTGCGGATCACCGTGAGTGTGAGCGGTCCTGCCGATCGACTCGCCGAAAATCTCCGTTTGCGCAGCTCGCCGCCGCTTTCCCAGGAGCGTCTGATCGCCTTGATCGGCGGCAACTCCCTGGCCGGACTGACTGGTGGTGGGGCCGGTGCCGCCCTCGCCACGGTGTTAGGGCAGTCGTTGCTTTCCCCGGTGCTGGGGGGGCTCAGCGAGGCGTTCGGGCAGCGGCTCAGTTTTGCGCTTTACCCCACCTATGTGACTCCCGCCCTCAACGATGCGAACGAAGCGCGTTCGGGTCAGGTGGCGCCGGAGCTGGTGCTCGGCTCCGAGATCGGCCTGGATATCACCGAGCGTCTGAACGCTTCGGTGCTGGCGGCGCCGAACCGCTCCGACATTCCACCCCAGCTCACGCTCACCTACAAGGCGTCTGAGAACCTCGGCCTGCAGGGTGGGTTCGATACGCAGGGAGCCTGGCAGGGGGAAATGCAGCTGTTCTTCCGGTTCTGAAATGGCGGATCAGTTGATCGGGGTGGATCTGGGCGGAACGGCCATCAAGCTCGGGCGGTTCCGCCGCAGCGGTGAGTTGCTGGCGGAGCTCACCACCGCCACCCCCCAGCCCGCCATGCCCGGGGCGGTGACTATGGCCATCGCCGCGGCCATCGAGCGCCTCGATCCTGAGCGTTCAGCCCCGTTGGTAGGCATCGGCCATCCCGGCCCCGCCGATCGGGCCTGCCGGGTGGCCCGGCTGGCCATCAACCTGCCCGGCTGGAGCGATGTGCCCCTGGCCGATTGGCTGGAACCCCTGCTGCAGAGGCGGGTCACCTGTGCCAATGACGCCAACTGCGCCGCCATCGGCGAAGCCTGGATGGGCGCTGCCCGTGGTGCCGACGATGTGGTGCTGCTCACCCTCGGCACCGGTGTGGGCGGCGCGGTGCTGCTCGGCGGACAGCTGTTCACCGGTCCCCATGGGGCGGCGGCGGAACCCGGCCTGATCGGCATCGATCCCGATGGGCCTCCCTGCAACAGCGGTAACCGGGGCTCGCTGGAGAGCTTCTGCAGCCTGCGGGGGCTGGCGCGGCTCAGCAGCCTCGAGCCCGCCGAGCTGTGTCGCCTTGCTGATGGGGGTGATGCCGGGGCCCTGGCGGTGTGGCACCGCTACGGCCGGCTGCTGGGCATTGGCCTCAGTTCGCTGCTGTATGTGTTCACCCCCCAGCGGGTGCTGATCGGTGGCGGGCTGAGTGGGGCCTGCCGGCACTTCCTGCCGGCGGTGTGGCAGGAGGTGCATGAGCGGGTCCTGCCTGTGAGCCGCCTGGATCTGGAGATCCAGCCCTGCGAGCTGGGTAACGGAGCCGGACGCCTCGGCGCCGCGAAGCTGGCGCTGGACCGGTTGGGATGATGACGCCCATGAGCTTTTCTGCCGTTTCTGTCCCCGATCCGAGCCCGGAGCTGCTGGCGCGCGCCGCCGCCGTGCGGCGCAGCGCCATGGCCCTGGCCCAGCTTTCGGATCACGACCGCCGGCTGGCTCTCGAGGCCATGGCCGATGCCCTCGGCGAGCAGCGGGATCGGATCCTGGAGGCCAACCAACGTGATCTTGCCGCTGCGCTCCAGGACGGCCTGGCCCCTGCGCTGGTGGCCCGGCTGAAGCTGGATGGCGCCAAGCTCGATGGTGCGATCGAGGGCGTGCGCCAGGTGGCGGCCCTGCTCGACCCCCTGGGGCGCCGCCAGATCCATACCGAACTGGATCAGGATCTAGTGCTCGAGCGCGTCACGGTGCCGCTGGGGGTGGTGGGTGTGATCTTCGAGGCGCGGCCGGATGCGGTGATGCAGATCGCCTCCCTGGCGATCCGTTCCGGCAATGGGGCCCTGCTCAAGGGCGGCCGTGAAGCGGCCCGCAGCTGCCAGGCGATCCTCGAGGCCCTGCGGGCGGGCCTGGCGGCGAGTGCGGTGGAACCGGCGGCCCTAGAGCTGCTCACCAGCCGTGAGGAGAGCCTCGCCCTGCTCAAGCTCGACGGCCTGGTGGATCTGATCATTCCCCGGGGCTCCAACGCCCTGGTGCAGTTCATCCAGAACAACACCCGCATCCCGGTGCTGGGCCACGCCGACGGGATCTGCCACCTTTATGTGGATGCCGCCGCAGACCCGGAGCAGGCCCTGCGGGTGGCCCTGGATTCGAAAACCCAGTATCCGGCGGCCTGCAACGCCATTGAAACCCTGCTTGTGCATCAGGCAATCGCCCCGGTGTTCCTGCCGCAGGCGATCGCGGCCTTCCGGGCAGCGGGTGTGGAGCTTAGGGGTGACAGCCTGGCCCGGGGCTTCGGGGTCGAACGTGCCGCCAGCGAGGCTGACTGGAGCACGGAGTACTCCGACCTCATCCTGGCGGTGAAGCTGGTGAGCGATCTCGACGCCGCTCTGGAGCACATCGGTCGCTATGGCTCCCGCCACACCGATGCCATCTGCACCACCGATGCGGCGGCGGCCGATCGCTTTCTGCGGGCTGTGGACAGCGCCGGGGTGTATCTGAACTGTTCCACCCGCTTTGCCGACGGCTTCCGCTACGGGTTCGGAGCCGAGGTGGGGATCAGCACCCAGACCCTGCCGCCGCGGGGGCCGGTGGGGTTGGAAGGGCTGGTCACCTACCGCTACCGGCTGCGCGGCGATGGCCATATCGCTGCCGACTATGCCGGAGGACTCCGGCGGTTCACCCATCGCAGCCTGCCGCTCTGATGGGCTCGCATCCAGGACCCTCCGATCGCATCCTGGTGCGCCAGCTGCGGCTCTGGGCCCATGTGGGGGTGCTGGATGGGGAGCGCGAACGGGGCCAGTGGTTCGAACTCGACCTGGAACTGGCTCTGGATCTATCCCCGGCCGGCCGCTCCGATCGGCTGGCCGACACCTTCGACTACGGCGCCCTGATCGTGGCGCTGCAGCGACAGGCCCGGCAGATCCGCTGCCGCACCCTGGAGCATTACGCCCAGGAGATCCTGCAGCTGCTGGAGCAGTGCGTGGCCCACCAGCTCGGGCCCCGGTTTGTGGTGCCGGCCCGTCTGGAACTGCGCAAGTGTGCCGCTCCGGTGCCGGGTTTCACGGGTTCGGTGGGCGTGCGCTGCTCCCGATCCTGGCCCGTTCCGCTCACAACCGCAGCAGGAATCCCCCGCGGTGATGGAAGTCAGCCTGAGGGGCGGGATGGTGCAGGGCCCAGTAGCTGAGGGCCCCGGACCGCTGCTCCAGCACGGCGGTGACCCCCACCTCCAGCTGGTTGGCCGATGCCAGCTCACCGGGCAGGGGGAAGCTCAGGCTGAGCTCCAGCTGCTCTGCGCGGTTGACGACGGTCAACGGCAGGTTCCCGAGGACCGGAGACTGCTGACCGCGGCGGTAGGCCGCGAAGCGGTAAAGCGCCCAGTCGCCGCTGGGAGCGAGGTTCAGCTCCCAGTAGGGCTCGCCATCCGCAGGGGCCAGGAACGCTTCCAGGCAGGTGTGCTGCCACAGCCCGTCCCGCCGGGAGGGAGGTCCTGGCGGTGGGAGCAGCACGGCTGATGCCGCGGAACCCAGGTCGCCTTCCAGCCGGTAGTTGAGACCCAGGGTTGCCCCTTCCGGTTGGCGCTCGAGTGCCACAGTCCCTTGAACACGAACGCCCTGGAGGCCGAGGGTCTCCCGTTCGTGCTGGCCACCGAACGGCTCCAGCTCAAAGCGATGCAGGGCCGTGGTCATGGACAGAGCTGCTGGATCAGGGCTCGGATCTGAGATTCCTGGGCTTCGATGCTCATGGTGAGTCGGAACTGCACCAGGGCCCGATCGAGGTTGTGCCGTTCATGCCGCACCTTGAAGTACCCATTGCCGGCCAGGTGGTCGGTGTAGAAGCGCAGCCCCAGTTCGAACGGGATCAGCCGGATCGCATCAAAGAGGTGGGCGATGTCGGCCGCGCTGAGAAAGGAGGCGCTTTCGTTGAGATAGCCGCTGAGGATCGCTTCGCAGAGCTCCAGATCAAATTCCACCCCTTCCGGATCGAGGCTCTCCTCCCCGAGGCGATTGCAGCCCGAGCGCAGGCAGTCGCCGATGTCGTAGTGCAGGAGTCCGGGCTTCACCGTGTCGAGGTCGACCATGGCCACCGCCTGGCCGCTGCCGGAGCAGAGCATCACGTTGTTCACCTTGGGATCGCCGTGAATCGGTCGGGCTCGCAGCGCTCCGGCCGCCCGGGCCTGCTCCAGCACCGGGGCCAGCGGCCGACGCTCCGCCACGAAGGCCTGGCACCAGTCGCCGGCGGCACAGGCCGCTGCCTGGGGCTTCTGGAGCACACGGTCGTAGACGGCCAGGTAGCTGGGGGTCACGTGGAATCCCTCCAGCGTGTCGGCCAGGCGCTCGGTGGGCAGGTCGTGAATCAGCCGGTGGAAGATTCCCAGGGCCCGTCCCAGTTCGCGGGCCTGCCCGGCGCTGGTCACCGTTTCGCAGCTGTGGGCCCCTTCCACAAAGGTCAGAAGCCGCCAGGCCTCGCCGTTCGTGCTCAGCCAGTTGCTGCTGCCGTCACTCAGGCGAAGGGCCCGTGGCACCTCCCAGCGCATCCCCTGGGGCCGTCGGGCGTCGACATGGTCGGAGAGCACCGCCAGATTGGCCATGACCAGGTCTGGGCGCTGGAACACCTGGGTGTTGATCCGCTGGAGCACATAGAGGCCTCCCGCAGCGGTGTCGACCCGATAGGTGTCATTCACATGGCCGCTGCCCAGGGGCTCCACGGCCGTCACCGGGCTGTCGATGGCGAAGCGGCTGGCGTGGCCGAACAGGCATTGGCGATCCATCCCCCCATCCTGACGGGCCCGGCAAGGTCGGCCGTCACAGTGGAGGCTGCCGCGGCAGGTTCGTGTTCAATCCCGCCCGCATCCGGGTGATCGCGGTGGGCAGGGTGCGGAAGCGCTGGATCGCCGAAGGCGTCGCGGTGTTCCTCAGGCGATTGCCGGGACTGGAGGTGCTGGAGCTGCGGGATGGTGGCCCGGTCCGCGAAGCCCAGGCGGTGCAGTCGGCCCTGCGGCCCGATGAACAGCTGGTGGTGCTCAGCGAAGAGGGCCAGTCCCTCAGCTCACGGGCCCTGGCCGGCCGCCTGGCTCAGCTGGGATCCGGCCGCCTGGCCCTGGTGATCGGCGGGGCTGACGGGATCGATCCGGCTCTCAAGGCCCGGGCCGCCTGGTGTCTGTCCCTGTCCGCCATGACCTTTCCCCACGAACTGGCGCGCCTGCTGTTGCTTGAGCAGCTCTACCGGGCCCGCTCGATCCTCGAGGGCGGGCCCTATCACCGCGCCTGAATCAGGGGCCGGCGGCGGCCGCCAGGCCCGAGTGGCGGATCAGGGCTTCGCTGCTGGGGGGACGGCCGCGGAAGGCTTCGAAGATCTCAGCAGGAGAGCGGCTGCCCCCCAGGCTCAGCACGGTGTCGCGGAAGCGGCGGCCGGTGGCCACCACCTCATCCTCCACATCCAGCCCCACCTCCTCGAAGGCGCTGAAGGCATCGGCACTGAGCACCTCGGCCCACTTGTAGGAGTAATACCCCGCCGAATAGCCGCCGGCGAAGATGTGGCTGAAGGAGCAGAGAAAGGCGTCCTCCGGGATCGGTTCGAGCACCGTGGTGGTGCGGGCCAGCTCGCGCCGCAGCTGCTCCGGGCTCCGGCCGCCCTCTGGCGTCCACTGGCTGTGCAGACGCAGGTCGGTGAGGGCGAAGTGCACCTGGCGCAGGGTGGCGCTTCCGCCCATGAAGGTGCGCGCTGCCAGCAGTTTGCGGTATTCGGCCTCAGGGAGCGCTTCGCCGGTCTGCCAGTGGCGAGCCATCCCCATCAGGGTGGCGCGGTCGTAGCACCAGTTCTCCATGAACTGGCTGGGGAGTTCCACGGCGTCCCATTCCACGTTGTTGATGCCGGCGGCCTGGGGGCGCTCCACGGTGGTGAGCATGTGCTGCAGCCCATGGCCGAACTCATGGAAGAGGGTTTCCACTTCCTCGAAGGTCATCAGGCTGGGGGTGTCACCCACCGGTGGGCTCTGGTTGCAGATCAGATAGGCCACGGGCAGCACCGGCTCGCCGGCGCGGTTGCGGGAGCGGCCCAGGCACTCATCCATCCAGGCCCCGCCGCGTTTGCTGCCCGGACGGCTGAAGGGATCCAGGTAGAAGCCGGCCAGGGAAGCGCCGCTGGCCCCATCCAGCACGCGGAAATAGCGCACATCCGGATGCCAGCTGGGAGCATCCCCGGGCTCGGTGCTCACGATCCGGATGTCGAACAGCCGCTGACAGAGTCCGAACAGCCCCTGCAGCACCTGCTCCAGCGGAAACCAGGGCCGCAGGGCCTCGCCGTCAAGTTCGAAGTTCTCACGCCGCAGCACCTCAGCCCAGTGGCTCACGTCCCAGGGCCTCAGATCGGAGGCCTCCTCGGCGCCATGGCGGGCGGCACAAGCCTGCAGCGCCTCAAGTTCTTCCAGGGCTGCGCGGTAGGCCGCAGCCCGCAGCTCCTCCAGCAGCTGCTCCACCTCCGCCACCGAGCCGGCCATCTTGCTGGCCAGGCTCACCTCGGCCCAGTTGGCATGGCCGAGCCGGCGCGCCTGCTCCAGCCGCAGGCTCAGGATCCGCTCGATCAGGGGCCAGTTATTGAGTTCACCGCTGGAGGCGCGTGTTACCTGGGCGCGGTACACCGTTTCGCGCAGATCCCGGCGCTGGCTGTACTTCAGGAACGGAATCACCCGGGGCATGTCGAGCCCCATCAGCCACGGGCCCTGGTCAGCGCTGGCGGTTGCATCGCCGGCCTGACGGGCGGCCTGGGCCAGCAATTCCTTCAGGCTTTCGGGCAGTCCCGCCACCTCTGCCGGCTCGCTCAGTCTGAGCGTCCAGGTGTTGGTGGCATCCAGCACGTGATTGCCGAAGTCGCTGGCCAGCCTGGCCAGTTCGGTGGTGGTGGCGTTGAAGGCTTCCTGTTGATCGCCTTCGAGACCGACACCACGGAGTTGCATGTCGCGGCGTTCGGTCTCCAGGATCCGGCGCTGGGTGCCATCGAGCTGATCGCCCTGCTGCAGCAGGGCCTCCAGGGCGCGATAGATCAGCTGCGACTGGCCGGCCCGGCTGCCGAAGGCCACCACGGCGGCCTGCTGACTCTGGTGGGCATCCCGCAGTTCGGGGGTGTTGCACACACCGTTGAGGTGGCTCACCACTCCCCAGCTCCAGCGCAGCCGCTCCCCCAGATGATGCAGGGGTTCCATCAGCTCCTCCCAGGCCAGGGGAGTTGATTGCTGCAGCCGTTGTTCCAATCGGGCTTCAAGGGCCGTGAGTTCGTGGTTCAGCTCCTCCAGGAGCACGGGAATGCCCTGCTCCACCTGCGCAGGGGTGATCGCTTCGAAGGGCGGCAGGCCCTCACCCTGCAGCAGCGGGAGGCTCGGAGTGGCGGAGCTGGTCATGGGCTGGGGATGGGTCACCGGCATGGACGGGCCGGAAATCTCCGACGCAGGATCAGTATCACCAAACGCGACAGTTGGCTGCGATGCGATGGCGGCCTGACGCAGCCACAGCAGCCTGACCGTCATGACCTGGTCTGCCGTGCCCATCCCGCTCGGTCTCGACGCCACCCACATCGTCCGAACCACCGATCAGAACCATCGGAGGCCTGGGCTTCCTGTTCTTCGCCTATGGCGTCTGGATGATCTGGATTCCCTGGTGGTGCTACGAGACAAGGCCGTGCGTCTGTTTGGCATCCTGAACTTCGTTTCGATTTTCCTCACCTGGTTCACCTACCGCAAAACCTTCAACTCGGTGTGGTGCTTCTACTGCGCCATCCTTTCGATCTTCATTCTCTGGAGCGTGAACCGTCCCTGTCTGCAGCGATCGGCTGCCTGCTGAGGTGAGCCACCGCCTGCTGCCGTGGCTCGAGTCGGGGCTGGAGCTGCTCGGCCACTGGTTGCTGCGGGCCGACATCGGCATGGGCCTGCTGGTGCTGGTCGGCCTCTCCATGGCTCTCTCCCAGGTGTTCGCCCTGCTGGCCAACAGGCTCAACGCGCGCCAGATCCTGGTGCGCGTGCTGCTGGATTCCCTGGTGTTGTGCCTGGCCTTTCTGCTCATCATCAGCCTCGACATGCTCCTGCTCTGGCTGTTCGCCAGCCGGCCCATTCATCCGGATGTCTTCATCAACAGCATGGCGGTCTGTTGTCTGCCCGGGCTGTTCTATGTGCTGGCGGCAGCGCCCTACATCAGCGACCTGATCGCGATCACGATCTGGGTGCTCATCCACCTCAATCTGATCAGCCTCACCCATCTGAGCTTTGCGCTGCCCTACGGCGAAGCCCTGGTGTTGCTCACGCCCGGCTATGGGCTGGCGATGCTGCTGGTGTGGCTGCAATTCCGGCAGAGCTGGCGGCTGGGCTACAGCAAGCTGGCCTCCCAGCTCCCTGGAACGGAAGGGGTGGGGCCGTGAGCGGTCTGCGCCAGGTGGCGAACCGCGCGGCGGCCCGGGTGCAGCTGCTCAGCCTGCGGCTCACCGGCCGCTGGCTGGGGCTGGTGCTGCTGATCGGCCTGGTGCTGGCCCTGCTGGGGCTGGGCCATCGCTTCCCGGCTCTCCAGGAGGTGATTGGCTCTCCCGATCTGGCGGTGGTGCTGAAGTTGGTGGGGGTGCTGCTGCTGGTGCTGATCCCCACGGCCGGCATCTATTCGGTGGTCACGCAGTACGCCTTCTGGGAAGGCTGGCTGGATGGCCTGCCGGCCCCAGCGGAGCTGTTTGCGTTGCCTGCCGGCGATCCGGCCCCGCGGCTCTATCTGGTGTATCTCGATGGCATTCATCAGAGCGAGCTCGATCACCCGCCCCGGGTCTCCGCATTCCTGGAGCTGCTCGAACAGCAGTTGCCCCCGCAGGCCCGCCTGCTGAGGGGGCTGGAGACCTATACCGTGATGCCGGCGGCCCTCCGCGAGGACCGGGGCAGCTCCTGGTTCTGGCGCCGTCTGTTCGCCCTCCAGGAGCACCACCCCAACGCCCTGGTGCAGCTGCTCTGCGCGGTTCTGGTGCAGGCCAACAACGTGATCAAGGTGGGAATCTCGTCAGACCGGCGCTACGGCCCGATCCTCAACTACGAGCTCGCCCTCAAGATCTCGCTGAGGCTGGCCCGGGAAGGCTTTCATCCGGATCAGGGCTGTGAGCTGGTGCTTCTGGGCTACAGCGGGGGTGCTGAGATGGCGATGGGCGTGGCGGATTATCTGCGTCGGCTCAGTCGCGCGCCGGTGCGGATCATCACCGTGTGTGGCGTGTTCAGTGCCAACCAGGTGCTCGATGCCGTGAGTTCGATCATCACGGTGGTGGGCACGGCGGATCCGGTGGCCGCTTTCGGACGCATCGCCTATCCGGGACGTCTGCCCTGGATGGTGCTGTCCAACTGGAATCAGGCCCTCAGCCGTGGCCAGGTGCAGCGGCGGGTGATCCCGTCGATGTCACACAACGGCTCCCATGGGCCCTTCGCTCCAGGATGGCGGGAGGCCGTGGTGGCTCAGGTGGTGGAGGCCCTGGCGGCATCGCCTGGCCATTGAGGCTGGTTCTGCAGCTGCTGGATCAGCAGAAAGGGACTGTGCAGCGGTTGGCAGCCCCGCAGCCGTTGATGGGCATCCCGAGCGGCCTGGCCGTGGAGGGCGAGGTCGAGAGGCAGCTGGGCCAGGGCCTGGCGGTAGCGCTCAAGCGCCTGCCCATGGGCGGCCGGCAGCTGGCCCGCTGCCGCCAGATGGCCTGCACGCTGCTCCAGCCGCTCGCGCCAGATCCCGCCCAGCAGCACTGGAAACAGCTCACAGCGCCCCTCCAGCGCCTGCTGGATCAGCGCCGAACTGTCGATGCAGAACCCCAGCGTGCCGTAGCCGCCTCGCTGCAGAGCCCGCTCGCTGGCTTCGAGGTTGTGCACCAGAGCGATCACATCGCAGAGATCCAGCGCTTCAACGAGTGAATCGCCCTGCAGGGGTTGGCCCAGGTGGCGAACCGTGCCGTTTTCAGCCCCGTTCTGCCAGGGGCGCACCAGATCGTTCAGCCCGGCCCAGCCGCACAGACCTTCGGTGCCCTGGTAGTACTGCAGCCGCAGGGCCATCCCTTCCCCCCGGAGTTCGAGTTCCAGACAGCTGTGGGGCAGCAGGGCCAGCTGTTCGGATCCATCGGTTGAGGGCAGTCCGGTTCGGTAGGGAAGAGCCAGGGGAACCTGGCTCCATCCGCCCTCAGGGCGCGCGATCGACGCTCCAATCCCGAAGCTCGCCACACTGGCCCGCAGCCGGGCCTGGGCCTGCCAGCCCTGCTCCTGAAGCTGGCCAACCCAGGCGGAGGCGCTGCGGCAGCCATCCGCGAGATAGGGGTGGCCTCCCAGCAGGTTGGCCCCGAGGCGATTGAGCATCTGGGCGGCCGCGCTGTTGCAGGCCCGGGCCCCGGCCGGCTGGGCGAAGTTCAGGCCGCGGTTCCTCCAGAGCAGGCCGGGTTCTTCGTTCTGAGGATGATCGGCTGGGGGCCTGCTGGGGTCAGGCTCGGTCGGGCTGTTCGTGTGCAGTTCCCGGAGCTCCCGAACCGTTGCCACGGCAGGACAGCCGCGCCAGCGCTCCACAGCCGAGGGACTCCCAGCCGCGGTGGCGGGAAACAGATGGGGCAGGTCGTCGGCCAGAGCGGCCAGCAACAGGGGGTTGAGCAGGCCGCACTCCAGCACGGCTGCCAGGGCGCGGAACCGCTCGGGGAGCAACGCCGGTGCGAGCCTCCAGCGTTTCGGCAGGAGCCAGAGCAGGGGCAGCAAGGCCTGGCTGTGAACCATCCCGGCCAGGCGCCGCAGCCATTGGTCCCGGGTCAGCCCGGAACCCAGAACGCTGAGCTGCAGGGCGTCTTCCAGAGGAGTGAGGGACAGCCCGCTCGCCTGGCTGGTGGCCCAGGCCGGATCGATGGCCAGAGGATCATCCAAGCGGTGTTGATCCAGTCAGAGCCAGCAGGCCGGTCTGACTCAACTGGAGCGCCAGGGCATCGGTGCTGGCTTCGTAGAAGTCGATGGCGATCCGCGGCCAGAAGCCGATCACCAGGGTTGGCACCAGCAGGGTGAGTCCGATCACCAGTTCCCGAGGCTTCATGTCCGTCACCACGGCCAGAGCCGGAATGCGGGGTCCGAAGAACACCCGGCGGCAGAGACTGAGCAGGTAGACGGGGGTGAGCACCAGACCGATGGCCGCCAGCACGATGGCGATCACCCGGAACCCCAGGGTGAAGCGGTCGGACTCCGTGAGCCCGAGAAACACGGTGATCTCGCTCACGAAACCGCTCATCCCCGGCAGGGCCAGAGAAGCCAGCGAACTGGCCACGAAGAAGGCGAAGGTGATCGGCAGGGCTTTGGCCAGCCCGCCCATGTTGGGGATCGACAGGGTCTTCGTGCGCTCGTAGAACACCCCGGTGACGAAGAACATCGCGGCAGCGATCAGACCGTGGCTGATCATCTGCAGCATGGCGCCGCTAATGCCGAGGGCATCGATGGCACCGATCCCCACCAGCACAAAGCCCATATGGCTCACCGAGCTGCAGGCGATCCTGCGCTTCACGTTGTCCTGGGCGAAGGCATTCAGGGCCCCGTACACGATGTTCACGATCCCGAGCACGATCAGAGCCGGGGCCAGGGTGAGGTGTGCCTCCGGGAGCATCTGCACGTTGAAGCGCAGCAGGGCGTAGCCGCCCATCTTCAGCAGCACGCCGGCCAGGAGCATCGACACCGGGGCATTGGCTTCGCCATGGGCGTCCGGCAGCCAGGTGTGAAGGGGGAACATCGGCAGCTTCACGCCGAAGCCCACCAGGAATCCGAGGTAGCAGAGCAGGCCGAAGCTGCCGCCCGGAGAACGGGCGATCAGTTCGCTGAGGTTGAGGGTGAAGGTCCCGTTGAGGGCCAGGGCCAGTCCGCTCACCAGAATCAGCAGGGAAGCGGTGGATGTGTAGAGGATGAACTTGGTGGCGGCGTACTGGCGCTGCTGACCACCCCAGATGGCGATCAGCAGGTACACCGGCACCAGCTCCAGTTCCCAGGCGAGGAAGAACAGGAGAAAGTCCTGGGAGAGGAACACCAGGGCCTGAGCCGAGGCCTGGAGCAGCAGCAGGGCGAAATAGAGCCTGGTTTTCTTCTGAACGTTCCAGCTGGCCGCCACCGCGAGCAGGGTGATCAGCCCGGAAAGCACCACCATCGGTGCCGAGAGCCCATCGGCACCGAGCGACCACTCCAGACCCAGGGCCGGCAACCAGGGAACCCGCTCCACCATCTGCAGGCTGCTGAGGCCGGGGTCGAAGTGGTTGGTGAAGCAGTACACCATCAGGGCCAGATCGGCCAGAAGCACCACCAGGGCGATGCCGCGCGGGATCCTGGGGTCGTTGCCATCACCGGGCAGCAGCGGCATCAGCAGCGAGGAGGTCGCTGGAAGCAGCGTGATCAGGCTCAGCCAGGGGAACGGAACGGACGCAGCCGAGAGGGTCAGGTTGGCGTCCATCACCATGAGCCCGAATCGAAAGGAATCTATCAGCGGGGGCTGATGGGGCTAGGTATAAGTACTCGCGATCAGTTCTGGGGGCTGCCGGCCTCCAGGTCGGGGAGGTTCTCCCAGTGGCTGCCCTTCTCCTCCACGCCGAGCACCTCACTGCGTGATTCCACGCCGGCCTTGTGCCAGGCCCGCACCATCGTTCTGCCCACGATCTCGGCCGTTTCCCTGCTGCAGAGGGCCAGCAGGCTCGGTCCGGCCCCACTGATCACGCAGCCCCAGGCGCCAGCTTCGATGGCCGCTTCCCGCACCTGCCGGCCCCCTGGAATCAGCCCCCAGCGGTAGGGCTCATGCAGTCGGTCGTGCATCCCATCACTGATCAGATCACCGTTTCCGGTTCGCAGGCCCTGGAGTAACAGGGTGAGAGAGCCCAGGTTCACCACTGCATCACTGATCGGAATCGCCTTGGGCATCGCCCGCCGCGCTTCGCTGGTGGCCAGTCGAATCGCCGGGATCGCCATCACCGCCATCACCTGCGACGCCCACTCGCAGCGCACCACTCGCCAGCGATGGGAGGCCGCCTTGGCCGTCATGCAAAGCCCTCCCACCAGGGAGGGCACCACGTTGTCGGGATGCCCCTCGATGTCAATCGCGAGCTCCAGCAGTTTTTCCTTGCCGAGCGGTTCTCCCACCAGGGCATTGGCGCCGATCAGGCCCGCCACGATCGCGGTGGCGCTGCTGCCCAGGCCGCGGGCCGGGGGCACCGCCAGCCGCACCCGGGCCTCGATTCCCACCGGATCCTCACCGGCTTCCTTCCACACCCGTTGGGCTGATCGATACATCAGGTTGTCGGGTCCTCCGCGCAGGTGGGCGCCCTCACTGCCCTCGATGATCAGCTCAAAGCGCTCGGCTCCTCCCGCCAGGCAGCGCAGCTCGAACACGTTGTCGAGTCGCAGTGCTGCGCCGAGGCAGTCGAAACCTGGGCCGAGGTTGGCGGTTGTGGCGGGAACATGAACCACCACCCCTTGTCCGACGCGGGGACGCACCATCGGAACTGAACTGCTGGGCCCAGTGTCTCAGGCCGCCAGCAGCATCCGGGCCCGGCAGGCTGCGCTGAACTGGCCGATGGCCGGATCGATCACCGCCGTGATCGGCATCGCTTCCAGCACCGCTCTCAGCCGGCCCTTCTGCAGAAAGGCATTGAGGAAGACCGGCCTGCGCAGTTCGCTCAGCAGTTTGCTGGCGGTGCCTCCAGCCAGCCAGATCCCGCCGCGGCTCAGGCCCGCCAGGGCGAGGTCGCCGCTCACGCTGCCATAGGCCCCAAGCCAGAGATCGAGGGCCTCCCGTGCCAGGGGTTCACCCGCGGCCGCGTTCTGCGCCACGGCCGCCGGCAGGTCGGCGCCTTCTTCCCCCTTCTCCCAGGCGAGGCGCACGGCCGTGAGGGGATGGTTGGAACGTTCATCGAGCGAGCTGAGCAGCCAGCGGGCCACATGACCGAGTCCGGTGCCGCTCACCACCCGCTCGATCGACACCCGTTCCAGGGCCAGATCGGCTGCGAGCCACTGCTTGAGGGCCCACTCCCGTTCATCCCGTGGCGCGAATTCCCCATGGGCCCCCTCGCTGGCCACGGCCCGCAGTCCCGCCAGGGTGGGAACCCCGAGGGCCACTCCCAGCCCTGTGCCGGCTCCAAGCACCAGGATGGGCTCTGCGCCATCGGGCCGGCCGGCCCGGATCATGGCCTGCTGGTCGGGGCCGAGATGGGGTAGGCCATAGATCAGAACGGCGAAGTCGTTCACCAGTTCCACCGATGGGATGCCGGTGGCCTCCACCAGGGCCGCACTCTCCAGCTGCCAGGGCAGGTTGGTGAGCCTGGCCCGCCCACCCTTCACGGGGCCAGCCACGGCGAAGCAGGCGGCCGCAGGGCAGCCGTCACCCGCTCCGGCCTGGGGATGGTCGGACAGAAACGCCTGCACCATCGGGGCCAGATCACTCCATTCAGCAGAGGGATAGCGCTGGCTCTGCAGAAGGGTCAGGGCTCCCCCCGGACCCAGCCGGTAAAGCGCCAGGAGGGTCTTGGTGCCTCCGATGTCGCCGGCGAGCAGGGTCGTCATGGGGATCGGGTGGGGTCGGGCGTTGGGGAAAGAACCAGCCCCGGGGCGCGTTCCCGGTTGGCCCGTTCCCCTGCCGCCAGCAGTTCGGCGGCAGCCACGCAGCCCAGGTCACCATCGCGACGGCTACGCAGGCTCACCTGCCCGCTGGCTGCCTCCTGGGCGCCGATCACCCCCAGCAGGGGGATCTTCATCTGCTCGCCGGTGCGGATCAGCTTGCCGAGGCGGTCGCCGGAATGATCGATCGTGGCGCGCACACCGGCTGCCTTCAGCTGGCCCAGCAGCTGCTCGGCGTAGGGGCGCACATCATCGGTGACCGGCAGCAGGCGGATCTGTTCAGCCGCCAGCCAGAACGGAAAATCTCCGGCGTAATTCTCGGTCATGATCCCGAAGAAGCGCTCCAGCGAACCGAAGATCGCCCGGTGAATCATGATCGGGCGCTGCCGTGATCCATCGGCAGCCACATACTCAAGGTTGAAGCGCTCCGGCAGGTTGAAGTCGAGCTGGATCGTGGAGCACTGCCACATCCGGCCGATGGCGTCTTCGATCTTGAGATCGATCTTGGGGCCGTAGAAGGCACCGCCGCCTTCATCCACCTTGTAGGCCCAGCCCTTGCGGTTCAGGGCTTCGATCAGGCCCTGGGTGGCCAGCTCCCACACGGCGTCGTCCCCGATCGATTTTTCGGGCCGGGTGGAGAGGTTGATTTCGTAGTTGCGGAAATCGAAGCTGGAGAGGATCTGCTCGGTGAGATCGAGGATCGCCAGGATCTCAGCGGTGATCTGCTCCGGCAGGCAGAACACGTGCGCGTCGTCCTGGGTGAAGCCCCGCACCCGCATCAGGCCGTGCATCACGCCGGGGCGCTCATAGCGGTAAACAGTGCCCAGCTCAGCCCAACGGATCGGAAGCTCCCGATAGCTGCGCAGGGTGCTGGCGTAGGTGAGCACATGGAACGGGCAGTTCATCGGCTTGAGCTGGTACTGCCGCTCATCCACCTGCATCGGCCCGAACATGCTCTCGCTGTAGAAGTCGAGGTGGCCCGAGGTTTTCCAGAGGCTGATGTCAGCCACGTGGGGGGTGTAGAGCAGTTCGTAACCCGCCTCGAAGTGCAGCTCCCGCCAGAGGTTCTCGATCAGCAGGCGCATACGGGCGCCCCGGGGGTGCCAGAACACCAGGCCGGCGCCGGCCTCATCCTCGATTGAAAAAAGATCCAGATCGGTGCCGAGGCGCCGGTGGTCGCGGCGTTTGGCCTCCTCCTTGCGCCGCTGGTGTTCGGCCAGCTGCTCAGGGGTTTCCCAGGCGGTGCCGTAGATGCGCTGCAGCTGGGCGTTTTTCTCATCGCCGCGCCAGTAGGCGCCGGCCACGCTCTCGAGCTCGAAGGCCTTGGCGTTGAGCTCGCCGGTGTTGGCCACGTGGGGGCCGGCGCAGAGGTCCCACCACTCCTCACCCAGGGTGTAGAGGGTGATGGGTTCGCTGATGCCCGCCAGGATTTCCAGCTTGTAGGGCTCGTTCTGGGCCTGGATCCTGGTTTCGGCTTCGGCGCGGCTCACCTCGATTCGCTCGAGCGGCAGCTTTTTGTTGATGATCCGGATCATCTCCTTTTTGATCGCCTTGAGGTCGGCTTCGGTGAAGGGATCGGGATTGTCGAAGTCGTAGTAGAAGCCGCTTTCGGTCCAGGGGCCGATCGTCACCTGGGCCTTGGGAAACAGCTTCTGCACCGCCATCGCCATCACATGGCTCATCGAATGGCGGATGCGCAGCAGCTGCTCGTTCTCGCTCGTTTTGGGCAGCGCCACGGGCGCTGTGGCGGCAGCGTTGTCGGGCCCTGTTGGGGTGGGGCCTCCAGCGCTGATGCCGGCGTCGCCGCCGCTGATGCTGGCCGCGCCGCTGCTGAGGGACTCATCGGCGGAGCGGATCGCGGGCACGGCATCCAGGCGGGCAGGTGCGGATCTTAGGCAGCCCCGCCAGGGGCCTCCCTAGGGTGGGCACCATCACTCAGGGCCGCTGGTGTCCGATTCGGCCGACCTGCTGGATCAATTGCTGGGCTCGCTGCTTGAGGATTTCGAGCAGGCGTTCCGCCGGGGCCTGGTGCTCCTGGAGCACACCCCCGCCAGCCTGTTGCCGGCTTCCGAGCAGCGGCAACTGGAGCAGCAACTGCGCGCCGGTCTGGCCGAGTTGGTGGCCACCCGGGCCCTGCGGGCCGCCAGCCCCAGTCCGATGGCTGTGGACATGGGGGCGATGACCCCTTGGCATCGGCTGATGATGAGGGTCTGGACCCTCTCGTTTCACCTGCGCCAGGCCGGCATCGTGCCCAACCAGGGGGCCTGACCCCCATCGCCCCCTCCCCTTGCCCCCTTCCTCGCCCGGTTCGTTGCCGTCTCCGCCGCGCCGCCCCAGGCTTTCGCTGATCGAGCGCCGCAGCCTGGCGATCAGCTACCTGCTGTGGGCCCTCGGCCTGGTGGGTGTTTGCGGGCTGCAGCGCTTCTACAACCGCAAGCCCCTCAGCGGCGCGCTCTGGCTGTTCACCTTGGGCTTCTGCGGCATCGGTCAGCTGGTGGATCTGTTCCTGATCCCCGAACTGGTGGAGCAGGCCAACCAACCGTTGCTGCTCCAGGAGGCCCTCGCGCGCCTGGAGGGGAGCGAGTCCGCGGTGCCGATCGACCGCCAGCTGCTGGCGCTGGCCCGCCGCAGCGGTCCGGCCGGCTTCACCTTCAACGACGCCCTGCTGGAGCTCAGCCTGCCGGCCGACACGCCCCGTGACCGCATCCGGGAGGAGATCGAACGGCTGCTCTTTGATCATCTGCTCGATGTCGATAACGACGAGCGGGGACGCGTCATCTATCGGGAACCGTGAACGGCGAGCTGGGATGACGATCAGGCGGTGCCCTGGCGCTGTTCTTCCAGGTTGGTGCGGTAGAAGCGCTGCAACTCCTCGGGGCGTTTGACGGGCTGGCCGTAGGCACTGGCACCGTTGGCGCTCGGGAATGAAGCCCATTCACGGGCCAGCCGGGCCATCACCGACCGGCTGAGGCCCTGGCGATCCACCTCCGTCAGGGCACCGCGGCGTTCCACCAGGTGCAGGGCAGCCTGGTCCTGGCTGGAGGGGCTGAAGTCGTTCAGCCGCAGCTGGCTCGACACCTCATCCCAGGTCTGGGGAAGGAATTGGTAGGCGCCGGCGGCGGCACTCCGGTAGCGCCGGATCACCACGGTGCGGGGGTGGCGCTCCAGGCTGTTGAACTCGGCGCCTCCGTAGAGGGTGCGGTAGCCGGAGGCGCTTCCCCCTTTCCAGGTGCCCTCGGCGAAGCGGATGGTGTTCAGCAGGGCCCGGCGCTCGGGGGTGAGGGCATAGGTCCTGCGGGTTTGGGGAGCGGCGGCGGATTGGGATGGGGGTGCTGGCTGGAGCCGTGTGATGGCGGGAGCGCTCTGGTGGACAGTCCCCTGGCTCGACGGCATCGATGGGTCGAGCAGGGGGAGGGGCATGGCCAGCAGCAGGGCCGTCGAGCAGAGGGCGCCGGGATCGGGAACGGACAGCCGGCCTCTGATGGAACGGAGCATGCAGGCAGGTGGGTCAAAAGTCCGGAAAGCCTGACCTCCCTTGCCGGGACCGGGCGACCCCCACAGCGCCACCCCTGGACAAATGCGTCCAACCATGCAGTCGTGCTCCCGTCGAGGAGCTGGACCCGCCTGGGACCAGTGGGGATGGTGCCTGTGGCTCTGTGGGGCTGGGGTCCTGTGGGGCGCGCTGCCGGCGCTCCGGGGCGGCCCTTTGATCAGCGCCCTTAATCAGTGCTGAAGGAAGGATTAAGACAGGACCCGGTTCGGGCCCTGCGCTGCGGCGGGACGGGAGTCGATCAGGGGCCTGGCAGGAAGCCCAGGGCCTGCTGAACCCGCTGCAGGGTCTTGCCGGCCACGGCGGCCGCCCGCTCGCGGCCCTGGGCCAGCACCGCCTCCAGTTGGGCCGGGTCGCTCTGGAGGGCCCGATAGCGCTCCTGGATCGGCCGCAACGCCTCAACCACGACCTCCGCCAGCAAGGGCTTGAACTGGCCCCAGCCCATGGCGGCGCAGTCCCGGGCTGCCCCCTCCCGGCCGCGGCCGCTCAGCAGGGCGTAGAGGCTGAGCAGGTTGTCGGCCTCCGGCCGTTGGGGATTGTCAAACTCCAGCCCCATCACCGGATCGGTCTTGGCCCGCTTGATCTTTTTGCGGATCAGCTCGGGGGGATCCAGCAGGGTGATCCGGGAGCCTTCGTTCGGATCGCTCTTGCTCATCTTGCTGCTGCCGTCGGTGAGGCTCATCACCCGGGCGCCGTCACGGAGGATCAGCGGTGCGGGCACCTTGAGCACCGGGATCGGCTCGCCGTCGGCATCCTGGCGGCCGTAACGAACGTTGATGCGTTGCTGGGCGATGTCGCGGGCGAGTTCCAGGTGCTGTTTCTGGTCCTCCCCCACCGGCACCAGGTCTGCGTCGTACAGCAGGATGTCGGCGGCCATCAGTACCGGGTAATCCAGCAGTCCCACGGACACCTGGTCGCCCTGTTTGACGGCCTTCTCCTTGAACTGGATCATCCGCTCCAGCCAGTTGAGCGGCGTGACGCAGTTCAGCAGCCAGGCCAGTTCGCTGTGGGCGCTGACGTGGCTCTGCACGAACACCGTCGAGCGGGCCGGATCGATGCCGCAGGCCAGGTAGAGGGCAGCCGTGCTGCGGGTGTCGGCCGCCAGTCGCGCCGGGTCGTGGGGCACGGTGATGGCATGGAGGTCGACCACGCAGAAGAAGGTGTCGTGGCTGTCCTGCAGATCGACCCAGTTGCGGATCGCTCCCAGCCAGTTGCCGAGGTGCAGGGCGCCGGTGGGCTGCACCCCGGAGAGAACCCTGGGTCGTGCCATCCGCGTGCCTCAGTCGACCTGGGCTTCGCCAGCAGCCACGGTCGCCGCTGCAGCCAGGTCATCGGTGGCGGGCGCAGCATCGAGGTCGCCCTCGTGCTCGGGGGTTGGATTGCTGCCGCTGATGGACTCAGCGGTGACCCCGCTGGCCGGCTCGCTGTCGCTGATCGTCACGCTGGCCGGAGCCGGCTTCTGGGGTCGGGCCATGGGGTCGATGCGCGGAGCACTCCGCTCCTGCCGGCCTTCCCCCCAGGGACGCCGACCGCCCCCCCGGGGACCGTCACCTCGGGGGCCCTCACCCCGGGGACCATTGCTCCGGGGACCATCACCGCCCCGGCCACCGCCCTGGGCCCGCTGTTGGGCCACCAGGTCATCGAGCTGCCCCTGCTCCAGCATCTGGGCGATGGTGCGCACGCAAAAGCCGAGTACAGCCACGGGGGAGCGCAGGTTGAAGGCGTCCTGCACGGCCCGCACGGCCCGCATCTCGTTATCACTGAGGCGGATGCGGAACCCGCCTGGTTCGCGCTGCGGTCCACGGCCGCCACGGCCTTCACGACCTCCGTAGGGGCCCCCCTCACGTCCCGCTTCGGCCGGAGTCTGCTGGGGAACGGATGCGTTGTTGTCGTCGGCCATGGCCGCAGCCTTGAATCAGGCGCAAGTGTGCCGCATCGTCCGTTCGGCCGGAGGCAGCCAATGCAGTTGGTGGGGCTCGGGGCTGCCGGTGCGGGCCAGGATCAGCAGGGGCAGCCGGCGGGGCTCGGCCGAGCTGAACTGGGCCCGGTACCGCCTGACCAGCTGGAGATAGCACTCCAGGGTCCAACCGTGATGGAGGCTGTCCTGGGCCTGCCAGTAGCGCTGCAGGGCCTGCCGGCAGGCCTGCTCCCCGAACTCCTGCCAGCACTGCCGTTCGGCTTCCGGATCGGGCCAGCCATCGGCCCGCAGTTGCCGGTAGCGCACCAGTTCAGGGGCGGCCTCGCTGGGGTCGGGGGGGAGCCGCTGCGGCAGGGCACCGATGCCCACCACATCCAGCCGTAACCAGCACCGCTCCAGCAGGGCCACCGGTTCCTGCCCCAGCCAGCTCGTCTGGGCCTGCAGGGTGCCGGCCAGATGGTCGAGCGTGCGGCGCAGGCGCGGTGTGAGCGAGCCCGGCACCAGGAACGGTTCAACCATGGGGCCCTCGGAAGCGGATCGGGCGGCGACGGAAACGGGCCATGGCGGATGGGCGATGGCGGATGGGCGATGCCCACAAGTTATTGGCACACTGGCCGGGACGTCGGTGTTCTGGCGCAGCATGGGGCCGGCCCAGTGCGCCGATGGCCTGACCCTTCCCGTGCTCCTGACCCCTTTGACCGCCCCCGCCGATCAGCCTGCTCTCCAGCAGCCGGATGCCGCCGGCGCTGCCCTGCCCCCCGCCGCCCCAGGCGCCACGGCCTGGGCAGCAGCCACCGGAACCCCGCCGCGAACGGAGGAACGGGGTGCCTGGGCCGCCCGGGCCACCTTGTTGCTGGGGGGGGCCTGGGTGATTGGCGATGGTCTGCATCTGCCCCTGGCTTCGGTGCTCGGCCTCAGTGCGGCCGCCGGCGGCTGGTGGCTGCTCGGCCGCCGGCGTCGCCGGCCGGCCGCCCAGCTGCCGCGCAGCAACGAGGCCCTGATCGAGCGCTGCGAGCAGGTGCTCGAGCAATTCAGTGAGCTGGCTCCTGAAGCCCTGGAGGGGGGGGAGGCCGACCCTGGAGCCCTGCGGCGTCGGGCCGACCTGGATCGCCAGCGGCAGCGCCGCAGCCGCAGCCACCTGGAGCTGGCCCTGGTGGGGGTGGTTCCCCCTGACTCCAGCCTGCAGGCTGCGCTGCTGTCGTCCCTGCGCACGTCCCTGCCCCTGCGACTCCACTGGGGCCATCCCCTGCCCGCCCGCAGCACCGATTGGCGCTGGCCCGACTGCTTCGCCGACTGCGACGGCCTCCTTTATCACTTGCGTCCACCGCTGCGGGCCCTCGACCTGCGTTGGCTCGACACCCTGCCGGCGCAGCAACCGCTCTGGCTGCTGGCCGAGCTGGAGCCCGGCGGCGGCCCCGCCTCCCGAAGCCCGGAGCAGCAGCTGCAGGAGATTCGTTGCCAGCTGCCGGCGGCCCTGCAGGAGCGCCTGATCGGCTGGAGCGGCGAAGCCGAGCAGCTCGAGCAGGCCCTGGCCCCGGTGCGCCGACAGTGGCGTCAGGAGGGACGCCAGCGGCTGGCCCTCACCCAACGCCGTCGTCTCGAGGAGCTGCACGGCCAGTGGCAGGCCGAGCTTGAATCCTTGCGCCGTCGGCACTTCCAGCGGCTGTTGCAGCGCACCCAGTGGGTGGTGGCCGCTGGCGTCTTCGCTGCCCCGCTGGCCAGCCTCGATCTGCTGGTGCTGGCCGTGGCCAATGGGCTGATGCTGCAGGAGATGGCCCGGCTGTGGCGCTGTTCCTGGAGCCTGCTGCAGCTGCGCGAGGCGGCCCTGGAACTGGGCCGGGCTGCCCTGGCCCTGGGGGTGGCCGAATGGAGCAGCCAGGCCCTGGCCGGGGTGCTGCGTCTCCATGGCGCCACCTGGTTGGTGGGGGGTGCGCTGCAGGCCCTCAGCGCGGCCTACCTCACCCGGGTGGTGGGCCGCGCCATGGCCGATGTGATGGCCCTCTCGGCCGGCGTAACCGCTCCCGATCTGGAGGCGATCAAGCGCCAGGCGCCGCTGCTGGTGGCCCGGGCGGCGGAAGCGGAACGGCTCGACTGGGCCTCGTTCCTGGATCAGGCTCGCCAGTGGCTGCCGCAACAGCCGGCCCCGCTGGCGCTCCCCCAGGGCTGAGGTGCCGGACCCGTTCCGCGGCCCTGGCGTGCTGGCGATCCTGCTCGCGGCCACCCTGCTGGGGGCCTGCAGCGCTCCCCCGTCGCCGCCCGCGTCTTCCCAGCCGCCCGCGTCTTCTCCGTCGCCCGCGTCTTCCCTGCCGCCTCGACCATCGCCGGGTCCGGCCGAGGACGGCAAGCCCCTAGTGCTGACCACCTTCACCATTCTGGCTGACATGGCGCGGCAGGTGGCCGGCGACCACCTGGAGGTGCGATCGATCACCCGGCTGGGTGCCGAGATCCATGGGTATGAGCCCACCCCCAGTGACATCGAAGCGGCCCAGGGTGCCGATCTGATCGTGGCGAATGGCCTGGGGCTGGAGCGTTGGGCCCAGCGCTTCCTGCAGGCCGCCGGCAACGTTCCCACGCTCACCCTCTCCGAGGGGATGGCGCCGCTGTTGATCGAGGCGGATGTCGCCGCCGGCAAGCCCAATCCCCATGCCTGGATGTCGCCCCGCCGCGCCCAGCAGTACGTGGATCGGCTCGTGGCGGGCTTCAGCCGCCTCGATCCCGCTGCGGCAGCCAGTTTCCGGGCTAACGGCGAGGCCTACAAGCGCCAGCTCGCTGAGCTGGATGGGGAGCTGCGGTCCGCCCTGGCGACGGTGCCGCGGCCGCACCGGCTGCTGGTGAGCTGCGAGGGGGCCTTCTCCTACCTCGCCCATGACTACGGCCTCGAGGAGGCCTACCTCTGGCCGGTCAATGCCGAGAGCCAGGCCACCCCCCGGCGGATGGCCCGTCTGATCGAGACCGTGAAGCGACGCCGGCTGCCGGCGGTGTTCTGCGAGAGCACGGTGAACAGCGACGCCCAGCGGGAGGTGGCCCGCTCTTCAGGGGCGCGTTTCGGCGGTACGTTCTATGTGGATTCCCTCTCCACCCCCTCCGGCCCTGCTCCCACCTTGCTCCAGCTGCAGCGCCACAACGTCCGCCTGATCGTGGCCGGCCTGGCACCGGCCCGTGGGGGCCGCTGATGCGCATCGAGGCCGAGCACATCTGCGTGGACTACAACGGCACCGTCGCCCTGCATGATGCCTCGCTGCGGCTTCCTGCTGGCTGCATCTGCGGGCTGGTGGGCATGAACGGTGCCGGCAAATCCACCCTGTTCAAGGCCCTCACCGGCTTCGTTCGACCCTCCCGCGGCCGCATCCGCATCAATGGCCTGCCAGTGGCCGAGGCCCAGCGCGTGCAGGCCGTGGCCTACGTGCCCCAGAGCGAAGGCATTGATTGCGCCTTTCCCATTTCCGTCTGGGAGGTGGTGATGATGGGCCGCTACGGGGGCATGAACCTGCTGCGCATCCCGCGGCGCCCGGATCGCCTGGCCGTCCGCGAAGCCCTCGGGCGGGTGGAGTTGCTGGAGCTGCGGGATCGACCCATCGGTGATCTCTCCGGCGGCCAGCGCAAACGCGTGTTCCTGGCCCGCGCCATCGCCCAGGGAGCCTCGGT
>JAYKGZ010000070.1:0-10839 GCA_035284925.1 Cyanobacteriota bacterium | reverse complement strand
AGAAGGTGCCGAGCTTGTTGAGGCGCATCACCTCCGGCATGGAGGGAAACACCACCGCCGCCTTGAGCCGATCGCGGTGGGGAGCCACGGCCTCCACCACCTTCTGGGCCAGATCCTCGATGAAGATCAGCGAGGCGATGAACACATCCGCTGCGGCCACGTCGGCGCAGAAATCGGCGTAGTTCTGGGGATCGCGCAGCTCCTCGATCAGGTAACCACTCAGATCGATCGCCAGGGGGCCATTCAGGTCGTTGAGGGAGGTGGCGGCCTGGGTGAGCGCGTTCTGGTACTGGGGCTCAAGCACCACGTACACAGCCTTCATCACCACACCGGTGTGGGAGGCGGCAGGACTGACCCGGCGGTTGGCGGAGCGGACCTGCGTGAACATGGGCACGGATTGAGGAATGTGAAGCAGCCTACGAACCGTTGGCCGCCGATGGACCGTGGGCGGCAAAGGTGTCATCACCCGTTTGGCATCAGCCCTCTGGAACGGCCTGACGGCCATAGCCCAGGCGTTCGAGGAGCGGCCCGGCCATCAGCGTGGTGGACAGGGCCATCAGCACCCCGATGCTGAACAGCTGGGTGCTGATCACTCCCAGGCCAAGCCCCACATTGAGCACCACCAGCTCGGTGAGTCCGCGGGTGTTCATCAACCAGCCCAGGGCCAGGGCCTCCCGTGGCGGCACCCCACTGAGCCGGGCGGTGGCCCAGGCTCCGGTGAATTTCCCGGCGATCGCCACGGCGAGCACCAGCAGGGCCGCCGCCCAGAGCTCCGGGCTGTCAAGCGACTCCAGCCGTGTGCTCAGGCCGCTGATCGCAAAGAACAGGGGCAGCATCAGCTGCAGCACGGCGGATCGAAGACGTTGCTCCAGCTGCCTCTGCAGAGCGTTGTTGCGAGGCATGGCCAGCCCCCAGAGGAAGGCCCCGAACACCAGGTGCACGCCGATCCAGTCGCTCACGGCTCCGCTCACCAGAGCACCGCTCAGCAGAACGACCTCCAGGCCGGCCCCCAGGGATCCCCGCTGCTGATGGTGATGGGACAGCCAGCGCCGCAACGGACGCAGACCCAGCAGCAGAAAGGCGGCCCACGCCGCCGTGAGCACCAGGGTGGGCACGGTGATCGCCATGGCGGTGCCCATGAACAGGATTCCGCCCGGGCTGCGATCTCCCGGCAGCAGCTGGGGTTGCCAGCTTTCCAGCCAGAGCGCCAGCCCCCTATCCCAGGGCCAGGGGCAGCGCCATGCCCACGGCCGTGATCCGACTGGCCACGGGCAAGCGCGGGCCGATCAGGGCCGGATTGAGCTCCAGCCCGATCAGGAACATGAACAGGGCCAGTCCGATCTGGGCCAGAAGGTTGAGCTGGGCCACCACCGCCGGCGCGAACAGCTGCGCCTCCAGGGAGGGAGCCACCAGTCCGAGAAAGCTCGGCCCGAGCAGGATCCCGCCCAGGATTTCACCGATCACCCGCGGCTGAGCCAGGCGTTCCAGCAGGGCTCCCAGCAGCTGGGTCACCACGATGATGAGGGCCACAGCCACCAGGGCTGTGCTGATCGAGTCAGGAGGTTGCAGGGGCAGAAGAACCATCAGCAACTGAAGGCTGCCCATAGGCTCGCTCCAGCTTGAGCTGAGCGTCTGCACGCCGATGACCCCCGACTCGATCGATTCCGCGCCAGCCCCGATCCCCGTGGTGGTGGCCGGTGCCCTGGGCCGCATGGGCGCCGAGGTGGTGAAGGCCGTGCTCGCAGCTCCGGACTGCACGCTGGTGGGGGCGATTGACAACACCCCCGGCAAGGAGGGGGCCGATCTGGGACTGGAGCTGGGACTCGGGGAGCTGGAGGTGGCGATCACGGCCGACTTCGAGGGCTGCCTGTGTCAGGCCAGCCAGGCCGTGCGCCGCAGTGGTCCGGGCGGCGGCGCGGTGCTGGTGGATTTCACCCATCCCTCGGTGGTGTACGAACACACCCGGGGGGCGATCGCCTACGGCGTGCATCCGGTGATCGGCACCACGGGGCTCAACCCTGAACAGCTGGCCGATCTGGCGGCCTTCGCCGAGAAGGCCTCGGTGGGTGGGGCGGTGATCCCCAACTTCTCGGTGGGCATGGTGCTCCTGCAGCAGGCGGCCGCCGCCGCCGCCCGCTTCTACGACTTCTGCGAGCTCACCGAGCTGCACCACAACCGCAAGGCCGATGCCCCCAGTGGCACCTGCATCAAAACGGCGGAGCTGATCGAGGAGCTGGGCAAGGGCTTCAACGTGCCGCAGGTGGAGGAGCACGAAACCCTGGCGGGCTGCCGGGGCGGGCGGCGCGAGAGCGGCCTGCGGCTGCACTCCGTTCGCCTGCCGGGGCTGGTGGCCCACCAGGAGGTGATGTTCGGAGCACCGGGCGAAACCTATACCCTGCGCCACGACACGATCGAACGCTCGGCCTACATGCCCGGGGTGCTGCTCACGCTGCGGCGGGTCCGCCAGCTGGGTGGGTTGGTGTATGGATTGGAGCGGCTGCTGTGAGGAGAAGAACTCCATGCTGATCCCCCTGCGCCCGGGAGAGCTGCCGCGTCTGATCCCGGCCGTGGCCAGCGGGCCCCAGTTCAACGCTTGCAGCGGCAGCCCCCGCAAGCTCCTGCAGCGGGTGTTCATCTCGGTGATCGGTGGGGTGATCAGCCTGCTGATCAGCCAGGGCGTGCTCATGTCCAGCCAGCTGGCCCCGATCATGCTGGTGGTGGGCTTCGTGTTCCTGCTTTATGTGCTGTGGGGACCGATCGTGGAGGCCGGTCGGCGCAACGCCGTGCTGAGGCGCTACCCCGCCGCGGCGATTTTCGAGGGCCAGGTGGCGGATCTGTTCACCAGAGAACTGGTGGAGGGACGCCAGGAGACCACCGACCGCGAGGGGCGCCTCGAGCTGGTGGAGAACCGCCGCACCTGGCTGTGCCTCGAGCTCGAAGACGAGGAGGGCTACCTGGGCCAGCTGCGCTTCCCCTACGAGAAGAAGCACAAGGCGATTCGCCCTGGCCAGGTGGTGCGCTGCCTGGTGTTGAGTGAGCGCAAGGATTTCTCGCGGATCGGGGCCCTCAGCGACGCCTGGCTGCCGCAGCTGAAGCTGTGGGTGGGCGACTATCCCTACCTGCTGCGGCCGGCCTTTGAGGAGCTCTGCCTGAAGCGGTTGCGCTGATCCGGTTGCGCTGATCCGGTTGCACTGACCCGGCCCACCAAGCCCGCCGACGTGTTACATTGCGTAACAAGCCACAAAGATTTGTCATGACACAAGCAGCTCCTTCCGCCATCCGTGGTGCCACCGTCACCACCGAAGATGGCGGCCGTCTCAACGCTTTCGCCACAGAGCCCCGCATGGAAGTGGTGAGCGCCGAAAGCGGCTGGGGATTCCATGAGCGCGCCGAGAAGCTCAACGGCCGCATGGCCATGCTCGGCTTCATCGCTCTGCTCGCCACGGAATTCGCCCTCGGCGGCGAGGCCTTCACCCGCGGTCTGCTCGGCATCGGCTGACCTCCGGCCCACACCGGATCAGACCATGAACTGACCCAGGCCGCGGCACCCTGCTGCGGCTTTTTTTCGTGGCTGGCTGCCAGCAGCTCCCTCCACCGGTCTCCCGTGTCGCCGATCCCATCCACCTCTGCCGTTCCCCTGGCCCGCGTTCACGGGGCCGGGCCCACCGGACTTCTCACAGGCCTGGCCCTGGCCGATGCCGGTTGGCAGGTGGAGTTGCTGGATCCACTCACACCCGCGCAGCTGCTGGAGCGTTCCCGCGCCTACGCCTTCACCCACTCCAGCCGGCATCTGCTCGAGCGC
Source organism: Cyanobacteriota bacterium (assembly GCA_035284925.1). GTDB lineage: Bacteria > Cyanobacteriota > Cyanobacteriia > PCC-6307 > Cyanobiaceae > UBA5018. The sequence continues at coordinate 7,037 of JAYKGZ010000070.1, read as the reverse complement.
CTGGGCCTCTGGGAAGCGGCCAGCTCTCTGCTGGTGCCCTTCCGGCGGCTTGAGCTGCTCGACCTCGCGCTGCGGGAGCAGGTGCCCTTCGGCTTGGCCGATCTGGCTCCCAACCTCGCCCGCATTCCAGGCGCCGCCGTTGGCTGGATCGGCCAGCACCGTCCGCTGATGGCGCTGTTGCTGGCGCGGGCCGAGGCCTGCCCATCGATCCGCCTGCAGCTTGGAGGGTGCTTCGATCCCGGAACCCGCTCGGTAGAGCTGGAAGCCGACCTGGTGGTGGCGGCCGATGGCCCCCACTCCCCGACCCGTGACGCCCTGGGGATCGGCGTGGCCCGGCTGCCCTACACCCAATCGTGCCTCACCGCCCAGGTGGAGTTGCGGGGCACGGAACCGGATCTGGCCTGGGAGCTGTTCCGTCCGGAGGGACCCTTTGCCCTGCTCCCCCTCGGAGGACGACGGGTGCAGCTGGTGTGGAGCGCGCCGGAGCAACGCTGCCGCCAGCTGGAAGGGCTTGATCCCACGGGGTTTCTCGATGCGCTGGCGGGTGTTCTGCCGGCCCGCTTCCAGCCGGATGGGCTGCTCGACAGCCAGCGCGCCTTTCCCCTGCAGCTGCAGCTGGCCCGGCGGTTGAGCCGCGGACGGGCGGTGCTGGTGGGCGAGGCGGCCCATCGCTGCCATCCGGTGGGCGGGCAGGGGCTGAATCTCTGCTGGAGGGATGTGGCGGTGCTGCACCGACTGGCGGCGCGGGTGGTGGCGAAGACGCTTCCGATCCGCCAACTCCCGGCGGCCTATGGCCGGCGCCGCTGGCCGGATCTCCTGTTCACCCTGGCCTTCACCGACCTGCTGGTGCGGCTGTTCTCCAACCGCTCCCCCTGGCTGCTGCCGCTGCGCAGGTTCGGCCTCGTCGTGATGCGCCGATGGGCACCGGTCCGTCGCCTGAGCCTGATGGCGATGACGGTTGGCCTGCCAGCCTGAACCAACCCCCTTCCCCCAGCCCGCCATGGTGACGGCCACCTCGCCGCAGCCACCCCCGTCGGAGGGTCTGCTGCGCCTGCTCCGGCAGAAGCTGGAGCTCTCGGAGAGCGCCATGGACCTGGGTCTTCGCCAGGCTGAGCTGGAGCAGGCTCCCCTGCCGGTGGTGTTCTGGCGCCTGGGACTGATCAACCTCGAACAGCTCGATCAGCTGCTCAGCTGGCAGGACAACCTGGAGCCGGATCAGCTGTAGATGATCAGCGATTCCACCGGCTGCTCCTGGGGAAGGCGTTGGCGGCCATCCAGGGCGGCCAGTTCGGCCACAAACCCGAAGCCACAGAGCTCACCTCCCGCCTCCTCCACCAGCTGGGCGCAGGCGGCTGCCGTGCCCCCGGTGGCCAGGAGATCATCGATCACCAGCACGCGCTGCTTCCCGCTGAGGGCGTCGCTGTGAATCTCCAGCCGGTCGGTGCCGTACTCGAGGTCGTAATCCACGCCGGTGACCTGCCCCGGAAGCTTGCCTCCTTTGCGCACCGGCACGAAGCCGAGCCGATTCACGGTGGCCAGGGCCATTCCCACAAGGAACCCGCGCGACTCAATGCCCACGATCAGGTCGGGCTGGAGGCGGTCGCAGACCTCAGAAAGCTGGCGCATCACCTCCTGCCAGCCCTCGATATCGCGCATCAGCGGCGTTAGGTCACGAAACAGGATTCCCGGCTTGGGGAAGTCGGGAACGTCGCGCACCAGCTGACGCAGATCCACAGAGCTGGTGGGCATGGTGGTGACGGTTCAGCGATGAACTGGCATCATCGCAGCCATGCCCGAAGCTTCCGTTCTCCCAGCTCCCTCATCCAGCCTGCCGCGGCGTGGCCTGGAGAGGCTGGACCTGCTGCTCCTGGCGGTGGAAGCCCTCGACCTCAACAGCGGCGAGGCGATGCTCTGGATGGGCGAGGAGCTGGGCTTCGGCACGCTGTTCCCGAACCGGGTGGAACTGTGGAAGCGTCGCTGCTCAAACCCGCTGCGACGCACCCCAAGCCGCGATGCCCTGGATCCAGCGGAGTGCGAGGCCCTGATCCGGATTCTCTGTGCCATGGCCGACCGGGTGTATCCCTTGCTTCGCGCCCTGCTCTCCTCAGCTGAGCCCCCTGACATCACCCGCCAACGCTGGAGTCTGTTCCAGGCGAGATTCACCGAACTGGTTCGGGAACGCCTGAACCAACGCCGTAGCGCCGTTCAGGCCCTGCTCGACCCCGAGGCCGGGCCGCCGCTTCATCAGGAGCTGGTCCAGTCTCTGGCCCTGGCCGCCGGCGCGGGGGGGGCGGAGCGGCTCTGGGCCAGCCTCCTCGATGCGGCAGCCTGAGGATCTGCCACAGCACGCATGAAAACCACCCTCCGCTTCGACCAGATCAGTTGCCGCCTGGAGGTTGAGGGACTACCGGATGTGTCGGCAGGCCAGGATCAGGAGGCGGTGGGAATCGTGACCGGCTGGACTCTGCGCTGGGCCGGCCGGCCGGAGCTTGAGGGCCGCAAGGAGCACCTGGAGTGCTTGATGACGGTGGTGCTTCCTTATGCGCGCCATCTGCTCAGCGGAGTGCAGCGGCGCTTCGGCAAGGAGTCCGAGCCGGTTGAGATCGGGCCCCACCAGGACGGTGGGCATGAACTGCTGCTGCGCAGCAGCCAGCCCGACACGCCACCGCTGCGGTTGCGGCTCGACGATGCCGAACTGATCGATCTGGTGCGGGTGCTCGACCAGGTGCGCAGTGATCCACGCCTCAGGCTGGAGCTTCCTGTTCCCCGTTCCAGGCCCCTGCGCCTGCGGGAACTCGACCAGCGCAGGCCTCTGGCCCGGCGCCTGGCCGCTCCGATGGGCGGTGCGTTCGCCCTGATGACCTGTGCAGGCCTGGCCCTGTCGCTGACCCAACCGCTCCCCTCGCTGTTCCGGCCCACCAGGCAGTCGTCGGCGACCCCCACGGCCACTCCCAACCGGGTGGATCCACCAGGTCGCAGCCCCGGCGAACTGAGCCTCACGATTGAGGGCGAGAGCTGGCTGGAAGTGAGCCAGATCGACGGCACCTCCCTGTTCGCCGGCATCGGCAAGGGAGTGCTGCGCTTTCCGCTGGGGGCGGGGTTGAAGGTTCGGGCCGGCCGGCCCGATCTGGTACTCGCCCAGGCGGGGGATGGGCCTGCCCGTCTGCTGGGGAAGATCGACGAAATCGACTGGCAGCGGTTCGGAACCAGCCCTCCATAACTCTGATGAAGACGGTGGCGGTCTTGACGTTGGAAGATGGCGCCACAGACTTACGTGATGAAGGAGATGAGCTGGTCACAACTCCGAATCCGCGTGGCCCGGCTCGGGGCCTCCCTGGATGTCGTCGTGCGCAGCGATCCTGAGGTCTGTGGACTGAGTGGCGATCACTTTCATCTGTCTCTCCATCACGGTGGCCAGGGCGATTGCACCGTGGAAAGCCTCTCGTTGATCGACTGCCCGAATGAACTGGTTCTGATCGAATTCGAGCGCTGGATGCGAGGGGCTGGCTACACCCTCGAACCATGAGCAATGATCGCCGCCGCACCCTTCATCTGCCGGCGGCTTCCACGAAGTCGCGCCAGGTGTTTCGGAAGCGGAAGCGACAAACCCGCCTCACGTTGTGGAGCACCGGGTTGTTGCTGCTCAGCCTGGGAGCCGGAATCCTCGTTGGACTGCTGCAGCTACCGGAGCGGCTCGACACCATGTTGCTGGTGAGCAACGCGATCGCCAATCTGATCGGCGGAGTGATCCGCTTCGGCACCGGCCTGCTGCAGCTGCTGGCGGTTCTGGCCCTGGTGGCGGTGGCCCTGAGCGCCCTGGTTCTCCTGGCTGCCGGCGTTGTGCGCCTGGTGAAAGGGGTGCTCCTACCCCGCTCCCGATAATCGCAGCACGGCTTGCATCACCGCCATGGACAACCCCAGGCCCCAACGTCCCGCCTGGCTCAACTGGCTGATCCTGGGGATGTTTCTGTGGAGCAGCTGGCAACTGGCCGGCTTCTGGTTTGACCGGCTGCATGGGGGCTGAGCTGCTGGAGCCGAGCCTCCAGGCGCTGGCGTAGCCGGTTCTGCACAAGGGTGCAGAGGTCTTCCACCAGAGGATCGTCGGCCCGGTAGATCAGCCGCACGCCATCGCGTTCACAGTTCACCAACCCGGCACGCTGCAGCTGACCGAGCTGGCGGCTGATGTGCGACTGGGAGAAGCCGGTGGCCTCGATCAGGGCGGCCACATCCAACGGCCCCTGACGGAGCAGACAGAGCAGCTGGAGGCGGGCAGGTTCGCTGAGCAGGCGAAAGAACTGGCTGTACTCCTCCAGCAGCTGGGGGCTGAGCATTGCGTCGGCCATCGAGCAGGCCCCATGCCTATCGGTTATGACGATAAGCGCATCAGGGCAAGATTCGTGGCTCTTTTGCGGCATCGGCAACTGGCCTGGAACAGCCGCCGTGCCGGCGCTGGGCTTCTGGAGCCCCGAGCCTTGTCAGATCCTGGATATGCGCATAAGCTCATAGACAGATCTGGGGCCTCCCTTGACTGCAGCTTCCGATGCTTCCGACTCCTCGCTGCTCGTGGCCGCCGCCGGCGGCGCGCCACTGCTGTTCCGCCAGCTGTTCGACGCGGCCACCGGCACCTTCAGCTACCTGCTCGCCGATGTGGCCTCCGGCGAAGGCGTTCTGATCGACCCGGTGTTCGAGCAGCACAGCCGCGACCTGTCGCTGATTCAGGAGCTGGGGATCCGCCTAGTGGCCTGCCTCGACACCCACGCCCATGCCGACCATGTGACCGGCAGCTGGTTGATGCATCAGGCCACCGGCTCGGCGATCGGCCTGGCCGCCGCCGCCCGCGCCGAAAACGTGACCCTCCCCTTGCAGCACGGCGATCGCGTGGCTTTCGGCGGCAGGCATCTGGAGGTGCGCAGCACCCCCGGCCACACCGACGGCTGTGTCAGCTACGTGCTCGACGACCACTCGATGGCCTTCAGCGGCGATGCCCTGTTGGTGCGCGGCTGCGGCCGCTGCGACTTCCAGCAGGGCGATGCCCACACCCTGTGGCGCTCGATCACCGAGCAGATCTTCACCCTGCCGCACTCCTGCCTGCTTTACCCGGGCCACGACTACACAGGCCGCACCGTCACCTCCGTGGCGGAAGAGAAGGCGTTCAACGCCCGTCTCGGTGGCGCCGCCACCGAGCGGGACTTCGTGGGCCATATGGAGAACATGAAACTCCCCCACCCCCACAAGATCGCCGAGGCGCTCCCCGGCAACATGCGCTCCGGCAAGCCCCGCGAGCAGGCCGCCGCCAGCGGCTGGGGGCCGCTGAGCCGCAGCTACGCCGGCCTGCCCGAGCTGCCGCCCAGCTGGGTGGCGGAGCACCTGGGCGAACTGACGCTGCTCGATGTGCGCTCCGCCGAGGAATACAACGGCCCCGATGGCCACATCCCGGGCAGCGTGCTGCTGCCCCTGCCCGAGCTCGACAACCGTGCCAGCGAGATCCCCGCCGGTCGGCCGGTGGTGGCGGTGTGCCATTCGGGCAGCCGTTCGGCCCTGGCCACCCAGCAGTTGCTCAAGGCCGGCGTGAACCAGGTGGCCAACCTGCGCGGTGGACTCGCCCGCTGGGGCGATGAGGGCTATCCGCTTGAGGGCGTCGTCGCCTGATCCGATTGGCAACCCATTGGCCATCCAGTTTTCCCTGCCACCTGACAACCACGACTCCGACAGCCATGACCCAACACCTTTCCGCCCAAGACCTGGCCGAGCAGATCGGCAGCCAGCGCGTCGCCGTGATCGATGTGAGAGAACCGATGGAATACGCCGCCGGCCACATCGCCGGCAGCCTCAATGTGCCCCTCTCGCGCTTGCATCAGGCCGATCTGCCCAGTGGCCCGCTGGTGCTCGTCTGCCAGAGCGGCAACCGCAGCGCCAGAGGCGTGCAGACCTTGATGGAGCGCGGCTATGCCCACCCCGTGAGCGACCTGCAGGGGGGCCTGCCCAGCTGGCAGCAGGCTGGACTGCCCGTGCGCAAGCTCAAGAACGCACCGCTGCCGCTGATGCGGCAGGTGCAGATCGCCGCCGGCTCGCTAGTGCTGCTCGGGCTGATCCTCAGCCACACCGTGGCGCCCGCCTGGATCCTGCTCACCTGGTTCGTGGGTGCCGGTCTGGTGTTCGCCGGCGTCAGCGGCTTCTGCGGCATGGCCCGCCTGCTGGCGGTGATGCCCTGGAACAAGGTGAGCCTTTGATGGCGCTCAGCACCATCGTCCTGCTGGCTGGCGGTGGCGGCCTGATCGGGTTTCTGCTCTCGGTGCTGGGCGCCGGTGGCTCGATCCTGCTGCTGCCGCTACTGGTGAGCGGCGCCGCCCTGCCCACCAGAGAGGCGGTGCCCCTGTCGCTGCTGGTGGTGATGCTGCTGGCCCTGGGCAACCTGGGGCCCTACGTGCGCCGGGGCCAGTTCGCGCCGCGCCCGGGCCTGATGCTGGGCGTGCCGGCCCTGGCGGGCAGCTGGATCGGTGGCAGCTGGGTGAAGGGCGGCTATGTGCCCGAACCGGTGCAACTGGGACTGTTCGCCGGGGCGGCGCTGCTGGCCTCCTGGCTGCTCACCCGCCAACGCGGCGGCACCAGGGCTGGGGCCTCCCGCCCTGCGCCCACTCCCCAGCCGCGGCGCCGCACCCTGCTGCTGGCGGGACAGGGCGTGTTGGTGGGTCTGCTCACCGGCATTTCCGGCGTGGGCGGCGGCTTTGCGATCGTGCCCGCCCTGGTGCTGCTGGCGGGTCTGCCGATGCAGCAGGCCAGCGGCACCAGTTTGCTGTTGATCGCCGTCAACGCCCTGGTGGCCCTGGCGGCCCTGGGCCACTGGCCAGCCACCAGCCTGCCGCTGATGCTTCCCCTGCTGCTGGGAGGTGCCATTGGCGCCATGGTGGGGCAGCGCCTGGCGCCCCATCTCAGCGATCGTCAGCTGCGCCAGGGGTTCGCGGCACTGCTGATCGGTTCGGCCCTGCTCAGCGCTGCCGAGGCCATCAAGCGGCACCAGGCTTTCCAGGATCCAGCCA
>JAYKGZ010000069.1:0-15461 GCA_035284925.1 Cyanobacteriota bacterium | reverse complement strand
CGTCTCGGCGGGGTTGTTCCGCTCCGGGGGACTGGATCGCCTGCGGGACCTGATCGGTTCTGATGCGATACGCAGCCCCCGGCGCATGATCGTGCTGATGGCCGCGCTGGTGGGGCCGGTGTCGGCCATCGTGCCCAACACGCCGATCGTGGCGTCGTTGTTGCCGGTGGTGGAGGGCTGGTGTCACCGCCGCGGCATCTCCCCCTCCAAGGTGCTGCTGCCGCTCTCCTTTGCCACCGTGCTGGGGGGAACGATGACCCTGATCGGGAGCTCGGTGAACCTGCTGGCCTCGGAGGTGAGCGCCAAGCTCGGCTATGGCGCCTTCGGCCTGTTCAGTTTCACCGGCATCGGCATCGGCGTGTGGCTGGTGGGCAGCCTGGTGATGGTGCTGTTCTCCGATCGCACCCTGCCAGACCGGGGCCGCGATGACGACGACCTCACCCGTGGCCTGAGCACGAGCGGCTACCTCACGGAGGTGCGCATTCCCCAGGGATCGGAACTGGTGGGGCAGTCGTTGCATGGCAGCCGGCTGCAACGGCGTTACGACATGGACGTGCTGGAGCTGCACCGGGGCCGGGAGCGTTTCCTGCCGCCCCTGGCCGATCGCACCCTGATGCTGGGCGACCGACTGGTGCTGCGCTGCGGCCGCGACGAACTGCTGCGCCTCCAACAGGAGCACACCGTGGAGCTGGCCCCCACCGCCGAAGATGAGGCAGCGGGTTCGGTTCGGGCCGACCCCAGCAACCTTCAGCGCACCGTGGAGGTGCTGCTGCCCTCGGGCTCCACCCTGGCCGGCGACTGTCTGAGGGATCTGCGCTTCCGCCAGCGCTACAACAGCACGGTGCTGGCGCTGCGCCGTGGCAATTCCGTGCTGCGGGAGCGGCTCGGGCGGGTGGAGCTGCGCGAGGGCGACGTGATGCTGCTCCAGGGGCCCAAGGATGCGATCCGCGGCCTTCAGACCTCCAATGACCTGGTGGTGCTGGAACAGCTGGAGCAGGACCTGCCCACGGCCAGCCGCCAGCGGATGGCCCTGCTGATCGGTGTGCTGGTGATCCTGTTGCCCACGTTTGGGCTGATGCCGCTGGTGGCCTCGGTGCTGTTGGGCACGGTGGCGATGGTGGCCAGCGGCTGCCTGAGCTCGGGAGAGCTGCAGCGGGCCATCCGGCTGGACGTGATTCTGTTGCTGGGTTCGCTGGCCTGCTTCAGCGTGGCCCTTGAAAACACAGGCCTGGCCGAGGCGGCGGCCCGCCAGCTGTTGCTGGCCCTCAAGGGCTGGCCGGTTTACACCGCCCTGGTGGTGGTGTTCCTGTTCACCACCCTGCTCACTGAGGTGATGAGCAATGCCGCCACCGTGGCCATGCTGATCCCGATCGCCGGCCAGCTGGCCACGGGCCTGGGAGAACCGCCGCTGGCCTTCATCTACGCGGTGCTGTTCGGGGCCAGTCAGAGTTTTCTGAGCCCGGTGGGCTACCAGACCAACCTGATGGTGTTCGGCCCGGGTCGCTACCGGTTTCTGGATGTGACCCGCTACGGCCTGCCGCTCACGCTGGCGATGACGATCACGGTGCCCTTCCTGATCTGCCGTGCCTTCCAGATCTGAACCGCCCGCCTAGCTTGATGACAGGGACTTGGTGGAGCGATGCGAACGGGTAGGGCTTGGCTCGGCGCCATGACAGCTGCCGCCGGACTGCTGCTGGCCGGCTGCGGTACGCCTGATGTCAAAGCGCTGCATCGGATGGGCTGCGAGCAGGCTGCGGCCGCGGTGGATCTCCAGTCGGTGAAGCAGCTCGACGCTCTGCGCAAGGGGCTCGGCGTGGCGCCTCAGGTGGATCCGGTGGCCTACTGCGAATCGATCGGCGCCTCCATGGGCGGTGCGCAGGGACCGTGAGGTTCAGGCCGTGGCCCGGGTCACCTGAAGACCGGCATCGCGGGCATCGCGGCAGAGCTCGTTCACCCCATCGGTGTGGAGCCTGGCCCGACCGGAACAGAGCGAATCCCACTGGCTTGTTTCGAAGTGGGTCTGGAGCCAGAGCAGGCCGTGGACACTCAGGGGGATAAGCCGTGCGTCACAGTTCACCACAGCAATAGCCAGATCCATGAATAAAAACCTGCCGGTGCCATTGAGGCACCAGCAGGGGGCTGATCGCGGTGGCGATCACTACAGAAGGAGGCTGTGTTGAGTCAGGACTGTTGAACCTGGCGGGCAGCCTCGGCCTGGCGGTGATGGTAGGTGTGGCCTCGGTAGGTGAGTTCTACCTCGGCGTCGGAGGGAGCGACCTCGTGGCGGGGCGCCGCGTCGTAGTGGTGGCCGCGATAGACGTGGTCGACCGGTGCAGCGGAGAGCTGTTCGTGCTGGGCGGGGTCGTAGCTGACGCCGCGGTAGCGAAGATAGGTTGCCATGGCAGGAACCTCGAAGGGAAAGGATGGTGTGGTCCGCTTCGTGGGAAGGAGCGTTGCTTCGCCTCGCGGTGGGCTACTTCCGGTGGAGGGTGGCAACCCCTCACCCAACGTTTTGTCCTTCGCATCCTTTGTAGACCCGCGGTCTGCTCACGACGAACAAAAAGCGACTCCTGCAATGCTTTGACACAATCTTCGGTAGTCGTGCGAACTCCGATGCCTCGAATGGCCTGGCTCAGTTGGGTCAGGACTTGGCAACGAGTTTCCGCAGGGGTAGCTGCTGTTACCGAACTGCTCCCCCCCTGTGGCAAATCATGCAGGTGCTCGGCGGCATATCCGCCGCACCTTTCGCTTCAACCCAATGACCGTTGCTTCCCATGAGGCGCGGCGGCGACAGCCCCGGACCCTTCAGCAGGCGAGCCTGCTTGAAGCTCCTGCACTGCTGTTCCGCAAATTCCGCGGCCTTACGTCCAGCCGCACCCTCACCTGGCTGGCCTGCATTCCCATCGCTCTGTTGGGGTTGGGCCTGTTCAACCTCGCCGCCCATGCCGCCGAGCTTCCCGAGCTCACGCCGGCCTTTCTGGCGAACAACATGTTTCTGTTCATCTGCGCGATCCTGGTGATCTTCATGAACGCCGGTTTCGCCATGGTGGAAGCCGGATTGTGCCGCCAGAAGAACGCTGTCAACATCCTTTCGAAGAACCTGATCGTTTTCGCTCTTGCGGTGACGGCCTATTGGTTCATCGGTTACAAGATTATGTATAACGCTGACTGGGTAATTCCCGGTTGGTTTAAGTTTGGTGGTCTTTTCTTTGATCCTGCCGTAACCCCTGAAATGGTTACTGATGGAAGTCTTGTACCCTCAATCGATTTCCTGTTCCAGGCTGCTTTCGCAGGCACAGCTGCCACCATCGTTTCGGGCCTTGTTGCCGAGCGGATCAAGTTCGGTGAGTTCGTGATTTTTTCGCTTGTACTTGTTGGAGTTCTCTACCCGATCTCTGGCTCCTGGCAGTGGAACGTAGGCGAGGGTTGGCTCAACAAACTTGGTTTCATTGACTTTGCCGGCTCCACCGTGGTTCACAGTTTTGGTGCCTGGGCCGGAGTCGTCGGAGCCCTCTTGCTCGGCCCAAGAATCGGCAAGTTCGTGGATGGAAAGCCCCAGGCCATCCCCGGCCACAACCTATCGATCGCCACCCTGGGTTGCTTGATTCTCTGGATCGGCTGGTATGGCTTCAACCCTGGTTCCTGGCTTTCGATGGCCCCTGAAGTGCCTTACATCGCCGTCACCACCACCCTTGGGGCTGCCGGAGGTGGAATCGCCGCCACCCTCGCCTCTCAGCTTCCGGGGTTTGGCCCCGACAAGCGTCCTGGCAAGGCCGATCTCTCAATGACCATCAACGGCATTCTCGCCGGCCTGGTGGGGGTGACCGCCGGCTGCGATGCCTTCTCGATGCCAGCCGCCTGGGTGGTTGGGTTTATTTCCGGGATCCTGGTGGTGTTCTCGGTGGCCATCGTTGACAACATGGGGATCGACGATCCCGTGGGTGCCTTTTCGGTGCACGGCACCTGCGGCATCTGGGCCACCTTGGCTGTCGGCCTGTTCAATATCGACAAGGGTCTGCTCACAGGCCATGGCTTCAGCCAGCTCGGCGTCCAGATCGTCGGAGTGGTGGCCTTTGCGATTTTCGCCGTTGTCACCTCGTTCATCCTCTGGTCGGTGATCGGAGCGCTCTTCGGTGGTATCCGGGTCGAGGAGCACGAAGAAGAGCTGGGTCTCGATATCAGCGAGCACGGCATGGAGGCCTATCCCGACTTCGCCTCAGCCAAATGATCTGATTGTTGTTTCCACTCTGGTTTGGGCCCTCCGCATGGAGGGCTTTTTTGTTGGCTCAGCTCTGTTGGATCAGGTGTGGGCTCTGGATCGGCAACGCCAGAGGCGCCAGATTTTCTCCAGTTCCAGAAACAGGAAGAACAGCAGGCTGAAGCCGATGCACACCAGCAAGTCGTCGATGGCCAGGGGCTTCGTTCCGAAGAACTGCGCCAGGGCAGGCACGTAGAGCAACATCAGCTGCAGCCCAGTGGTGAGCACCACGGAGCCGAGCAGGGCGGGATTCGACCAGGGGTTCACCTGCAGCAGCGGCAGGGTGCTGCGGGCCGAGAGGGCATGGCCCATCTGGGCCAGGCAGAGGGTGGTGAACACCATGGTGGGCCAGGGGTCTTCGCGGCGCTCGGCGTAGGTCATCATCGCGATGGTGATCAGTCCGAACACGATCCCGGTGCGCAGGATGTAGCTGCCGGTGCCAGCGGCGAAAATCGATTCGCCCGGTTTGGCCGGAGGCTTCTGCATGAGCCCTTTCTCACCGGGTTCCAGGGCCAGGGCCAGGGCGGGAAGGCCGTCGGTCACCAGGTTCATCCAGAGGATCTGCAGCGGCGTGAGCGGCACACCCGTAAGACCCAGCAGGGGGGCAGCCGCGATCGTGACCAGTTCGCCCACGTTGCTGCCGAGGATGTATTTCACGAAGCGGCGGATGTTGGCGTACACCAGCCGGCCTTCCTCCACGGCATTCACGATCGTGGCGAAGTTGTCATCGAGTAGCACCATGTCGGCAGCTTCCTTGCTCACCTCGGTGCCGGCGATGCCCATGGCGACACCGATGTGGGCCTGCTTCAGGGCCGGGGCGTCGTTGACGCCGTCGCCGGTCATCGCCACCACCTGACGGTTCGCCTGGAGGGCCTTCACGATCCGCAGCTTCTGGTCGGGAGGCACCCGGGCATACACGCTGCAACGGGCCACCACCTCCTGCAGCTTCGCGTCATCAAAGCTCTCCAGCTCCCGGCCCAGCACCACCTCGCCATCGAGGCTGGTGAGTCCGATCGACGCGCCGATCGCCCGAGCTGTGAGTGGATGGTCGCCGGTGATCATCACCGGCCGGATCCCGGCTTCGCGGCAGGTGGCCACCGCCCTGGTCACCTCGGGCCGGGCTGGATCGAGCTGGGCCATCAGCCCCAGCAGCACCTGCCTTTCCAGTTCGCGCTCGGGGCTGGGGTGGTGGGGCCCGCAGGCAAAGGCCAGCACCCGCAGTCCCTGGGCAGCCAGCTCGCGGGCCTGCTCGCTCCACCACTGCCGCTGCTCCGAGCTCATGGCCACCACACCGGAGCCATCGATCCAGCGGTCACAGCTGGTGAGGATCACTTCGGGAGCCCCCTTGCTGATCAGCAACCGCTTCGAACCGCTCGCGCTGGCTCCCAGCGGGGCCTGGAGCCGGCCGTGGGGATCGTCGATCCACACCGCCATCAGCTGGCGCTCCGAGCTGAACGGGATCTCGGCCGCCCTTGGGTAGTGGCTGCGCAGTTCGAAATCGTCGATGCCCGCCTTCTCGGCCACCACCGACAGGGCTCCCTCGGTGGGATCACCGAGCACTTCCCAGGCACCATCGGCCGCCTGCCGCAGCTCGGCGTCGCTGCAGAGAACGCCGGCCTGAAGCAGCAGGGTCTGCACCCCTTCCGGACAGCCGGCGCTGGCATCGGCAGGCCCGGCCAGGAGCGCCTGGCTGAAGGCTCCCTCGGGCACGTAGCCCTGCCCCTCCACTGTCACCCGGGTGGTGCCGAAGCGGAGTTCCTGCACCACCTGGCGGTTCTGGGTGAGGGTGCCGGTCTTGTCGGAGCAGATCACCGTGACCGACCCCAGGCCCTCCACCGCCGGCAGACGGCGGATTAGGGCGGCCCGGCGCACCATTCGCTGGGTGCCGATCGCCAGGGTGACGGTGATCACCGCCGGCAGACCTTCCGGCACGATCGCCACCGCCATCGACAGCGACACCTCCAGCAGGTTGAGCAGCGACTGACCCATCAGCCAGCCGAGCCCCACCACCACCGCCACCAGGGCCAGGGCGCTGCCCACCAGCACATTGGCCAGCCCGTCGAGCCGCTCTTGCAGGGGGGTGCTGCCGCTTTCGGCGGTGTTGATCAGTTCGGCGATCCTGCCCAGCTCCGTGGCCATCCCCGTGCCGGTGACCACAGCCACACCGCGGCCCCTGGCCACCTCCGTGCCCTGGAAGATGCAGTTCTGGCGCTCCAGCACCGGGGTGGAGGCCTCGAGGATCAGCTCGGCCTGTTTGAACACCGATTCGGCTTCGCCGGTGAGCGCCGCCTCCTGCAGGCCCAGTTCGGCCACTTCGATCAACCGGGCATCGGCGGGCACCCGATCCCCGGCCTCAAGCCGGATCAGATCGCCCGGCACCAGCAGTTCACTGGAAAGGCGTTGCCACTGAGCGTCGCGGCGCACCTGCACCAGGGGCTGGGCCATGGTGCGCAGGGCCAGCAGGGCCTTCTGGGCCCGGCTTTCCTGGGCGTAGCCCAGCAGGCCGTTGAGCACCACGATCACCAGAATGGCGATGGCGTCCTTGGGGAAGGTGCGGAGGTGGAGGTCGATCCCAGCCGACACCACGGCCACCACCAGCAGCATGATCAGCATCACGTTGCTGAACTGATCCCAGAGGATCTGCCAGTTGCTGCGCCCGGCCTTGAGCTCGAGCCGATTCGGGCCCAGCTCCGCCAGCCGGCGTGCCGCCGCTGCGGTGCTGAGGCCATCGGCGCTGGCCTGCAGGCGCTCCAGGCAGGCCGCGGGCGCCAGGGCGTGCCAGGCTTGCGTGGATGGTTGGGTCAAGGGGTGTGTGACCAGCGCACGCTGTCACTATCTCGCAGGAGGCCCTTAAATCGACCCTGGCAAACAATAAGCTCGCGAGCCCGTAAAGCGGCACAAAAGCTGAGCCCTAATCTTGCAGGCTTGGCTACATGCCCTGTTGCTAACGTTCATTGTCGCATCCGCTACCCGGAAGCGCAACGGCGCCCTCGGACAGGAGGCGAAAGTTGCTAAAGTTTGTCACTTATGACGAGTCTGCGCTGATGAAACTGATCAAGGCAATCGTGCGTCCCACCAAGGTGGATGTGGTGAAGGCGGCCCTGGTGAATCTCGACATCGTCGGGATGACCATCACCAACGTGCGAGGCTTCGGCCGCCAGAAGGGTCAGGTGGAGCGCTACCGCGGCACTGAGATCAAGGTTGACTTTCTGCCGAAGGTGAAGATTGAGGTGGTCGTCAACGACGACAAGCTGGCGGCTGCTGTGGAGGTGATTCAGCAGGCCTCCCAGACCGGCGAGATCGGAGACGGCAAGATCTTCGTGCTGCCGGTGGAGGAGGCCGTTCGGATCCGCACCGGAGAGAGCGGCAGCCTCGCCCTCTAGCCACCGTCTGGTTCAGCCCGTCGCTTCAGAGCGACGGGCTTTTTGTGGCCTGGTGCCTCACTCCAGCCCGTAGGAGAGGGTGAAGGCGATGGCAGCCAGCATGAAGCCCACCAGAATTACCTCCCAGAAATCAAACATCTGTTCATCCTTCCGGCTCATGGAATGCACTCAGCGAGCTTGATCAGAGAGGGGAGATGCCGCAGGGCCTTGAAGCAGCAGCAGCAGGCGTCGTTCCAACATCAGCAAGCCCAGCACGGTGGTAACTGTCACCATCATCACCAAGGCTGAAAACTGGGTGGAATCGATCACACCCGCCGCCAGGGCCGTCGTGGCGAACACCAGGCCGGGAAGGCCCCGCGGCACCAGGCCGAACACCACCACCCAGCGGTCGATCCCAGCCTGCCGGTCGGCTGAAGTCACCCCGAGCCCACAGGCCAGTTTGCTGAACAGGGCCAACACCAGCAGAACCAGGGCCAGCAGCCAGGCTCCTGGTTCCACCAGGCTGGTGGCCTTCACCCGCATGCCCACACTGATGAAGTAGAGCGGCAGAAACACCTCCGAAAGCACCGCCAGGATCTGGGTGATCGGCCTTTGCTCGGGCCCGGCGGGCCCTGAGGATGGAGCGAGGCGGTTGTAGAGCACCCCTCCCCAGAGCGCCCCCAGCAGCGAGGTGAGCCCGCTGGCTTCCCCCACCCAGGAGCAGCCGATCAGCAGCATCAGGATCGCCAGGGGGCTTTCGGGTTCCGCGCTCCCGGGCTGCCGGCGCGACCACCATCCCGCTCCCACGTAGCTGGCTGCGGCTGCCACCAGGGCCAGCACCACCCCCGCCCGGCCGATGCCCCCATCGCCCAGACTGCCTCCCGCAGCCACCACCGCCAGGCTGAGCAAGGCGATCGCCGGCAGATCGTCGAGCACCGACACGCCCACCAGCAACCGCCCTGAGGGAGAGCGCAACGCCCGGCGCTGGGCCAGCAGCCGCAGGGTGACCCCCGTGCCGGTGGCCGACAGGCAGGCCAGGCAGAGCAGGGCGGCGGCCGGCTTCATCGCAAAGCCTTGCACCAGAGGCCAGTAGGCCAGCAACGGCACCAGAAAGCTCAGGGCCACCAGCCGCAGGATTGTGTGGCGGCGGGAGTTGAGCAGGTCGGGCCGCACCTCCAGGCCCACCTGGAAGAACAGGGTGAGCACGCCGAGCTCGGTGAGGCCGCTCAGGGGCTGGATCGCCTCGAACGGCAGCAGGGTGTTGCCCAGCAGGAAGCCCATCCCCAGCTCCACCACGATGGCGGGCACGGTCCAGCGTGCCAGCTTGCCGGCCATCAACCGGGCGATCGCCAGCCCCAGCAGCAGCACCAGCAGGGTGGAGAGCAGGGAGGGCGTACCCAATGCGAAGCAACCCCACGACGTCTGAACCTAGGCAGAGCCCAGTACGGCGCAGTTTCGAGCTGAGCTCAGGGGCCATCCACCCCGCCTTCAAGGCGGGCCAGCAGCTTGGGCACCACCAACACCACCAGCACGATCAGCAGCAGCCCGAGGCCGAGCTCCACCACCCCCGCCGCCATCTGCCGGAAGGGAACCCAGCGGCCCCCCACCCAGGCCAGGCCCACCATGGTGGTGGCCCAGAGCAGCGCTCCTCCGGCATTGCAGAGCAGGAACCGGCCATAGGGCATGCCCACCGCCCCGGCCATCGGCCCGGCCAGCACCCGGAGCACCGCCACGAAGCGCCCAAGAAACACACTCTTGCCGGCGTGGCCGAGAAAGCTGGCCCGCAGGATCTCCATCTTTTCCGGGGTCTGGCGCAGCAGCCGGCCGATGCGCACCATGAAGCCCCAGCCCAGGCGGCGCCCCACCCAATAGCCGATGTTGTCGCCCAGAACGGCTCCAGCGAAGGCGGCCCCCACCACCCCGAGGCCACTGAGTTCACCGCTGCCGGCCGCATAGCCACCCAGCAGGGTGATCGTTTCGCCAGGAAGGGGCAGTCCGGCGTTCTCCAGCAGCATGGCCGCGAACACCACGGCATAGCCCCATTGCTTCAGCAGGGCCGCCGCGGTGGCCGGATCAAGAAGGTCGAGCATGCCGTTGCTCGCGCCAGCGCAACACTTGCCAGGTGAGGAACACCATCACCACGGGTAGCACCACCACCAGCACGGCGAGGCGGTACCAGTCATCCATCGGAGTGGGAGCCATCTTTTCGGTAAGCACCTGCTCCACCAGGTAGAGCCCGTAAAGGGTCAGCAGCAGAAGACCCTCCCGACGTGACACCTGGCCATCGGTCCAGAAGATCGGCAGGCAGGCCAGGGTGGTGGCCACCATGATCGGCAGGTCGCGGCTCACCATCACCGGATCCACGCCCAGCCCCCGGCTACCCGAGGACACGGCGCACAGGCCCAGGATCACCAGCTGGTTGAGCAGGTTGCTGCCCACCACGTTGCCGATCGCCAGATCGGCCTTGCCCCGGTAGGCGGCCACAACGGAGGTGACAAGCTCCGGCATCGAAGTACCGGCAGCCACGATTGTGAGGCCGATCAGGGTTTCGCTCACCCCCAGGGCAGTGGCGGCATCGACGGCTCCCCGCACCAGGATCTGGGAGCCCACCACTAGCAGGGCGAGGCCGCCGGCGAGCTTGAGGCCGGCCACAGGAGCACTGGCGCGATCGTTCTCGTCGATCTCCTCCATCTCGTCTTGATGCTCGGAGGCGGTGCGCATCTCCCAGATCAGGTTGATCACCAGGGCGGACAGCAGGGCCAGCCCGGCCTGCCAGGTGACCCGGCCGGCCGAGGCCATGCCCCACACGGCCATCGACACCGCCAGGAGCACCGGAACATCGCGGCGCACCAGGCGGCTCTTCACCTTCAGGGGCACGATCGCGGCGCTGAGGCCCAGCACCACCATCACGTTGAAGATGTTGCTGCCCACAACGTTGCTCATGGCGATCGGATCGTCGACCGGGTTGCCGTTCACCGTGGCGAGCAGGCTCACGAACAGCTCGGGGGCGCTGGTGCCCATCGACACCACGGTGAGGCCGATCACGATCTGGGGGATGCCCAGCAGCAGGGCCAGGGCCACCGCCCCCGCCACGAACAGTTCGCCCCCGCCGAAGAGCAGCAGGATGCCCACCACGATGGCGATGGCACTGGGGAGCAGATTCATGGATTGCCCAAGGGTGGCCGATGGCCTTCTATGGCGCTGATTCTGCAGAGTCGCCGATCCCGCTCACCTCCCGGCGAGCCCGACTCAGCGACCGCCCGTGGGTTTGGGGGTGGTCGGCTTCACGGATGGGGGCTTGGCGCTGTCCGCTTTGGTCGCCGGAGCCACCTTCACCTCGCTGGGCTTCACGTTCGCGCAGAGGGCCGCCACCATCACGTCCTCGCCGCCGCTGGTCTTCGACTCAGCGGCCGAGGCCGGTAGCCGCCAGGGGGTCCAGGCCCCCTCCCCCTCCCGCCTCGCCACCTGCAGCGTGTCGCAATGCACGGCAACCTGGGAGCGGCTGGTGTCGCTGCCGCACTCCACATCGGTGGTGCGCACGCCTCCGTCGGCGAGCCTCCAGTTCGTCCAGTCGTAGCGGCAGACGCCATAGCTGCGCCAGCGGGGCGTCTTGAGCTGGCGGATGCGTTCCAGCAGCTGCTGTTCCCTGGCGTTCTGCTGGGTGGTGGCACCGGCGGGTGTGGCGGGTGCCGCCTTCGCCGGCCCTGGGCCGGGGGCGGTCTGCGCCCAGGCCGGCATGGCGGAGCACGCCAGCGCCAGCCACCAACCCCAGATCCACCGTTGACGGCCTCGCCTGCCTTGCCTGGAATGCCTGCCTTGCCTGGCCATCTGATCCACCGGCTGTCACCAACGCATCCAATCCTTAGCGCAGCGGGTCAGGCTGGAGCCATGGCTTCCCCTCCCCCATCACCTCCTTCGCCGGGATGGCGCCAGCTGGCCGCCTACCAGCGCCCCTGGCTCCCTCAGGATCTGCTGGCCGGCGTCACAGTGGCGGCCTATCTGATCCCCCAGTGCCTGGCCTACGGCGAGCTGGCGGGGGTGGAACCGGTGCAGGGTCTGTGGGCGATCCTGCCTCCCCTTCTGCTTTATGCCCTGCTGGGCTCTTCCCCCCAGCTCTCGGTGGGCCCCGAATCCACCACCGCCGTGATGACCGCCGCCGCCATCGCCCCCCTGGCCGCCGGCGATCCCGGCCTGGCGGCAGGTCTGCCGGCGCTGCTGGCCCTGCTGGTGGGGGCCTGCTGCTGCCTGGCGGGCTGGGCACGGCTCGGATTCGTGGCCAATCTGCTGTCGCGCCCGATCCTGCTGGGCTATCTGGCCGGTGTGGCGGTGATCATGATCACCAGCCAGATCGGACCGCTTTTCGGGGTGGACCTGCACGCCGAAGGGGTGCTCTCCACGGCGGCTGAGCTGGTGCGTCGCGCTCGGGAGATCCATGGCCCCACCGCGGTGCTGGGGCTGGCCGTTCTGGGCTTTCTGTTCTGGGTGGAACGCAACGTTCCGCAGGCGCCCGGGCCCCTGCTGGCCATGCTGCTCGCCACGGCCGGCGCAGGCCTGCTTCACCTCGATGGCAACGGAGTGGCGCTGATCGGCGCAATCCCGGCCGGCCTGCCGGAGCTGGCCCTGCCTCGGCTGCCATCGCCGGAGCTCTGGCGCGCCCTGGTGTCGTCGGCCCTGGGGATCGCCCTGGTGGGCTTTTCCGACAACATCCTCACGGCACGGGCCTTTGCCGCCCGCGGCGGCTACCGGGTGGATGCCAACCAGGAACTGCTGGCCCTGGGGGCATCCAACCTCGGGAGTGGGCTGCTCCAGGGGTTTCCGGTGAGCAGCAGCGGCAGCCGCACCGCCATCGGCGCGGCCCTTGGCAGTCGCAGCCAGCTGTTTTCGCTCACAGCGCTGGCGCTAGTGGTGGTGGTGCTGGTGTCACTGCGGCCGCTGCTGGCCCTGTTCCCCCGGACGGCCCTGGCCGCGATTGTGGTGTATGCGGCGATCCGGCTGGTGGATCTGGAGGGCTTCCGCAGCCTGCGGCGGCTGCGGGCCAGCGAATTCCAGCTGGCAATCGCCACCACCATGGGGGTGCTGCTCACCGACCTCCTGGTGGGAGTGGCCCTGGCGGTGGGCCTTTCGGTGATCGACCTGCTCGGCCGCATCATCCGCCCCAATGATGCGGTGATCGGCGAGGTGCCGAACCTGGCCGGCTACCACGACGTGAGTGACTGGGTGGGGGCCGTCACACGACCCGGCCTGCTGATCTATCGCTACGACGCGCCGCTCTGTTTCGCCAACGCCGAGCACTTCGAACAGCGCTGTCTGGAGGCCCTGGACGCTGAACAGGAGCGCGGGCTGGCGCCGGTGCGCTGGCTGCTGATCAATGCCGAGGCGATTGTGGACATCGACAGCACTGCCGCCGCCAGGCTGGCGGAGCTGATCGCCACCCTCGAGCAGCGTGGTGTTCAGCTGGCGTTGGCCCGCGTGAAACAGAACCTGCTGGCCACCCTGGTGCGTGCCGGCCTGGTGGAGCGGCTCGGTGAGCGCTGGATCTTTCCCACCATCGGCACGGCGGTGACGGCCTTTGAAACCGAGGCCCAGGCCCAGGGCCTGGCCTGAGCTCAGGTCTGCGGCCCGAGCAGCTGCTGCATCAGATCCGGCAGCCCATCCACCAGGGGGCGGTGGGCACCGAGCTGATGGCTCCAGATCGAACCCGACAGCAACTCCCTGGGTTCAATCAGATCCATGCCCTGACCTTCCAGCAGTTGCAGCTGCTCGAGCGGGATGGTCAGCTCGCCGTGGAACACATGGGCCAGGCGGCGTGGGTGGCGATGCAGCCGCAGGAAGCGGAGCTGCAGGGGCTGCCAGCCGATCTCCTCGATCAGCTCGCGGCGCAGGGCCTGCTCGGGGGATTCGCCGGGATCGAGGTGGCCCCCGAAGAGCCCCCAGCAGCCCGGTGAAACGATGCCGGGAATGTCATCCCGCAGCTGCATCAACCAGCGGCCTTCCCGCTGCAGCATCGCCAGAGCAACTTCGGTGGCCACGGGGCAGGATCCGCTCAACGCGCGCCCTCCCATGCTGCAGCCCCTGGCAAGCTGGAGAGGCTCCGGCTGCAGCCCTGCGCTCCCGGCCAGTTCTCAACGTCCCCTCCCGTGAGCCCGGCCCGGTGAGCAAGCGCAGCCTCAACGCCAGGAACCTGGAGGCTCTGGGGGCAGCGGCGCTGGCGGAGCTGTTGATCGAGGTGAGCGTGGGGAACGCCGTGATTCAGCGCCGGTTGCGGCTGGCCCTGGCCGCGGCGGAAGGCGTCGACGGAGCGGTGGCGGAGGTGCGCAAGCGACTGGCTGCGATCGATCGCGCCCGTACGTTCGTGGATGCCAGCAGGCGCAAGGCCCTGGTGAGCGATCTGGACACCCAGCTCCAGGCCATCACAGGCCCGATCGCAGCCGCGGATGCCAAGCAGGCCTGCGATCTGCTGCTGCGCTTTCTCGAGCTCTCCGAGGGTGTGCTGGAGCGTTGCGCCGACAGCACCGGTGCGCTGATCGGGGTGTTCGAGGGGGCGGCCCGGCAGCTGGGCCCCCTGGCCCAGGCCGCCCAACTGGCTCCTGAACCCCTGGCGGAGCATGCGCTGGAGTTGCTGGCCGACAACAGCTATGGCCAGTTCGATGGCCTGGTGCCGGCCCTCAAGGATGCTCTCGGCGACTGGGGGCTGAAGCTGCTGGATCGCTACTGCCGCGATCGTGGTGCCCTCGACGGCAGTTCCTATCTGCTGCAGATCGCCGTGGCCCGCGGTGATGTGGATGGCTACCTGGCCCAGTTCGATGCGGAGGATCTGCGCTGGCGACACATCGCCGCCGAAGTGGCGCGGCACCTGCTGGCCTCCGGGCGGGCGGAACAGGCCCTGGAGATCCTCGATGGGGCCAGCGAAGATTCCGCAGGCCTGCAGGATTCGCAGTGGACCGACTGTCGCATCGCCGTGCTGGAGGCCCTGCAGCGCCAGGACGATGCCCAGGAGATGCGCTGGAACTGGTTCAGCAAAACGCTCTCGATCCCCCACCTGCGCGACTACCTCAGAGGTGTTGAGGATTTCGCCGATGTGGAGGCGGAGCAGCGGGCCCTGGAGCTGGCGGAGCAGCATCCGGTGAGCCTGCTGGGCCTTCACTTCCTGGCGGAGTGGGGGGCACTCTCCCGTGCCGCCCGCCATGTGCTGGCCCATGAGGATGAATGGGATGGCGATGCCTACACGATCCATACGGCTGCTGCCGAGCGCCTCAGCGGCGACCACCCCCTGGCGGCCACGCTGCTGCTGAGGCCGATGGTGTTCTTCGCGCTGTGGATGGGGCGTTCCCAGCGCTACCGCTATGCGGCTGAGCACCTGCGTAGCTGCGAACAACTGTCAGCCCGCATCGATGACTGGCAGGGGCATCCCGACCACCATGCCTACGTGGAGCGCCTTCACGATCTGTTCGGTACGAAGTGGGGCTTCTGGAAACGGCTGGAACGCTGAGCCGGTTGTTGCCTGGCCTGGGTACAGCCGACGATGCTGCCGACTCGACAACTCACTTCTCAACGCTGATCAGTTCACCTGCTGGATTTCCGGAAATGGCGACCCTGATTTCCCTGGCCATGCTTTCCCGTAACTGGTCGACGAGCGGGTGGCTGGCCCATTTTCTGGCAACGACCAGAGATTCCGCATAAGGGCAGGTTTGCCCATGGGAAATTGGTTGAAGCGTTTTCAACATGACTGGGGTTAAGGGAGTTTCCCAGTACCTCTTCTCCGGCTTGATGTTGGTGGCAGGCGGCTGCCTCGCTGGGAACCGAATCCCGTCTGCCCTGCCCCGTCTGCCCTGCATAGAAGT
>JAYKGZ010000068.1:0-29036 GCA_035284925.1 Cyanobacteriota bacterium | reverse complement strand
TGTGTTCATCGCCTCGCTGATCTTCATCGAGGACCTGGCCCAGAAGGTGGTCGAGGCTGTGGCGCCCCATCGCGAGCGGCTCAAGGCGGCGGTGGTGTTCCCCTCCATGCCGGAGGTGATGCGGCTGAACAAGCTGGGCACCTTCTCGATGGCCCAGCTGGGCCAGAGCAAGTCGGCGATCGCCGGCTTCATGAAGAAGCGGAAGGAGGCCGGCGGCGCTGGATTCCAGGACGCGATGCTCAAGCTCCTGAACACCCTCCCCACCGTTCTCAAATACCTGCCGGTGGAGAAGGCGCAGGATGCCCGCTCCTTCATGCTGAGCTTCCAGTACTGGCTCGGCGGCACACCGGACAACCTGCGCAACTTCCTGTTGATGCTGGCCGACAAGTACGTCTTCCCCCGAGGCGAATCCGACCGGCCGGAGCTGCAGGTGGCCGACCCGGTGGTGTTCCCCGACCTGGGCATCTGGCATCCCCTGGCCCCCGCGATGTTCGAGGACCTCAAGGAGTACCTCAACTGGACGGCCAGCCGCACCGATCTCAGCGAGAAGGCGCGCAAGGGTCCGGTGATCGGTCTGGTGCTGCAGCGCAGCCACATCGTCACCGGCGATGAAGCCCACTACGTGGCGGTGATTCAGGAGCTCGAGTACCGCGGGGCCACCGTGATCCCGGTGTTCTGCGGCGGCCTCGACTTCACCAAACCGGTGAACGCCTTCTTCTACGACCCGCTCAATCCCGGCCAGGCGCTTGTCGATGGGGTGGTGAGCCTCACCGGATTCGCCCTGGTGGGCGGCCCGGCCCGCCAGGACCACCCGAAGGCGATCGAGGTGCTCAAGACCCTCAACCGCCCCTACATGGTGGCCCTGCCCCTGGTGTTCCAGACCACGCAGGAGTGGGAGGAGAGCGATCTCGGCCTGCACCCGGTGCAGGTGGCCCTGCAGATCGCGATCCCCGAGCTCGATGGCGCGATCGAGCCGATCGTGCTCTCGGGCCGCGATGACGCCACCGGCAAGGCCCACACCCTGCAGGACCGGGTCGATGCCATCGCCGAACGGGCGATCCGCTGGGCCTCCCTACGCATCAAGCCACGCCGGGAGAAGAAGCTGGCGATCACCGTGTTCAGCTTCCCCCCCGACAAGGGCAATGTCGGCACCGCCGCCTACCTGGACGTGTTCGGCTCGATCCACCGGGTCCTGCAGGAGATGCGCGCCAAGGGCTACGACGTGGGCGGCCTGCCCGCGACCCCGAAGGCGCTGATGGAGGCGGTCCTCAAGGATCCCGAGGCGTTGGAGGGGGCGCCGGAGCTGGCGATCGCCCATCGGATGAGCGTCGAGGAATACGAGCGGCTCACCCCCTATTCCGAGCGCCTCGAGGAGAACTGGGGCAAGCCCCCGGGCAACCTCAACAGCGATGGCACCAACCTGCTGATCTACGGGCGCCACTTCGGCAACGTGTTCGTGGGGGTGCAGCCAACCTTCGGCTACGAGGGTGATCCGATGCGGCTGCTCTATTCGCGCAGCGCCAGCCCGCACCACGGTTTCGCGGCCTACTACACCTATCTCGAGAAGGTGTGGGGCGCCGATGCGGTGCTGCACTTCGGCACCCACGGTTCGCTCGAATTCATGCCGGGCAAGCAGATGGGCATGAGCGAAACCTGCTACCCCGATTCCCTGATCGGCGCCCTGCCGAACCTCTATTACTACGCCGCCAACAACCCCAGCGAAGCCACGATCGCCAAACGGCGCGGCTACGCCGAAACCATCTCCTACCTGACCCCACCGGCGGAGAACGCCGGTCTCTACAAGGGCCTCAAGGAGCTCGGTGAACTGGTGGGCTCGTATCAGCAGCTGCGCGAAGGCAGCCGCGGCGTGCAGATCGTCAACGCCGTGGTGGAAACGGCACGCCAGTGCAACCTCGACAAGGATGTGCAGCTGCCGGAGGTGGATGCCGCCGAGCTGGACCTCGACGCCCGGGACTCGGTGATCGGGGCGGTGTACCGCCAGCTGATGGAGATCGAGAGCCGGCTGCTGCCCTGCGGCCTGCACACCATCGGCAAGCCCCCCACCGCCGAGGAGGCGATCGCCACCCTGGTGAACATCGCCGCCCTCGAGCGCGAGGAAGAGGGCATCCGCTCGCTGCCGGCGCTGCTGGCCGAAAGCATGGGCCGCACGATCACCGACATCTACAAGGGCAACGACGAAGGGGTTCTGGCCGATGTGGAGCTGAACCGCGTCATCACCGAGACCTCACGCGCCGCCGTCGGCGCGATGGTGAAGGCCGTCACCGGAGCCGATGGCCGCGTGACCCTGCGCCGCAACTTCGGCTGGTTCTTCAACCTGCTGGAGCGTTTCGGCTTCAAGCTGCCCAGCCCCTGGCTGAGCGCCTGCCGGGCCGCCGGCTTCGCCGACGTGGATCAGGCCGAGCTCGACACGCTGTTCACCTACCTGCAGTTCTGCCTGGAGCAGGTGTGCGCCGATCTCGAAATGCAGAGCCTGCTCAAGGCCCTCGATGGCGAGTACGTGCTGCCAGGCCCCGGCGGCGACCCGATCCGCAACCCCGGCGTGCTGCCCAGCGGCAAGAACCTGCACGCCCTCGATCCCCAGGCCATTCCCACCAAAGCCGCCATCGCCGCCGCCAAGGGCGTTGTCGACAAACTGATCGAGCGGCAAAAAGCCGAGCAAGGCACCTGGCCGGAAACGATCGCCTGCGTGCTCTGGGGAACCGACAACATCAAGACCTACGGCGAATCGCTGGCCCAGATCCTGTGGTTCATCGGCGTCAAGCCGGTGCCCGACTCCCTGGGCCGGGTCAACAAGCTGGAGCTGCTCTCGCTGGAGGAACTCGGCCGGCCGCGCATCGATGTGGTGGTGAACTGCAGTGGTGTCTTCCGTGATCTGTTCATCAACCAGATGGCGCTGATCGACCAGGGCGTGAAGATGGCCGCCGAGGCCGATGAGCCCCTGGAGATGAATTTCGTGCGCAAGCATGCCCAGGAGCAGGCCGCCAAGGAAGGCATCCCGCTGCGCGATGCCGCCACCCGCGTGTTCTCCAATGCCAGCGGCAGCTACAGCTCCAACGTCAACCTGGCGGTGGAGAACAGCACCTGGGAGGAGGAGGGGGAACTGCAGGAGATGTACCTCTCCCGCAAGACCTTCGCCTTCAACGCCGACAACCCGGGCGAAATTAACCAGAAGCGCGAGGTGTTCGAATCGGTGATGAAGACCGCCGATGTCACCTTCCAGAACCTGGACTCGGCCGAGATCTCACTCACCGATGTCAGCCACTACTTCGACAGCGATCCCACCAAGCTGATCCAGGGCCTGCGCGATGACGGCAAGGCGCCGGCGAGCTACATCGCCGACACCACCACGGCCAATGCCCAGGTTCGCTCGCTCAGCGAAACGATCCGCCTCGATTCCCGCACCAAGCTGCTCAACCCCAAGTGGTACGAGGGCATGCTCAACAGCGGCTACGAAGGCGTGCGCGAAGTGGCCAAGCGGCTCAACTTCACCCTGGGCTGGAGTGCCACCAGCGGCGCGGTCGACAACTTCGTGTATGAGGAGGCCAACGACACCTTCATCAACGATCCGGAGATGCGCCAGCGGCTGATGGAGCTCAACCCCCACAGCTTCCGCCGCATTGTGGGCACCCTGCTGGAAGTGAATGGCCGCGGCTACTGGGAAACCTCTGACGCGAACATCGCCCAACTTCAGGAGCTCTATCAGGAGATCGAAGACCGCATCGAGGGGGTCAGCCAGGGCTGAACGATCAGCCCTGCCGCCGTGGGGTGGCCAGCAGCAGCAGAGCCGCGCTCACCAGCAGCACCAGGGTGGAAAGCACCTGGATCCGGGGGGAGATCTCCCGCTGGAATGCCCCTGCCAGATACAGCGGCAGCGTCACCGTCTCCCCGGCGGTGAAGCTGCTGATCACATAGTCGTCAAACGACAGCGAGAAACTCAGAAGGGTGGCGGCCAGCAGGCCCGGTGCCAGCAGCGGCAGCGTCACCCGTACGAAGGCCGCCAGCGGCGGCGCGCCCAGATCCTGGGCGGCGAGCTCCAGGCTGGGATCGAAACCCGCCAGCCTTGCTTTGAGGGTCAGCGCTGCGTAACTCAGGCAGAGCAGGCTGTGGGAGAGCAGCAGGGTCAGCGGCCCGCGCGGCAGGTTTACGCCCACAAACAGCTGGAACAGGGCCATGGCCAGCACGATCTCCGGGTTGGTGAGCGGCAGCACCAGCAGCAGCTCGATGCCATGAGCGCCGCGCGGCCGCGCGCGGGCCAGGGCCAGGGCCATCAGGGCTCCAAGCAGCACCGCCAGCAGCGCCGCCGCCAGCGCCAGGGCAAGGCTGGTGAGAAAAGCCTGGCTGAGCGCTTCGTCGCGCAGCGGCTGACGCCAGTTCTCCAGGGTGAAGCCCTGCCACACCAGATTGAAACGGCCGCGGGGCGCATTGAAACTGAACAGCACCATCACCACGACCGGTGCATAGAGCAGGGCGAAGGCGAGCAGGCTGATCCCGTTCAGCAACAGGCCCGCGAGCCCCCGGCCCGCGGTGATCGGAGCAGGCTTCATGGCAGTGTCAACCTCTCGACGCCGCCGGCGCGCAGCTGCAGCCAGGCCAGCAGGCTCACCAGAGCCATCAGCACCAGGGTGAGCGCCGCCGCCCTTGGAGCCTGCAGCTGCACCAGCAGCAGATTTTCGATCGTGTTGGCGATCATGCGGTCATTGGGTCCGCCGAGAAACAGCGGATTCACCACATCGCCGGCTGCCGGAATCAGGCTGAGCAGCAGACCCGAAGCCAGCCCCGGCCGCGATAGCGGCCACACCACGAGCAGGAAGATCCGCAGGGGAGGGGCGTGTAGGTCGGCGGCGGCCTCCAGCAGCGTCGGCTCGATCCGTTGCAGCGCCACCACCAGGGGCAGTACCAGAAAGGGCAGGAGGTTGGTGGTGAGCCCCAGCACCACCGCCGTGGGGGTGTTGAGCAGGCGGCCGTCATGCAGCACCCCCAGCGCGTTCAGAGCTGGAGCCAGCCGCAGCGCACCGACCAGGCCGATCAGCGGGCCTTCATCACCCAGCAGGCTGGTCCAGGCGATCGCCCGCACCAGATAGGAGGTGAGCGAGGGGAGGACCACCAGGCCGATCAGCAGCGGTTGCCAGCGACCGCCGCGAAAGCGGATCGCGCAGGCCAGCGGGTAGGCCAGCAGCAGACCCAGCGCCGTGGCCACCAGGGCAAACGTGAAGGAGCGAAGCAGGATCGGCCCGTAGGTCTGCAGCACCTCCAGGTAGGTGACCAGCCGGCCCCGGAACACCGTCTCCAGGCCAAAGCGGCTCACGGGCTCCGAGAGGGAAAGGGGCACCAGACCCAGCAGCGGCAGCAGATAGAGCCCCACCAGCCATAGCAGCCCCGGCGCCAGCAGGGCCCATGGCCACCAGCGACGCACGGACCGTGGGGCGCGGCGGCGGGGCTCAGCCCTCGGTGATGCGGGCAAAGCGCTCCTCCCAGCGGGCTTCCTCCGCCTCGCTCAGCGGCCCGAAGCTGTGCAGACGCTGTCGCATCGCCGCGTCCGGGAACATCAACGGACTGCGGGCCAGCTTGGCGGTGGCGGAATCCTGAGCCAGGATCTCCTGCACGCCATTCACCGGCGAAATGTATTGCACGGCGGCGGCGATCCGGGCCGCCTCCTGCGGCTGGTACACCCAGTTCAGCCAGCGGGCCGCTTCCTCGCGGTGTCGGGCGCCCTTCGGCATCAGCATCAGATCGGCCCAGAGCACACCGCCGCTCTGGGGCACGAGGAAGCGCAGATCGGGCTGCTCGAGCGCCAGCTGGGCCACATCGCCCGACCAGCCGATGCAGGCCGCCAGATTGCCCGCCAGTAGATCGTTCTGGTAGTCGTTGCCGGTGAAGCGGCGGATCTGGCCGTCGCGACGGGCCCGCTCGAGACGCTCGAACGACGGCTGGGCCGCCTCCCAGCTGGGGGTGCGGATGTCCTTGCCGTCGGCGAGCATCAGCAGCCCCATGGTGTCGCGCATCTCCAGCAGCGCCGACACCCTGCCCTTCAAGGCCGGATCAAACAGGTCGTCGACGCTGTCCAGCTCCCGCCCGGTGGCCCTGACGTTGTACACAATGCCGGCGATGCCCGACTGCCAGGGCAGGCTCCAGCGGCCCTGGGAATCCCATACGGGGTTGCGGAGCGAGGGGATCAGGTTGCGGGCGTTGGGCACTTGCGCCAGAGGCAGGGGCTCGAGCCAGCCCAGCGCGATCAGTCGCACCGCCAGCCAGGAGGGAAGCACCATCAGGTCCTGGGCCACCGGCCTTCCCGCCGCCAGCTGGGGCTGAAGGCGGGCGAAGAACTGGCGCGCATCGCTGATGTCTTCCAGATAGCGCAGCTGGATGCCCGTTTCCTTGCGGAAGCGGGCCACGCTGCCCGGAGCACCGGGCTCGTCCGGGTCGATGTAAAGCGGGAAGGTGGAGATGGTCAGGGCAGTACCGCCCCCCGATCCCCCTCCCTGGCCAACGCAGGCCTGCAGCAGGGGCGGTGCCACCAGGGCGCCGGCTGCTGCCAGGCCGAGGCGGCGCAGGAAACGGCGGCGGCCGCCACCGGCTCCAGGGCCTGCGGTGCGGGTCATGCGGATTCCTCCAGAAGATGGCTGTCGGCCGGATTCCAGCAACACCAGAGCTCGCTGCCGAGGCGCAGATGGTCGGGCAGGGCGGCACCGGTGTCGATGGCCACCAGCGGCTGGTCACGGTCGGTGCTCAGCCGCACCTCCACAGTGGCGCCCTGAAACACCAGCTCCTGCACCCGGGCTCGCAGGCCCCGCTCGCCCTGGCCCGGCCCGTCGTCGCGCAACCGCAGACGCTCCGGCCGCAACATCCGCACGCCTCCACAAGGGCCCTCACGGAGCAGGTTGGCCCCTCCTAGGAAGGTGGCCACCACGGCACTGCGGGGGCGCTCATAGAGCTGGCGCGGTGTACCCACCTGCTCAAGCCGGCCCGCGTACAGCACCGCGAGGCGGTCGCTGAGGCTGAGCGCTTCCTCTCGGTCGTGGGTGACCAGAAGGAAGGTGATGCCCACCTGCCGCTGAATCCGCTGCAGCTCTGTGCGCATCGAGCGGCGCAGATCCGGGTCGAGGGCGGCCAGCGGCTCATCGAGCAGCAGGGCGGCGGGTTCGTTCACCAGGGCCCGCGCCAGGGCCACCCGCTGCTGCTGACCCCCCGAAAGCTGGTGGGGGCGGCGCCGGGCCAGGTCGGCCAGCCGAACCACCTCCAGCAGCTCGCCCACCCGCCGCCGCACCTCGCCCTCCGCCAGCCGCCGCGAACGGGGCCCGAAAGCCACGTTGTCCCACACGCTCAGATGGGGGAACAGGGCGTAGTTCTGGAACACCAGATTCACCGGCCGGCGGTGCGGTGGCGCCTCGGTGAGATCGCGCCCCTGCAGCTGAATGCGGCCCCGATCCGGGCGTTCGAAACCGGCGATCAGCCGCAGGGTGGTGGTCTTGCCGCAGCCGGAGGGCCCGAGCAGGGAGAAGAACTCGCCGGCGCCGATGCTCAGATCCAGGCTCTCCAGGGCGACGTGGCTTCCATAGCGGCGGCTCAGATCCTGCAGGGCGATCGCCGCACCCGAATCACTGCCGTTCTCGCTGCCGGAGTTGGTGCCGGAGCTCGACAGCGAGATGCAGGACTGATCAGACTCCAACCAGACGGACGCCAGACGCAGAATTCTTCTTTAGCAAGTCAGCCGCACCCCCGATGTCCACCACGACCCCCGGCCGGGGCAGGGACCCCGATGTGGTGGTGGTGGGGGCCGGGCTCTCCGGCCTGATCTGCGCTCGCAGCCTGAGCCGCTGTGGCCTGGTGGTGCGGTTGCTGGAGGCGCGCGATCGCTGGGGCGGCCGCATGCACAGCCGCAGCAGTGCCGCCGGCATCCCGGTGGATCTGGGCGGCCAGTGGGTGGGCGCCAGCCACGGCCACCTGCTGGCCTTGCTGGAGGAGTTCAACCTGCGCCGCTACCCCACCCATTTCGACGGCGAGGGGGTGTTTCTCTGGAACGGCGTGCCCCACCGCGCTGGCCTGGAGCACGACTTCAGCGCCAGCCTGCTGTTCTTCCGGCCGCAAGAGCTGGGGTTACCACCGGCCGGCATCGAGCAGGCCCTGGCGGTGCAGCGGCGCTTCCGCGAACTGGTGGAGCGGGTGCCGATCGCCGCCCCCTGGGAGGCCGAGGGAGCCGAGACCCTCGATCGGATCAGCGTCGAGCAGTGGTTGGAACGGCAGGGTGCCGGCGATCTGGCCCGCTACCCGCTGGCCTGGCTGACGCGCATGGGCGGCTCGGGGGGCTTCGAACTCCACGAGAGCTCGATCCTGCACCTGGCCTGGAGCCAGGCGGTGGCACCCCAGCAGGAGACGCCGGAGGCCTGGCTGGTGGAGGGCGGCATCGCCCAGCTGGCCGGGCAACTGGCCGCCGAGCTCGAAGGACTGATCCAGCTGCGCTCGCCGGTGCTTTCGATCGACCAGAACGGCGGCGGCGTGGCCGTGGGCTGCGCCGATGGCTCGCAGCTCCATGCCGGGGCGGTGGTGGTGGCGATCCCGCCGCCGCTGCGCCTGGCGATTCAGTATCGGCCCGCCCTGCCGCCCCAGTGGTGCGGCCTGCTGCAGCGCTCACCGATGGGCTCGATGGTGAAGGTGCTGGCTCTCTATCGCCGGCCCTTCTGGCGCGAGCAGGGCCTCAACGGCCTGGGGATCGGCAACCTGCCCACTCTGGAGCTCACGGTCGACAGCTCTCCGCCGGGCGGGCCGGGAGTTCTGGCCGGCTTCATCGCCGGCGATCGAGCCGTGCGCTGGCAGCGGCTGCCGGAGGCTGCCCGGCGCCGGGCGGTGCTCACCGACCTGCGGGCCTGGTGGGGCGAGGCGGCGGCCGAGCCGCTCGATCTGGTGCTGCACAACTGGAACGCCGAGAGCTGGAGCGGCGGCGCCTTCACCAGCTTCCTCATTCCCGGTGCCTGGACGAGCTACGGCTCGATCTGGCAGCAGCCGCATCAGCGGGTGGTGTGGGCCGGCACCGAAACGGCCCGACGCTGGCCGGGCTATTTCGAGGGGGCGATCGAGGCGGGTCTGGCGGCCGCCGATCAGGTCCGTGCGCTGCTGGGGGGCTGATCCGGGCCGGGTGGCGCGATCGGGGTGAGGGCCGTCGCCATCCGCACCACCTGGGCGATCGGGCCCACATCGTGCACCCGCAGCACAGCCGCGCCCCGCGCCGCCGCCAGGGCGCAGACGGCGGCGGTGCCCCACAGCCGCGCCCGGGGGCGGGGCTCCTCGAGCACCGCGCCGATGAAGCGCTTGCGGGAGGGACCCAGCAGCAACGGATACCCCGTCGCCATCAGCTCGTCGAGGCGGCGCAGCAATTCAAGATTATGGGCGGTGGTCTTGGCGAAGCCCAGCCCCGGATCCCAGACGATCTGCCCCGCCGCCACCCCCGCCGCCAGCAGCGCATCGGTGGCCGCCTGCAGCTCGGAGCGCACTTCCGCCACCACATCGCCATACACCGCCAGCCCATCCATTGAGCGGCTGTCGCCACGGCTGTGCATCAGCACGTAGGGGCAGCCGCTGCGCGCCACCAGGGCCGCCATCGCCGGATCCCGGCGCGGGCTGGCGCCACGCACATCGTTGATCCAGTGAGCACCGGCCGCCAACGCTGCCTCGGCCACCGCGGCATGGAAGGTGTCGATCGAGAGCAGGGCCTGCGGATGGGCGGCGCGGATCGCTGTCAGGGCGGGCAGCAGCCGCTCGAGCTCCCGGTCGGGGCCTACCTCCTCGGCGCCGGGCCGGGTGCTCTGGGCACCGAGATCGAGCAGATCCGCCCCCCGTCCCAGCTGACGGTGCGCCTCGGCCACGGCGGCCGGAACGTCGCTGAAACGCCCGCCGTCGCTGAACGAATCGGGGGTGAGATTGATCACCCCCATCACGGCGCAGCGCTCGCCCCAGGGGAAGCGGAGACGGGTCAACGGCGACGGAGGGAACACCTCAAGCGGCGACGGCCACCGGCTGGTAGTTGCAGATGCGGGCAAAGCCCACAGGATCGAGCGAGGCCCCTCCCACCAGCACGCCGTCGATCTCGCTCTGGGCCATCAGCTCATCGATGGTTGCGGTGTTCACGGAGCCGCCGTACTGCACGGTGACGCTGGGATTGCCGACCCAGGAACGGATCAGTCCACAGATGCGGTTGGCTTCCGCAGCAGCGCAGGTCTTACCGGTGCCGATGGCCCAGATCGGCTCGTAGGCCACGATCAGGCGGCTGGGATCAACCTCCTCCAGGCCCTGTTCGATCTGGCGGTGAATCACCCGTTCGGTCTCCTTGGCATCCCGCTGGTCGAGGCTTTCGCCCACGCAGAGAATCGGGATCAGCCCATGCTTCTGGGCCGTGCGAGCCCGCAGATTGATCTGCTCGTCGGTTTCGCTGTAGTACTTGCGCGGCTCGCTGTGCCCCACGATGGCGTGGCTGACGCCGTGCTCAACCAGCATCGGCGCCGACACCATGCCGGTGTAGGCCCCCTTCTCCTCCCAGTGGACGTTCTGGGCGGCGATCGCCACACCGGCACCTTCCAGATGGCGGCACAGGGTGGGGATCGCCGTGAAGGGCGGCGCCAGGACCACTTCCCGGTCGCTGGGCAGATCGGCGATCAGTGGGCGAAAAGTGGCGGCAAACACCCGCGTCTCGGCACAGGTCATGTGCATCTTCCAGTTACCAGCGATCACGGCCTTGCTCACCGGGTCACCTCCGTCATCCAATCCGCTGACGCTAATCGGCCGTGGTTCACTCCTGCCCTGGAGGGATGGTTGCCGTTGAGGGCTCCACCTTCAGATCGAGGCCATCCAGATTCACCTCGTCGCCCGGGTTGAGGCGGCGACCCCGGCGGGTCTCGATCTCACCGTTCACCCGCACATCCCCCCTCTGGATGCGCTGCTTGGCTTCGCCTCCGGTGGCCACCAGCCCGTGCCATTTCAGGTACTGATCGAGTTTCAAACCACGCTGATAAGGTTCTGCGATGCTCGCACCACCATCGGCCGGATTCCGCAGACTCTGGCCGCTGCTCCGACCTCACAGTCGCCCGTTATTGGCCGGTGGACTGTGCACCCTGGTGTTTGTCGTGAGCTGGCCCGTGCTCGCCTGGCTCGCCGGTCAGCTGATCCCCGCGATCGGGGCCGGGGACTTCTCCAAGGTTCTGGGCACGATCACCTTCGCTCTGGCGGTGTTTCTGATTCAGAAGATCGCCCAGTTCGGCCAGGATCTACTGCTGGCCGATCCGGCGCTGAAGGTGAGCCAGGAACTCCGGCGCACCCTTTTCGCCCGGCTGCAGCGCATGGATTTCGGAGCGCTGGAGAAGCTCTCGGCCGGCGACCTCACCTATCGGCTCACCGAAGATGCCGACCGGGTGGGCGAGGTGATTCACAAGACCATTCAGGACACCGCGCCTTCGGTTCTGCAGCTGGTGGCGGTGCTGGGCTACATGGTGTGGCTCGACTGGCTGCTGGCCCTGATCACGCTCCTGCTGGCCCCGATCGTGGCGCTGCTGGCGAACCTGTTCGGCGCCGGGGTGATGCGGGCCGCGGAGCGCAGCCAGAAACAGGTGAGCGAACTGGCCGGTCTGCTGGGTGAGGTGTTCGCCGCCATGCCCCTGGTGCGGGCCTTTGCGGCCGAACCCTGGCTGCAGCAGCGATTCGAGGAGGAGATCAACCTGCACCGCCAGGCCCGTTACCGTTCGCTGAGATTGCGGGCCCTGCAGCATCCGGTCACGGGCGTGCTGGAAGTGGCGGGAATGCTTCCGGTGCTCCTGATCGGTGCCGCTCGCATTCAGAGCGGCCATCTCAACGACCAGGGATTCAGCAGCTATGTGGCGGCGCTGCTGATGTTGATTGATCCGATCGGTCACATCATCGCCAACTTCAATGAGTTTCAGATGGGCAAGGCCTCCCTGCACCGTCTGCGTCAGATCGAACGGGAACCTCTGGAGCCCCCGGACCGTCCGGATGCACGCCCGCTGGAAGCGGTGAAGGGTCAACTGGTTCTTGAGAACGTGAGCTTCGCCTACAGCCCCGGCAGGCCGGTGCTGAGGGATCTCTCCGTTCGGATTGAACCGGGCCAGATGGTGGCTCTTGTGGGTCCATCAGGAGCTGGCAAGAGCACCCTGTTCTCGCTGCTGCTGCGTTTCAACACGGCCCAGCAGGGTCGGGTTCTGCTCGACGGGCACGATCTGGCCGACCTGCGGGCCCGTGAGCTCCGGCACGCGGTGGCTCTGGTGCCCCAGTCGTCCAGCATCTTTTCCGGCACCATCGCCGAAGCCATCGCCTTTGGCCGGCCGGCCAGTCTTGATCAGATCCGGGAGGCAGCGCGCCTGGCCAACGCCGCCGGGTTCATCGAAGGCCTGCCCGATGGGTATGCCAGCCGGGTTGAGGAGCGGGGCTCCAATTTCTCCGGCGGTCAGCTGCAGCGCCTGGCGATCGCCCGCGCCGTGCTGGGAAATCCTGCGATCCTCCTCCTGGATGAGGCCACCAGCGCCCTGGATGCTGAGGCTGAGGATGCGGTGCAGCAGGGTCTGAAGCAGGCCCTGGCCCACCGAACCGTTCTGGTGATCGCCCATCGCCTGGCCACGGTGCAGGAGGCCGATCAGATCCTGGTGCTCGAGGGTGGGAGGATCGTGGAGCAGGGATCGCACAACCAGCTCATCTCCCACGGCGGGCGTTACCGCGAACTGTGTTCCCGGCAGCTCATCAACGTGGCGAACTGAGTGGGGAACTGACTTTTTGGCCTCGTCGTGATGGCATGGGAATACCGAGTGATCCACATCAATGTGGACAACAGTGCCCCACCCGGCCCGCCTGACCCGCAGGCTGACAGTGAGCGGCTTGGTGGGGCACTCAGTCCGGATTTTCTGAGGCGTGAATTTCCTCAGCAATACGCGGCAGGACCGCGGCGCCCGCGCCATCCGGCTGAGCAACTGCAGTTCTTTCTCAACGCCCTCGGCAAGGACAACTGGGAGATGGTGGAGGACGCCCAGGTGGGCAAGCTTCAGATGTTCATCTTCAAGCGTCCCTGTGCCGATGGTGGCCAGGCCAACTCCTAACCTGGTCGGTCAACCCGGAATCCATTCGTGAACGAAGTCAGCCAACCGCAGGATCAGGCCCCGGTGCTCACCTTCGAAGGCAAGCGTTACGACCTCAACGGCCTTCCCGATGAGGCCAAGGAACTGGTGAGGGGTATGCAGGTGGCGGATGCCCAGCTGCGGATGCACGAAGACACCCTCAAGGTGCTCGCTGTAGGCCGTCAGTCGATGGCGATGCAGCTCAATGAGAAACTGAAAACCATCACCCCCCTGCCCTGACCTTCAGCCCAGAGGCTGCAGATCTTCGAAGCGGAACAGCTGCCGGGTCGCCGGCGTGTCGGCTGTGGCCTCGGTTTCCACGATCCGTTCGCACAGCACCCACGGCCCAGACTCCCCCAGGGGAGCAAAGCTGTCGGTGAACCGATTCAGCCCACCGCGGGGCGTTCCAGTGCTGGGGTCGGAGTACTGGCTGGTGTAGGCGTGGCTGAGATAGCCCTGGCCAGTGTGGGTCACGCTCTCGGTGAAGATGGTCACCACGGTGCCGTGAATGTGGCGATGCACCATCGTCACCACGTCGTCTTTGATGCGGTAGCGATCGCCGGCATTCTTGCCGCCCACGATCAGCTCGGTACCCACTGCATCGGTGTCACCGGCGGTGAAGGTGTTCTCCGCGTGGGTCTGCTCGAAACTGCGTCGTACCCGGTGGATCGCCACTTCCCAAAGCTGGGAGGCAATCGCTTTGTGCACCAGTTCATCGTCGATGCCATCCACCACCGCCTTGAGATCAGCTCCCACCTGAAAGGTTCCCTCAACCCGCCGATGGGGCTCGCTGCCTGATTCCGGCTGCTCCCAGACGCAGCGGCCTCGGTAGCCAGAAAAGCCTGGATCCCAGGTGTAGCGGTTTTCATAAGCCGCCCGAAACGCGGCCCTGCCGTCAGGGGTCACGGTCATGGAGCTGTTCACGGCTCAGCCAACCCTAACGGGCTTGCCCCAAACCCTCAGACCACCAGCGGATGCAGATCCTGGAGAGCGTGAATCTCCAGGTTCTGGTACTGAAGGGCGGCGATCCCCTCCACCGCGGCCCTGGCACCCGCCAGGGTGGTCACCGTCGGGACGGCGTAATCAAGGGCGGCACGCCGCAGGGTGGTGTCGTCATGGGCGGCCTGACGGCCGATCGGGGTGTTGATCACCAACTGGATCTGCCCCGAGCGGATCACATCCTCGATGTTGGGGCTTGGCTCATGCACCTTGCGGATCTCCTCCACGCTCAGACCAGCCGCCCGAAGCGCATCAGCCGTGCCCTCGGTGGCGATCAGCTGAAAGCCCAGATCCGCCAGGCGTTGGGCGATGGGCACCAGCTCGGGCTTGTCGCGGTCGTGGGTGGACAAAAAGACACAGCCTGACGTGGGCAGGGCCTCACCCGCAGCGAGCTCCGCCTTGGCAAAGGCATATCCGAAGCTTCCTGCGGTTCCCATCACCTCCCCGGTGGAACGCATCTCCGGCCCCAGCAGCGTGTCCGCCCCGGGAAAGCGTTTGAACGGCAGAACCGCTTCCTTCACGGCCAGCAGCGGGGGCCGTGGCTCGGCCATCAGGCCCAGCTCAGCCAGCTGGCGACCGGCCATCAGCAGGCTGGCCAGCTTGGCCAGCGGAACCCCGGTGGCCTTGGCCACGAACGGCACGGTGCGGGAGGCCCGGGGGTTGGCCTCAATGATGAACACCGTTTCCGTTCCCTGATCGTTGCGCTGAACCGCAAACTGCAGGTTGATCAGTCCACGCACCTGGAGGGCCAGAGCCAGCTCGGCTGTCCATTGACGGATCGTGGCCATGGCTTCCGGTCCAAGACTCACCGCTGGCAGACAACAGGCCGAATCCCCCGAATGGACCCCGGCCGGTTCGATGTGCTCCATGAGGCCACCGATCACCACATGGCCTGAGCTGTCGCAGAGGGCGTCCACATCCACCTCGGTGGCATTTTCCAGGTACTGATCGATCAGTACCGGGTGGTCGGGCTCCACGGTCACGGCTTCGGCCATGTAGCGGTTGAGTTCGATCTCGTCGAACACCACCTCCATGGCCCGGCCTCCCAGCACGTAGCTGGGCCGCACCACCACCGGGTAACCAACAGCTGCCGCCACCGCTCTGGCTTCGTCATCGGTGCGGGCCAGGCCATTGCGGGGCTGACGCACCTCCAGTCGGCGCAGGATGGCCTCGAACTGTTCCCGATCCTCGGCGGTGTCGATCGATTCCGGCGAGGTGCCCCAGATGCGACTGCCG
The DNA here is from genome assembly GCA_035284925.1 of Cyanobacteriota bacterium. Classification (GTDB taxonomy): domain Bacteria; phylum Cyanobacteriota; class Cyanobacteriia; order PCC-6307; family Cyanobiaceae; genus UBA5018. Next base: position 13,677 of record JAYKGZ010000068.1, on the reverse strand, counting down.
CTCGCGATCCCTTCGGGTGTGGCCAGCCAGTGCATCAGTGGAATCGCCAGCTTCAGTGGGGTCTGTCCGCCGAATTGCACGATCACCCCCTCGGGTTTCTCGATCTCAATCACGTTGAGCACATCCTCAAGCGTGAGCGGTTCGAAGTACAGCCGATCCGAAGTGTCGTAGTCGGTGGACACCGTTTCCGGGTTGCTGTTCACCATCACCGTGGCGAAGCCTGCTTCTCGCAGGGAGAACGAGGCGTGGCAACAGCAATAGTCGAATTCAATGCCCTGGCCGATCCGGTTCGGCCCGCCGCCGAGGATCATCACCTTGCGGCGGCTTTCAGGGAGCACCTCGTTGTCAGGAGGCAGCGATTCCACGTGCCCTGCGGCATTGATCCGCTCCAGCGGTCGCTCGTAGGTGGCGTAGTGATAAGGCGTGCGGGAGGCAAATTCGGCGGCACAGGTGTCCACCGTCTTGAACACGGCATTCACCCCCAGCCGCTGGCGGTGCAGCCGCACGCTGAGTTCATCCCGGCCTGTCGCGTAGCTGATCTGACGGTCGGAAAAGCCAAGTTGTTTGAGCTCCAGCAGCGCATCGGCGTTCAGATCCGTCAGCTGGCGGTGACGTAACAGCCGGGCTTCAGCTTCCAGGATGTGACGCAGCTTCGCCAGGAACCAGGGGTCGATCGCCGAGAGCCGGTGGATCTCAGCGTCGTTGATGCCGGAGAGCATTGCGGAGCGAACCGCAAAGATCCGATCGGGTGTCGGGGTGCTGAGCAGGCGTTCAAGCTCGTCAGCGGCCAGGGGGGCATCGGCACGATCACATCCCCATCCGGCGTGGCCGGTTTCCAGCGAGCGGATCGCCTTCTGGAACGATTCCTCGAAACAGCGGCCGATGGCCATCGCTTCCCCGACGGATTTCATCGAGGTGGTCAGCACAGCCGGGCTGCCCTGGAATTTCTCGAAGGCAAACCGTGGAATCTTCGTGACCACGTAATCGATCGTGGGCTCGAAGCAGGCCGGTGTGGCGCCGGTGATGTCGTTCACGATCTCATCGAGGGTGTAACCCACGGCGAGGCGAGCGGCGATCTTGGCGATCGGGAAGCCGGTGGCCTTGCTGGCCAGCGCCGAACTGCGACTCACGCGCGGGTTCATTTCAATCACCACCACATCCCCGTTGGCCGGGTTGATGGCGAACTGAATGTTGCTGCCGCCCGTGTCTACGCCGATCTCCCGGATGATGGCGATCGCCTGATCGCGCAGCCGCTGGTATTCGCGATCGGTGAGCGTCTGAGCCGGGGCCACGGTGATCGAGTCACCGGTGTGAACGCCCATTGGATCGAGGTTCTCGATCGAACACACGATCACCACGTTGTCGGCGGTGTCGCGCATCACCTCCAGTTCGAACTCCTTCCAGCCCAGCAACGACTGCTCGATCAGGATCTGGGAGACAGGACTGGCCTCGAGGCCGCTCTTGCAGATCGCTTCGAACTCCTCGCAGTTGTGGGCGATGCCACCCCCGCTCCCCCCGAGGGTGTACGCCGGCCGGATGATCCGTGGGAAGCCCCCGATCGAGGCTCCCACCGCCCGGGCTTCCTCCATGGAGCTGGCGATTCCCGACGGGCAGACGGCCACGCCGATCCTCTCCATGGCCTCCTTGAACAGCTGCCGGTCCTCCGCCTTGCGGATCGCGGCCAGGTTGGCGCCGATCAGTTCCACCCCGTGGGCTTCGAGGGTTCCGTTCTCCGCCAGGGTCACCGCCAGGTTCAGGGCTGTCTGGCCCCCCATGGTGGGCAGCAGGGCATCGGGCTTCTCCAGCTCGATCACCCGGGTCACCACCTCCGGGATCAGCGGCTCGATGTAGGTGCGGTCCGCCATGTCCGGATCGGTCATGATCGAAGCCGGGTTGCTGTTGATCAGCACCACTTCGCATCCCTCGGCCCGCAGCGCCTTGCAGGCCTGGGTGCCGGAGTAGTCGAATTCACAGGCCTGGCCGATCACAATCGGCCCGGACCCCAGCAGCAGGATGCGATGCAGATCCGTGCGGCGGGGCATGGAGGAGGTGACACACCGTTCCGGCCCAGCCTCTCATGCCTTCCAGCATCGACCTCCCCAGATCCCAGCTGGTGGCGATGAAGCTCTCGCTAACCTGCTGGTACAGATGGTGTGCGTACCCGCGTAATGAGCGAACTCCAGCGCCTGAAGGGCCTGTTGCCCCCGGAGATGCAGAGCTGGGTTTTTGTGGAAGCCGCCGCCTCCGTCGATCCACCCCTGGTCACGATTGAGGAGATCGGCCGCGATGAGGTGGAGATCCAGGTGGATCTGGAGAAATGGGACTCGCTGGCGCTCGATCACCGCAACCTGCTGTTCTGGCACGAGGTGGGGCGCATCCAGAACGACGCCGTTCCCCGCGATGGCTGGGAGATGGCTGCTCTGGCCATCGGTCTGGGGGGAGCCATCGGGGAGCTCTGGGTCCAGGACGGCCTGCTGCTGCTGATGGCGCTTGGTCTGTCGGGCTTCGCCGGCTACCGCCTCTACCTGAAGAACAATTCCGAGAAACGGCTGAACGACGCCATTGCCGCGGATGAGCGGGCCATTGATCTGGCCTGCCGCTTCGGCTACAGCCTTCCCAATGCCTACAAGAGTCTTGGAGGGGCCCTCAAGGAGCTGGTGGAGCAGACCCGCAAGAAGCGCAAGCGCGCCATCTACGAAAACCGCCTCGAAGCGCTGCGCCGCAGCGCCGGCAAGGCCCGGGCCGAGATGGCCCAGCAGCAGGGCTCCCGTGAATCGGTCACCAGTGAGAACGTCTATGGCTGATGCGCTCCAGTCCTCCAGCGCCCTGGCCCACCTGGCTGCCGAAGCCTGTGATGACCGCAAGGCGGTCGACATTCGCTTGATCCGGGTGGAGGACGTGACCTCCCTAGCGGACTGGTTTGTGATCTGCAGCGGCCTCTCCGATGTCCAGGTGAGGGCGATTGCCCGCTCTGTGGAGGAGAGGCTTGAGCAGGATGCCGGCCGCCTGCCGTTGCGGCGCGAGGGTCAGCGGGAGGGGCGCTGGGTGTTGCTCGATTACGGCGAGGTGATCGTGCATGTGCTGCTGCCGGAGGAGCGCAGCTATTACGACCTGGAATCGTTCTGGGGCCACGGGGAGCAGACGCGCTACCTAAGCTCAGCCCAGCCGGCGACAGCCTGATCCGTGACTGCCGTGGTCTGTCCGGTGCCGCCCGAGCAACGGCCGCTTCGTGAATACGAGCAACTCAGACAGTCCTGGTTTTTCGTCTGGCCCGCGGAAACCCTCTCGGGGTTGCTGAGGCCCCTGGCGATCAGCTGGCTGATGCTGCTTCCGGTGACCCTGGTGGTAGCCAGCGGCAGCTGGGTTCTGCGCCATGACCCCACCCGTCTGGCCCTTTCCGGTGCCGTGGCGGCCATCGCCCTGCCGGTGCTGCTGCTGGTTCGCCAGTGGCTCGGTTGGAGCTACGTGCACCGCCGTCTTGTCAGTGAGCGGGTTGAGTACGAGGAGTCCGGCTGGTACGACGGGCAGGTTTGGGAGAAGCCCCTGGCCTGGCGTCAGCAGGATCTGCTGGTGGCCACCCATCAGGTTCGCCCGGTGCTGTTGCGCCTTCAGCAGGCCATCGGCATGGCTGCCAGTCTGATGCTGCTCGGAGCCAGCGTCTGTCAGGCTTTTTAGTACCCGGTCTCCGTTCCCTGCATGACCTTGTCCTCCAGCTTCGGCAGTCCGACCCGTGCCGCAGCGCCTGTGCTGGAGGTGCTGCTGATGAGGCAGGGCATCGCGGAATCCCGACACCGCGTCCATGCGGTGGTCTGCGATCACCGGGGCAGGATTCTGATGAGGGCCGGAGATCCGCAGCAGCTCAGCTTCGTGCGTTCAGCACTGAAGCCCTTTCAGGCCACGGTGTTCGTGGCCAGTGGAACCGCCGATCAGCTCGGCTGTGGCGACCGGGGCCTGGCGATCACCTGCGCCTCCCACACCGGAACCCCCGCCCATGCCAGGGAAGCCTTCCGGCTGCTCTGGGGTGCGGACATCGAGGTTGACCAGCTCCACTGCCCCGTGCCGGAGGGTGGCAGCAGCCCACTGGAGCACAACTGTTCCGGCAAGCATGCGGCCTTCCTGGCCACCTGCCGCCGGCTCGGATGGAGCACCGATGGCTACCTCCAGCCCGAGCACCCTCTCCAACAGGAGATCGTGAAGCGGGTGGCGGAGCTGCTGGGCCTGCCGGCCGCCGAGCTGATCTCTGCCCGTGACGACTGTGGTGCTCCAACCCTCCAGCTCCAGCTCTCCCAGATGGCGCTGCTCTTTGCCCACCTGGGAGCCGGCGAACAGGCCGATCTGGAGCGGTTGAGCAGGGCCATGCTCACCAACCCGGAGCTGGTGGCGGGAGATGGACGTTTCGACACCGAGCTGATGCGGCGGGGCCACGGCCAGGTGCTCAGCAAGGGTGGTGCCGAGGGGATTCAGTGCCTCAGCCGCGTGGGAGAGGGGCTGGGTGTGGCGATCAAGGTGGAGGATGGATCCTCCCGGGCCAAGCATGCGGTGGCTCTGCAGTTGATGGAGCAGCTCGACTGGCTGACACCAGGCACCCTTGAGGAACTGCGTGGCCGGTTTCTGGTGCCTGCCGAGCATCTGCGCCTGGAGGTCAAAGGGGAACTGCGCAACTGAGGCCTTGAGCCACTCCGGTAGCGCAGAACACCGACCTGCTATGGTCTGAATCAAGCGCCGCGGGGTAGAGCAGTCTGGTAGCTCGTCGGGCTCATAACCCGAAGGTCGGTGGTTCAAATCCGCCCCCCGCCACCAAATCCTGAAGCCCCGGCAGGCCACCTGCCGGGGCTTTTCCGTTCGGGGGTTTTCTGATTCATGCCTGCCACCACCGCCATGCTTCCTGACGGATTCACACCGGATGCGCTGGTGGTGGGTTCAGGCGCCAATGGAGGTGTCGCCGCCATGGTGCTGGCTGAAGCAGGGCTCAGGGTGCTGGTTCTGGAAGCCGGCCCCCAGCTCAGCGATCAGGCGGCCCGTGGATCGGAACCGTTCAACAGTCTCCGCCGTGTGGCGAATCTGATCAGCGGCCGACACCATCAGCAGCGCCATCATCCCGGGTACTGGAAACACAACCCGGAGCTGTTCGTGGATGAACGGCTCAATCCCTACACCACTCCAGAGGATGCCCCGTTCCTGTGGACCCGGGGCCGTCAGGTGGGAGGCAAGAGCCTCACCTGGGGAGGGATCACCCTGCGGCTATCCGACCATGAGTTCCGGGCAGGACGTCGGGATGGCCTCAGCCCGGACTGGCCCATCGGCCATGACGATCTGGCGCCTTATTACGCGCGGCTTGAGCAGCTGCTCGGCGTGCACGGGGCCAGAAACGGTCTCGAGCAGCTCCCCGATGGCGAGTTGCTGGCGGCCCTGCCGATGACGCCCGGGGAGGAACGGCTTCAGGACGCGATCGACCGGAAGCTGGGGCTTCCACTGATCAGCTCCCGCGGTTTCCCGTTGCACCGTGGGCCGGGATGGCCCCGTTCCAGCAGCTGTGGCGTGACCCTGGCCCGCGCTCTGGCCACCAATCGTGTGATCGTGAGGCCGAATGCGGTGGTGAGCCACCTGGAGCTGTCACCCGCCCGGGATCTGGTGGAGGCGGTTGTGTTCGTGGATGCGATCAGCCGCGACCGTCACCGGGTCCAGGCTCCTCTGGTGGTGCTCTGCGCTTCCACCCTGGAGAGTGTGCGCATCCTGCTGAACTCCAGCGAGAGCCATCAGAGCCGCGGACTGCTCGACCCTTCCGGCTGCCTTGGTGCCCACCTGATGGATCACGTGTCCACCTGCCGCTTCTTTTCCCTGCCGGGGGTGCCCCCGGCTTCGGGACCCATGGAGCTCTCAGGCGCCGGCAGCTGCTTCATCCCCAATACCCTGAACATCGGAGCGGGCTCGATCGAGCCGGAAGGAGCCGTCGATTTCGCTCGGGGCTACGGCATCTGGACCGCCCTGCAGCGTTTTGACCCTCCCAGGCCGCTGCAGCGCCACCCCGATGAAGCCGCGGGCTTTCTGATCGCCCACGGCGAAGCGCTGCCCCATCCCGACAACCGCCTCAGCCTCGACAGCGCTCAGTGCGATGGCTGGGGACTTCCGGTCCCCCACATCGCGATGCGCTGGAGGGAGAACGAGCAGCGGATGGTGGCGCACATGCATCGGCGCATGCAGGCCGTGTGCGAAGCCGCCGGTGGCACCATCCGTCCTTTGGAAGATCTGTTCGTGCTGCCGCTGTTTGAGCCGTGGGTGAAGCGGAGTCTGGCGGTGAGCTCCGGTGCGCCGCCTCCCGGGTACTACATCCATGAGCTGGGGGGAGCGCGCATGGCTGCCCATCCGCATGACGGCGTGGTGGATCCCCTCAACCGCTGCTGGCAGGCTCCGAATCTGCTGGTGGTGGATGGTGCCTGCTGGCCCAGTGCTGGCTGGCAGAGTCCAACCCTCACCGAAATGGCAATCACCTGGAGGGCGTGCGCCGCGGCCGTTTCCCGGCATTCGGAGCTTTGATCCGGTGAACGTGTCCGGAATGGCACACCATCGTTCAGATCTGGTGTGGACGGCTACCTGAGCCGCGGGCCTCTCTCCACAGAATCACTGGGCGACCTTCACGGGTCGGGCAAGGGAGATCACGGGTGGGGGCTGGCACCTCCACCCTTTTTTTCTGCTCCAGCCGCGCCGGAGCGCTCCCGCAGAGTGCGCGGACCCAGGGGGTGTTCGGCGTGGGGGTAGACCCCATGGTGATGCTCCGGGCCATGGTGATGCTCCGGGCCATGGTGATGCCCCGGGCCATGGTGATGGCCGCCGAGGGGGATCGGCACGCCATCGGGCTGGCAGGCACCCGTGCATTCCCGCTCACAGAGGGTGCAGCTCTCGCTGATCCCCTCCACGTGATGGTGGTGGCTGTGCTGGGGGGCACCCACCTCAGCTTCGAAGCCAAGCACCTGGGCGCGGTATTTGCACAGGGAACAGTTCATGTTCGTGTCGCCCCGGATCACCTCCTCCACCCTTTCGGCGAAGGTGTCGAGCACGCAGGGATGGTCGGCCAGGTAGGAGGCCTGGATGAACTCCAGATCGGGATGATCGTTGGCCACCTGCTGGCTGTGGGACAGGATCCGACTCACCAGAACCCCTGAGAAGAGGAAGTAGGGGAACACCAGGATCCGCCGGTAACCCAGCTTCACGGCCTGGCGCAGCCCGGGTTCCACCAGGGGGAAGGTGACCCCTGAATACACCGTTTCCCCCCAGCCGAAGCCGAAGCCCTCCACCAGCATCCGGGTCACCTTGGCCACATTGGAATTGGCGTCGGGATCGGAGGAGCCCCGACCCACCACCACCAGCAGCGTGTCCGACCGTGGCACCGCAGCCCGGCCGGCGCAGGCGGCCTCGGCATCGGCTCGATCGAGTGCTTCCCGCAGGCGGGCGCCGGCAGCCTGAATCATCTTCAGATCCACCCCCAGCTCACGGCCGTAATCCACGCGCAGCCCGCTCTCAGCTGCCCAGGTTCGGAGTACGGAAGGGATGTCGTTCTTGGCGTGGCCCGCCGCGAAGAGCATGGCGGGCACGGCTAGTACGTGCTCGACACCCTGGTTGCGCAGGGCTTCGAGACCATCGCGCAGGATCGGTCGGGCGAATTCCAGATAGCCGTGTTCCACGGGGATCGGTGCCAGACGCTCACGCAGCTGGAGGGCCAGCTGGGCGAATTCCCCCACCGCCAGACGGTTGCGGCTGCCGTGGCCGCAGACCAGCACCCCGAGCCGGCCATGGGGGCCGCTGGCCGGAAGGGCAAAGCTTTGGGGCTGCATGGACACGGGCACCTCTCCGGACCCTAGGGCTGTCGCCCGCTCAGGACCGAGGATGGATGAGTGCCCTGCCACCGCGACAGATCCCGATGGCCCTGCGACTCCCTCCCTACCAACCGCTGCCACCGCCGGATCCCTCGGTGGAGCTGATCGAAGTGGCCGTCGCGGAGCTGCACCCCACCCAGATGTGCGTCGGCCTGGCTGAGGTGCGTAGCCGCCAGGCTGATTTCCTCGCGGAGACCAGCAGCGAGCGGCGCTCCTATCTCGGCACCAAACCTGTTCCTCTGGTTCGCAGCGTCGATGGGACGCTTTGGATGCTGGATCGTCATCACCGGCTGCGGGCTCTGCTCGAACTGGAACCCCGGGCGGTTGCCTTTGCCTACGTGGTGCTGGAGCTGGCCGCTGATGAACGAACCGTGGTGCTGGAGGAGTTGCAGCGACGGGGCTGGCTGTATCTCCACGACGGTCGTGGGCTTGGCCCGCTCCATCCCACGGCTCTGCCTCCCTCACTGCTCGGCCTTCAGGACGACCCCTACCGCTCCCTGGTGTGGAAGCTCAAGAAGGAAGGGTTGATCGAACCGGCTCCGCTGATCCCTTTCCATGAATTCCGCTGGGGCGCCTGGCTTCGCAGTCGTCCGCTGCCGCCGTTCAGCTCCCTGAATCTGGCGCCGGCGCTGCCGGCGGCCCGGACTTTTGTGTGTTCTCAGGCGGCCTCCCATCTCGCCGGATGGAAAGGCCACGGCTAAACCGGGGCAGCGCATGCTGCGGCCATGACCTTCACCCATCTGCTGGTTCCGGTGGACGGATCCGAACTCTCCGACCAGGCCGTGGCCAGGGCCCTGGAGCTGGCCGGGGTGCTGGGCGCCCGCGTCACCTTCGTTCATGCGGAACCCGGACTGCCCGTGGCTTTGGCCGGACTGGGGGAACCGATGGACCCCAGGACCATGGAGATGCTGGTGAGCGCCAGCCGGGAGCAGAGCCGTGAGATTCTCACGAATGCCTGCCGCCAGGCTGAGGAGTCAGGCATCGCGGCCGAGCGTCTCAGCCTGGTGAACCCGATGCCCCATGAGGCGATCGTGGAAGCGGCCAGCCGGGTTGGCGCCGATCTGATCGTGATGGCCAGCCATGGCCGGCGGGGTATCGGGGCCCTGCTGCTGGGCAGCGAAACCCAGAAGGTGCTCACCCATTGCGCCCTGCCCGTGCTGGTGGTGCGCTGAGGGGCCGGCGGGCCCCCTCGCAACAATCCAGTCGCTATTGAGAATCGCTTGCAAGATGCTGGGTTTTCGGGTTATGTTGCGAGCGATTCGCAACAGTGCTGTTTCCGGCCGCAATGGGCTTCCGAGTTCTCACCGACAACCCTCCGGTCGCCGTGCGTGTGCCCGCCGGCCAGAGCGTGTTGATCAATCCCAGCCTCAGGCCTGGCTCCAGCTGTCTCGAGGTGCTCGAGGGCATGGCCCGCGTTTACTGCCCCTGCGAGGAGACGGAGGGCATGACGATTGCCTTCCTTCAGGCCGGCGACCAGCTGCGCACCGATCGTCTCTGCTCCGAGGGCGTGTGTGTGGAAGCCCTTACCCCCCTGGCCTTCCACACCTCCGAACCGGTGGCCGGTTCGGGTGTGGATGCGGTGAACGAATGGACCCTGCAGCTTCTGCGCATCCGTCATCTCGGCAGTGCCGAGCAGCGGCTCCAGGCCCTGTTGTCTCTGCTGGTGAACCGCATGGGGCGCCGTCGGGGCGCCTGGTGCCATCTGCCCTTCCGCCTCACCCATGAGCGCATCGGCGAACTGATCGGCACCACCCGCGTCACCACCACCCGCCTGATCACCCGGATCCGTAAGGCCGGCCTGCTGGAGACTCCTGGCGGCAGCGAGCCAGGCTTGCGTCTCGCCCCTTCCCTGATCGAGAACGCGCCTCTGGCGGCCTGATCCGCAACGCTTCCTCCCCTGATGTCCACACCTCGCCTGCAGAGGCGCCAGCTGCTCCAGTTGTTGGCTGGCTCCAGCCTGCTGCTCCCCACGCTCTTCAGCCAGCGGTCTTCAGCCGGCGGCCCGGTCACCCGTTTTCTGGCCGTGGCCGACTTCGGCAGCGGTGATGCCAACCAGCGGGCGGTGGGGGTGCAGATGGCCCGCGTCCACCGCCAGTCCCCCGTGGATCTGGTGATCCTGGGTGGCGACAACATCTATCCGTCGGGCGACATCGCCCTTGTGGATGCCACCTTCCAGAAGCCCTACAGGGAGCTGATCGCCGCCGGGGTGCCCTTTCATGCGGTGCTCGGCAACCACGACATCCGCACCGCCAACGGCGATCCCCAGTTGGCCTACAGGCCCTTCGGGATGAAGGGGCGCTTCTACAGCGTCCGCTCCGGACTGGTGGAGGCCTTCATGCTCGACACCAATGGGAATGCCGACTGGAAGCGCCAGCTGCCCTGGCTGCAGCAGGCCCTCAGCCGCAGCACAGCCCCCTGGAAAGTGGTGGTGGGCCACCATCCGATCTATGCCTCGGGCGTCTATGGCAACGATCCAAACGCCATCCGGCGGCTTGTGCCCCTGTTCAGGCGTTATGGGGTGGCGCTGTACATCAGCGGCCATGAACACCACTACGAGCGCAGCCGCGATCTAAACGGCACCACCTATCTGGTGGTGGGAGGCGGTGGCGCCCACCTGCGGCCTGTGTTCGGTTCCGACACCATGGCCTTCGGCCGCAGCACCTTCAGCTTCGCCGAGCTGGAGGCCACCCCGGAATCGCTCAGGATCATCGGCTGGGATGCCAAGGGCCAGCGGATTGATCAGGCCCGGCTGACCCTGCCGGCACGCTGATGCCCCCAGCCCGAGCCTCAGCACGATGCTGCGGCGGGCCTGGATCCAGATACTCAGCTTGATGGCCACCACCCGGGTGTTCATCCGCTGTCGCGGCGCTGGTCACCCAGCCTGGCCCGGGCTCCTCTACCCAGCATGGGGAACGGTTGCCGCGCTCAACGGTGCTTCTCAGTGCTGCCAAGCCGATCTGGTCGTTGCCTCTGCCGGAGGTGGAGGCGTCCCTGCAGAGCCAGCCCGAGGGCCTGAGCAGCAGCGAGGCCGCCGATCGGCTGGGTCGCTTCGGGCCCAACCGGTTGCCGCCCCTGAAACGCCGCCCGCTGCTGCTGCGCTTCACCGACCAGCTGTTCCACTTCATGGCCCTGCTGCTGTGGGTGGCGGGCACCCTGGCCTTCGTCGCCCGGGCCCCCCAGCTGGGCTGGGCGATCTGGGCGGTGATTCTGATCAATGCCCTGTTCTCCTTCTGGCAGGACTTCAAGGCTGAGCGCACCCTTCAGGCCCTGGCCGAGAACCTGCCGCCGATGGTGCGGGTATGGCGCGACGGCCGCCTGCAGGAGCTCACGGCCGACCAGCTGGTCTGCGGCGATCGGGTGGCGCTGGAGGAGGGCGACCAGGTGCCGGCCGACTGTCGGGTGGTGGAGGCCCATCAGTTGTATGTGGATCTCTCGGTGCTCACGGGCGAATCGCTGCCGGTGGCCCGCGACGCCGACCCCCAGGACGGTGGTGCCATTCCCACCCGCGAGCGCACCAATCTGCTGCTGGCCGGCAGCACCGTGGCCTCCGGCCGGGGCGCGGGGATGGTGTACGCCACCGCTACCGAAACCGAGTTCGGCCAGGTGGCCCATCTCACGGCCACCACGGCCCGCACCACCAGCACCCTGGAGCTGCAGATCCAGCGGATTGTGCACACGATCACGGTGATCGCCCTGAGCACCGGCCTTGTCACCTTTGCCCTCAGCGTGCTCGTGGAGCGGATGACTCCGCTGGAGAGCCTGATCTACGCGGTGGGGATCATCGTGGGATTCGTGCCCGAGGGCCTGCTGCCCCAGGTGACGCTCACCCTGGCGCTCAACGTGCAGCGCATGGCCAGGCGCAACGCCCTGGTGCGGCGCCTCTCGGCTGTGGAAACCCTCGGATCGGTGAGCGTGATCTGCTCCGACAAGACGGGCACGATCACCCAGAACCGCATGGCAGTGGTGGATAGCTGGCTACCGGGCGACGCCACCGAGGGTTCCGGGAGCCAGGGCCAGCACGAGCTGCTGCTGCTCGCCGCCAGCCTCTGCTCCAACGCCCGCCTGGAGCACGACACCACCGGGGCCGAACCGTGGCGGGCCAGCGGCGATCCCACCGAAACCGCCCTGCTGATGGCCGCCGCTGAGGCGGGGTTGATCCACGGCGAACAGCAGCGGCGCTATCCCCGCCGCCGCGAACTGCCTTTCGATTCCCACCGCCGCCGCATGACGGTGGTGATCGAGCAGCCCGAGCCGATCACCGGGCTGCCCCTGCCGGCCGGCGATCGGGTGGCGATCACCAAGGGGGCGCCCCTGGAGGTGCTGCAGCGCTGCGGCGCCTGGCTCACGGCCGCGGGCATTGTTCCCCTCAGTGAAGCGGCACGCCAACAGGCGGTGAAGGCCAACGACGCCCTGGCCTCCCGCGGCTTCCGGGTGATCGGGGTGGCTCTACGCGCGGGTGGGGAGGAGCTGGATGCCTACGCCCCGGAGGCCCTGGAGCAAGGGCTCACCCTGGTAGGCCTGGTGGGCCTGTACGACCCGCCCCGCCCGGAGGTGAGCGAGGCGATTCGCCAGTGCCGTCAGGCGGGCATCAAGGTCACCATGGTGACTGGCGATTATGGCCTCACCGCCCAGGCCATCGCCCGCCAGATCGGGCTGCTCGAGTCGGCCGGCCCGGTTGGCGAGAACCATCGGGGGACTGCGATCGGTGCTGCTGCCGATCCTGTGCGGGTGATCGAGGGCTCAACCCTGGCCCAGATCAGCGATGTGCATCTGCGCCGCCTGCTCAAGTACCGCACCCGGCTGGTGTTCGCCCGCATGGCACCGGAGCAGAAGCTGCGGCTGGTGCAGGCCTACCGCGACCTGGGGGAGGTGGTGGCAGTGACCGGCGACGGGGTGAACGATGCGCCGGCGCTGCGGGCGGCGGATGTGGGTGTGGCCATGGGTCGCAACGGCACTGCAGTGGCGCGTGAGGCAGCGGATATCGTGCTGCTCGACGACAACTTCGCCACAATTGTTGAAGCCGTGCGCTTCGGCCGCGGCGTGGTGAGCAACATCCGCAAGTTCATCACCTACATCCTGGTGGCGAACCTTTCGGAGGTCGTACCGTTTCTTGCGATGGTGGCGCTGCGCATCCCGGCCGCCCTCACGGTGATGCAGATCCTGGCGGTGGATCTCGGCACCGACCTGCTGCCGGCCCTCGGTCTTGGGGCGGAGCAGCCCGAACCGGGCCTGATGCACCAGCCGCCGCGCCTTCGCAACGCACCGCTGCTCGACCGCCAGGTGATGGGGCGCTCCTATCTGTTTCTGGGCCTGCTGGAGGCGGGCTTCTCGATGGGGTCCTACCTCCTGGTGTGGGGTCAGGCGGGCGTGGGTTTCCGGCAGCTTCAGGCCCTGGCGCCCCAGCTGCTCCACCACAGCGCCCCGGCCCATCTGCAGACCGTCCAGCTGCAGGCCTCCAGCGTGGCCTTCGCCACGATCGTGTTCAGTCAGGTGGGCGTTCTGATGGTCTGCCGCAGCGAGTGGCGCTCGGCCTTCCGCCTGCTACGGGAACCCAACCCCCTGCTGTGGTTGGGCGTGGCCAGCGAAATGGTGCTGCTCAGTGCCCTGATCCTGGTGCCCGCCCTGGGCAGCATTTTCAACATGGTGCCCTTCCCGGCCCCGTTCCTGGGCTGGATGCTGCTGGCGCCGCTCACGATCGTGCTGGCCGACGACCTGCGCAAGCTGGCACTGCGGCGTGGGTTGAGACCGGTCTGATCCGCTCCCCTGCTGCTCCGCCGTTGCTTCGGGTGCGCCGCGTGGGCTTCCC
>JAYKGZ010000067.1:0-5550 GCA_035284925.1 Cyanobacteriota bacterium | reverse complement strand
CTTGCGCTGGCAAGATGACTGAAGACGTTCTTCTCTGAGCCATGCCGGCCAGCAGTAATTTCCAGGAAGCGATCCGTCAGGCCCAGGCCGGCGCGCTTGTCGGACCCAATGTGGTCAACAAAGCTCTCCCCTATGTGGGTGGGGGCATGGTCCTCACGGCCGCCGGCGTCGTGGGTGGTCTGGCACTGATCGGTAGCAACCCCGCCGGGTTCATGCCCCTGTTCTGGGTGGCGCTCATCGGCAATTTCATCCTGTTCTTCGTGGCTCAGAACGTGGCCATGAAGGCCAACAACGCCACGGCCCTGCCCCTGCTCACGGCCTACAGCCTGATCACCGGTTTCACCCTCAGTGGAATCGTGGCCCTGGCGATTGGCACCGCAGGGATCGGCGCGATCGGAACCGCTGCTCTGGCCACCGGCATCACGTTCGTCGCCGCTTCGGTGATGGGCCGCCGCATGAGCGACAACGTCGGTCAGGCCCTCAGCGGCGTGGTCGGGCTTGGCATCTTCGGCCTGTTGATCGCCATGGTGGTGCAGCTGGTGGGCGGCATCTTCGCTCCCGGCATGTTTCACGGCACCGGCTTTGAGCTGATGATCGCCGGCTTCGGCACCGTGTTGTTCGTGGGTGCAGCCTTCGTCGACTTTTACACGATGCCCCGAACCTATCGGGATGATCAGTATCTGGCCGGGGCCCTTGGGATGTATCTCACCTACATCAACCTCTTTATCTTTATCCTTCGCTTGATCATTGCCCTCAATGGTGGTGGTCGTCGCGACTGATCACATTCACAGCCTGTTGACAATACCCTTATAGTTGTTTGATTCTTCTTTGATGGCCGTGAAGCGGCAAACCGGCTTGCTCCAGGCCCTCCGTTCGGGTCGCCTCGTCTTCGGCGGCCCACCCTGCGGTCGAGCCCTGGGGCTTGCTTTCGTTGCCTCCCTGGGCCTCCTTCCTTTGCCGTGCTCAGCCCAGAGATCCCTTCCATGGGTTCAGGTTGATCAGCCCTCGGCATCCCCAACCTGGAAGCTCACCACCCTCGGAAGCAGCGACGACACCACAGAACCGGCTCCGCCCGCCGAGGCAGCGTCGACTCAAACCGCTGGTTCTCCGCCCCCTGGATCCAAGCCTTCTCAGCCCCAGGTCGCTTCGACGGTTCCGCTTCCAGCCCCGCCCGGGCAACCATTTCTTGATGTCGGTGTTGGTCCTCGCATCGGGATCGGAGAACCCACCTATCCGGCTGTAGCCGTCAGGTTGGGGGTCCCTCTTTCACCCAATACAAGTCTTTCGCTGCGGCCATTCTACGTTTTTGGCAACTCCGACTACAACGGAGTTCCAAACAGTCAGGGTGAATTCACCCTGCCGCTCACCCTCGATCTGTTCACGGATTCTGTTGTTTCCGCTTATTTCGGTCCAGGAGTTTCATGGAACGTTGATTCTTCCGGGGTCGCCACTTTTTCCCTGAGCGGCGGCTTGGACTTCAGAATATCCGAGCGTATCCGCCTGTCGACAGGTTTGTATTACGACATGGATAACGATAAATCCGGTTTTGGTGACTGGATGGCCAACGCCTTCCTCTATTTCAGGCTCTGAGTCATCAGCCTGGCGCAGCTACGCCGATCACCGCTGATGCGATGGCCTCTCTCTGCTCGGCGTCATAGCCCCACCGCTGCAGGAACGTCACGTCGTCTCCGCATCCATCTCGTGCGGCTGTCAGCAGGGTTTCAAGCCGCTGCTTCACCCCTGCGGGATCCAGCAGTCTGAGCAGTTCGGTGCAGCGCGCGCTCACCCGTTCCGACGAACCCTGTTGATCACGGTCACCATTGCGGAGGTGATGCACGGCCATGGCGGTGCTCATCGCCAGGTTTCGAGCCGTGAGATCCACCACAGCCTCCCCGGCAGCCCGCAGCTGGAGCACCACAGGTTCCGGCAGGCGGTCCATCAGCGGGCACTCACCCGCCAGGCTCACCACGAAGAACCCCCGACCGCCGTCCCGGCTGCTCACCAGCTCTCCGACCCGGTCGGCCAGCACTTCATCGCTGAGCTCGCCCCGTTCCCAGAGCGCCAGCCACTGCGCTGTGATCTCCATGGCCTGCTGAAATGTCGGCTCGGGAGTGGGTGGTGTCATCGCTGTCGACAGAGGCGGCATCCGGCAACAGCCTATGGGTGTTGCCCACACCGCGTCGATGAGCCGCCAACACCAAGCGCTGAAGCTGCACCTGCCGGAAGGGCACCGAAGGGCTCTGGACGCGCACTGCCGTCAAACCGGTGAAAGCATCAGCCATGTGTTGCGGGCGGCTCTCAGCGACTATCTCGACCTGGACCATCACACCCTCTGGCAGGTGTCCACCTCAACGGCCGTGGTGGAGGGGGTATCGCAGGGCTGCATCCGGGTGGGCGAGCTGGCCAACCACGGCGATTTCGGCCTGGGCACCTTCGATCATCTCGATGGTGAAGGGGTGCTGCTGGATGGCGAGTGCTGGCAGGCCAGGGCGGATGGCTCTCTGAGTCGGGCCCCCGACGAGGAACTGACGCCGTTCTTTGTGGTGACCCACTTCCAGAGCGATGAGCAGCACCACTTCGAGCATGTAACCAGCTGGGGAGATCTCTGCAGTCGCCTCGACCAGTTGCGGCCCAGCGACAACCTCTTCGTGGCTATTCGCGTGCGCGGCCTGCTGGATCGCATCGAGGTGCGCACCGTCAGTGCTGTGGAGACGGGCACCGAACTGGAGGCCGCCGCCGCGGTCCAGACGGTGTTTGACCACCGCAACCTGAGCGGCACCCTGGTGGGCTTCTGGTCGCCGAGTTGGGTCAGCAGCCTGAACATCCCGGGTTATCACTTCCATTTCGTCAGTGACGATCGCGGCTGCGGCGGCCACGTTCTCGAGAATGGCGCTGTGGAAGCTGGACAGTTGAGCGTGGATCTGCATCTGGAATCCAACCTGCGGTTGGCCCTGCCTCAGACGCGCGACTTCCTCGAAGCCGACCTCAGCCACGATCCCAGCGAGGCCCTGAGCCGAGCTGAATCCAAACACTCCTGAGGTCAGCAGGCTGCCAGGCTGGAGCCATGGAGTTCTCCGCCACGATCCCGCTCCTCCCCGAGGGCTCCGAAGGTTTTCGCTCAGGGTTTGTGGCCCTGATCGGGCGTCCCAATGTGGGCAAGAGCAGTCTGCTCAACCAGCTGGTGGGCGAAAAGGTGGCGATCACCTCGCCGGTGGCCCAGACCACCCGCAACCGGCTGCGGGCGATTCTCACCACCGAGGTGGCCCAGCTCGTGCTGCTCGACACGCCCGGGATTCACAAACCGCACCACCTGCTGGGGCAGCGTCTGGTGACGACCGCCAGGAACACCATCGGCGATGTGGATCTGGTGCTGCTGCTGGTGGACGGTAGTCAGCCCGCCGGTCGGGGCGATGCCTACATCGTGGAGCTGCTGCAGCATGCCAAGGTGCCGGTGCATCTGGCCCTCAACAAACACGACCTGGTGGAGCCGAGCCAGGCCGAGGGGCTGGCTGCCAGCTACCGCGATCTGGCGCCGAGCTGGCCCCAGCACCCGGTGAGTGCTCTCACCGGTGAAGGCACAGCGGCCCTCGTGTCTGCGCTCAGCGCCGAAATGCCCCAAGGGCCCCACCTCTATCCCCCCGATGCGGTGAGCGACCAGCCCGAGCAGTTGCTGATGGCGGAGCTGATCCGCGAGCAGGTGCTCAGCCACACCCGTGAGGAAGTTCCCCACTCGGTGGCGGTGAGCATCGACAGGGTTGTCGACGACGGTCCCCGCACGGCCGTGCTCGCCACGGTGCTGGTGGAGCGGGACAGCCAGAAGGGCATCCTGATCGGAAAGGGTGGCCGCATGTTGAAAACCATCGGTCAGGGCGCACGCCTGCAGATGGAGAAGGTCATCTCCGGCCCGGTTTACCTGGAGTTGTTCGTGAAGGTGGTGCCGGGCTGGCGTCGCAGCGCCGCCCGACTCGCCGAACTGGGCTACCGGGGAGAGTGAGCTTGCTGGCCGGCTTAGCCAGTAGACCGGCTAAGCTGATCCCATGCAAGTCAATCTGCACGACGCCAAGACCCATCTCTCTCGCTACGTGGAGCAGGCCCTGGATGGTGAAGACGTTGTGATTGCCCGGGCTGGCAAGGCCCTGGTGCGGCTCGTGCCGGTGGAGGATCCCATCCCCAGGCAACGCCAACTGGGCTTCCTGGAAGGGGTGGCGGTGTTGGATGGCGACCTCAAAGCCGACTTCCAGGACGACATTGAAGCGATGTTCAGCTGATGGGCACGTTCCCACGCAACCGATCGGCCCAGGCTCCGCGGCTGCTCGACACCCAGCTGCTGCTGTGGCTGGCGGTGACCCCAACCCGCCTGCCGCCAGCCTTGCGATCAGACCTCAGTGATCGACGCACTCCGTTTCTGTTCAGCGTGGCGAGTCTGTGGGAGGTGGCAATCAAAACCTCCCTGGGCAAACCGGCCTTCCAGGTGGACGCCGGCCAGCTCCGGGGCGGCCTGCGCCAACAGGGGCTGGAAGAAGTGGCCATCACGGCGGACCACTGTTTGGCGGTGCAGCATCTGCCCTGGATCCATCGCGACCCCTTCGACCGACTGCTCGTCGCCCAGGCCATCGAGGCGGGGCTCACCCTGCTTACAGCCGATCGCATCCTCAGCGGCTACGGGTCCCAGGTGGTCTGGGTGGGCAGCGCGGGCTCTGGTGGCTGAGAGAATCCGCCCATGACTGACGACGCCCCCGCCTTTCCGCCCGCAACCATGGAGGCTTTCCTGCGCTTCTGCGCCGGCGAGTGGATGGGGCTGCGCAGCCGCTTCGCCCTCGACGCCGGCCTCGAGGGAGAGAACGGCGACGAGTGGCACAGCAGCGAGCGCGGCGAGCTGCAGGTGACCTATATCGAGCCTGACAGCCCAGGAAGCCCTGGCGGCCTGCAGGTGGGGCCGAAGGATGGCTCCGCCCAGCTGCTGCAGTTCAGCGGCGACGGTCGTTTCCGCAATGGCGAGCAGCAAGGCACCTGGCTGCTCTGGCCCGACGGCAGCCTGGAGCTCACGATCCGCTCCAATGACACCGAGGTGCGCGAGCGCATCTGGTTCACCAAGCCCAACCTGAGGCTGCGCAGCACGGTGGAAAGCAGGGCTGACGGAACGCCCGGCCGGGCCAGCTTCAGCTCCGAGATCCGGCGGGTGACCCGCCCCGTCGCCCCCGCCAGCTGAAGCGGCTCGCGCTGTGATGCGTCTCGATGTGGTGAGCTTGGCTCCGGAGGCTTTCGAACCTCTGCTGGGCCTGGGGGTGATCGGCCGGGCCTTTGGCGCCGGCATCGCCGAGCTGCACACCCACAACCCGCGCGACTTCGCCCGCGACAAACACCGCAAGGTGGACGACGAGCCCTATGGCGGCGGCGCCGGCATGGTGCTCAAGCCCGAGCCGGTGTATGCCGCGGTGGAGGCGATCCCGGTGCTGCCGCGGCGGCGGGTGCTGCTGATGTCGCCTCAGGGGAGCCTGCTGCATCAGTCGGATCTGCGTCGCTGGGCCACCACGTATGAGCAGCTGGTGC
>JAYKGZ010000066.1:0-21519 GCA_035284925.1 Cyanobacteriota bacterium | reverse complement strand
GTGTATGCCGCGGTGGAGGCGATCCCGGTGCTGCCGCGGCGGCGGGTGCTGCTGATGTCGCCTCAGGGGAGCCTGCTGCATCAGTCGGATCTGCGTCGCTGGGCCACCACGTATGAGCAGCTGGTGCTGATCTGTGGCCACTACGAAGGCTTCGATGAGCGCATCCGCGTCCTGGCTGATGAGGAGGTGTCGATCGGCGACTTCGTGCTCACCGGCGGCGAGCTGCCGGCGGCGGTGATCATCAATGGCGTGGTGCGGCTGCTGCCCGGCACCGTGGGCAGCGAGACCTCCCTTCACGACGAGAGTCACACCCATCTGCTGCTGGAGTACCCCCAATACACCCGGCCGGCCGACTTCCGCGGCATGGAGGTGCCGGAGGTGCTGCGCAGCGGTGATCATGGCGCCATTGCCCGATGGCGTTATCAGAACCAGCTGGAGCGCACCGGCAACAGGCGTCCCGATCTCCTCCAGCGCTGGCAGGCCCAGCAGAGCCGGGTCAGCGGGGAGATCGTCCCATCCGGCCAGGCAACACCGGGGACCGCCACTGCCAGCGAAGGGCTGCCATTCGAAGAATGATCACGGCTACCATCGTGGCGATGACAGCCTGCTCAATATCTCGCAAGCGATAGCTGGTTTGCCCTGAATAGACGGTAAGGAACAACGACAGGATCAGCGAGCAGAGGAAGACGATCTCGATATAGAGGATGCCAGGGCGCAGCATCGGATCGCCGCGACCGAGAACCACCTCACGCACCAGCATTCCGCCGCAGGCGGTGAGCACGCTGAGCTGTGGGCCCCAGAGGAAGAGCGGCTCGGCCTGCATCCGCAGGGCGATCAGGACACCGGTCACCGTGAAGGCGGCGATGCCGACCGCATCAAGACCATCCAGCCAGGGATCCAGGCGAACGCTTGTGAGCAGTCGCCGGTGCAGCAGTGCCGCCAGCAACACCACGGCGATGCCGCCATAGACCAGGCCCAGATACACCGGGCTCTGCAGCACGCTTGGCACCGGTCGATTGATCAGGGCATCTCGCATCACCCCACCGCCGATACTCGTGACCATCGCCACAATCACCAACCCCACCATTCCCAGGCCGCAACGCAGCGCCAGTACGGCGCCGGTGAGAGCAGCGGCGAAGACACCGAGCAGTTCCACCGGGTAAAACCACCAGCGACCAGCTGAGACCTCGAGCAACACCGGAAACAGCGCCTTGCGCACGATCCGCTGATAGTCACCCGAGCGGAGCACCGAAGTGAGGGCCTTGTTGAAGGCTGCCACCTCCCTGGCGCTCACCGTGCGAGCGCTGAACATGAAGCGGCTCACCACCACCCGGAAAGGATCCGCCGCATTGGCCAAGGGCTGGCCCAGGCTGGACGGATTCACGTTCAAAAATGTTGTGGCCAAGGACAGGCGTTCACCCAGACCCAGCTCCAGTTCCCCTTTGCCAAGGGCCCCGACAAGGGCAGCCGGTGAGTTGAACACACGCAACCGCTCTGGAGACTCTCGGGAGAGAGTGCGAAACCAGGGCTCCAGCCGCGGGCCATGGGACCAGCCTTCGATCACACCAATACGCGCTCGTGAACGCTGCAGGTCTCGCAGGAGCTCGACCTCGCTGCGACGACGCAACCAGCCCTGGGGATCCGCCGCCGGAGCGATCACCACCATCTCCACGCGGCGATAAGGCTCCGAGAAACGGGCGAACGCCAATTGCTCAGGTCGCCCCTCCATGTCGGTGGTCACATCCGCCAAGCCCTTTCGGATGGCCTCGGTCTGTTGGTGCTCCCCCCGGGGAAAATCTGCCAAAACCAGGCGTCCCCCCAGCTGCTGCTTCACCACTGTCTTCAGCAGCAGCACATCCAGGCCCACCACCTCCTCAGCGTCGGTCTGATGTTCAAACGGTCCGGATTCTCCCCAGGCATATCTCCAAGCCCTCCCCCGCATCGGCAAGGCCGAATCCGAGGAGGTTGGAGGGGTGGGGATCGCCAATCCCCCCAGCCCCAGAGGCAGCAGCAGCACCAATGTGAGCAACAGCGCTGCAAGCAGGCGGGTTTGCATCGCTCGTCATCGACCAAGGCAAAAATTAGTAGCCATTGAGTGTTCCGCCTCATCGAAGCGGCAGCGGTCTGATCTCCAGGGGGGGCGACTGGCCATGAGAATGTCAGGGGTGAGAGCGACGGCATGACCCTTCGCATCGGCAACGGCTACGACATCCATCGGCTGGTGAGCGGTCGGCCCCTGATCCTGGGGGGGCAGCGGCTTGAGCACCCGGAGGGCCTGGGCCTCGATGGCCACAGCGATGCCGATGTGCTGGTGCACGCGATCATGGATGCCCTGCTCGGGGCCCTCTCGCTCGGAGACATCGGGCAGTATTTCCCCCCGGATGATCCCCAGTGGAAGGGAGCCGACAGCCTGGTGCTGCTCGAGCAGGTGGTGGCCCTGGTGGCAGCCCGCGGCTGGCGGGTGGTGAACGTGGATTCGGTGGTGGTGGCCGAGCGACCCAGGCTCAAGCCCCACATCCAGGCGATGCGTGGCGCCATTGCGGCGCGGATGGGTCTGGAGCCGGAGCAGGTGGGGGTGAAGGCCACCACCAATGAACGGCTCGGGCCGGAGGGCCGGGAGGAGGGCATCTCCTGCCAGGCGGTGGCCCTGCTGCAGCGCGACTGAACACCAGCCATGAAGTTCGTCCTGCTGGCCCTTTTCTCGGCTCTCCTGCTCTGGGCAGGCGTGCCGACCGCCCTGGCAGCTGGCGAGGGCGTGGTGGTGGAACATCTGCGGGTGCGGGTGCCCGAGGGAGCGGAGCAGGCCTGGCTGGAGGCGGAGCGGGGCAGCTGGGAACCGTGGCTGGCCCGGCAGCCCGGATTTCTCGACCGGCAGATCCTCTGGGATCCGGAGCGCCATGAGGCCACCCTGCTGATCCACTGGCGCAGCCGCGAGCAGTGGAAGGCGATTCCGGCCAGGGAGGTCCAGGCGGTGCAACAGCGCTTCGAGCAGCTGGCCCGCCAGGGCACCGGTGAGGATCGCGACAACCCCTTCCCACTGTTGTTCGAGGGGGAATTGCTGCCGCAATGAGTGCCGACACCGATGTGCTCAGCACCCACGGGGCCGAACGAGTCCGGCTCGGACATGAGCACGCCATCTGGCGGAACGACACCCTGGCGGATCGGGTGGGACAAGCCCCAGGTCTGTTGAGCCGTTCCGATCTGGCGCTTCTCGACAGCGAGTTGCCGCAGGTCCTTGAGCCTCCGAACCTGGGGGTGATCCCAGTGCCGGCCGATGAGCGTTGAGCAAAGCCCCGAGCATCGCCTCGATCTGGAGCGGCGCCAGCGGCTGGGGATGGTGGAGGCGATCTGGGGTGAGCACAAGAGCCCCGATCAGCTGGCGCGGATCATCCGTGGGCTTCACGCCGCCGCGGAACTGGCTCTGGCCACGCGGGTGAGCCCTCAGAAGGCGGCAGCGGTGAGCCGTCTGCTGCCGGATCTGCCGCTGCAGCATCATCGCGATGCCCGCTGCCTCGTGAGTCCGGATCTGCCGGCGCCTGATCCCCAGCGGGGTCGGGTGGTAGTGCTCAGCGGTGGAACCAGTGACCTGCCGGTGGTGGCGGAGGCCCGACTGGCTCTGGCTTGCCATGGGGTCGGGGCCGAGCTGGTGCTGGATGTGGGTGTGGCCGGCCTGCATCGGCTCCTGGATCGGCTCGAGGAGCTTCAGGGCGCCGATGTGCTGATCGCCTGTGCCGGCATGGAGGGGGCTCTGCCCACCGTGCTGGCCGGCCTGCTTCCCCAGCCGGTGATCGCTGTCCCTGTCTCCGTGGGTTATGGGGTGAGTGCCGGAGGGCAAGCGGCTCTGCAGGGAATGCTGGCGAGCTGCGCCCCGGGCCTCACGGTGGTGAACATCGACAATGGCTATGGGGCCGCGATGGCGGCGCTGAGGATCCTCGGGGTCAGAGGTGCTGCAGATCGGGATAGGCCGTGAGCAGCTGCTCGGTGCTCAGCACTTCTCCTGCTCCCTCCGGCTGCCAGATCACCTCAAGGGCCAGCAGGTCGTCAGAGCCCACGCCACCGAGGATCTGAAGCGTTTCCCTCAGCTGTTCGGCGTTGCCCGCTCCCTTCACGCTGATCCGGCCACGGCTGGCCACGAGCAGGGTCACGGCGATGAAATCACTGGTGGCGTCGCTGGAGCCAGCACGGCGTTGGGCATCGCTGGAGCGCTGCCCTGACACGTTGGTGGTGAGCTCGCGGTCGAGCTTGGAACGCTCGCCCATCGAGAGGCGGTTGAAGGTGGATTCAGCTGAGGGAAAGGGAACCTGGCCCACCTCGGCGTTGGCGTAGACCCAGAGATCCGGGTTCCGCAGCAGGGCCAGGCTGGTTTCCTGAAGCACCCTCTGCAGCCCGACGCTGCTCGTGGTGTCGGCATTCGCCGCCAGGCGCCGCAGGTCGGACTGGAGGTCGCGGGCGGATGCCAGCAGGCCCATCTGCAGCTGGGCGATCGACACAGGACCGTCGGGGCGGGCCGCTGGCATCAGGGGGCCCTCGTCTCCCGAGAGGGCCTGGGAACCACCGCCTCGCAGGGCATTCACCAGCAGGCCCACCACGGCCATCAGCACGAGGAAGCCGAACAGGCCGCCTCCACCGAAGCCGAAGAACGGGATGATGAAGGGGAAGCCGATGCCCCCTCCCCCGTAGCCGCCCCGGTAGCCGCCGCCATAGCTTCCCCGGTAGCCGCCCCCGCCGTAGCTGCGGGGCATTGAGGGGGCCGAACGGAAACTGCCGCCTCCGATCCGTCCGCCGCTGGCGGCCTGGCTGGGGGCCGGATGAATCACCAGAAGGGAAACCATCAGAACCGGCAGGGCCAGCCAGCTCAGGCAGCGGCGCAGGTGGTTCGGGCGGGACTGCTGAGCTGGGGTGGGTGCTGGTACCACGGGTACGTGGGCTGCAGACCGAAATCTAGGAACCCCCTCCCACGATGGTGACCACCTCCAGCACGTCGGATTCCACCACTGGTTGCTCCTGCCAGTGCTGGCGGGGCAGGATCGCACCGTTGTATTCCACCACCACGAGCTGGGGGCGGTAGCCGAGCACTTCCAGGAGCTGATCCAGCCGCAGGCCGGCGGGGCAGCGTCGCATTTCCCCGTTCACCTGTAGGTGAATCGTGGCCGCGTCGGAAGGTGGGTTGGTCATGGCTCAGTGGTCATGGCTCAGGCCGGCGAGAAGCTCTCGGGTGGCAGAGGCCGGATCGATCGCCCCGGTGATGGCCCGCACCACGGCCACCCGGCTCGCCCCGGCTTCCCGCAACCGTGGCAGGACAGCGGCATCAATGCCGCCGATGGCAAAGAACGGGATCGGACAGTGTCCGGCCGCTGCGCGCACGTAGTCGAGCCCCACCGGCGTCCGGCCCGGCTTGGTGGGTGTGGCATTCACCGGTCCCACCCCCACGTAGTCGCAGCCATCCGCCACAGCCTGGTGCAGCTGTTCGATGGCATGGGTGCTGCGGCCGATCAGCCGTTCGCTGCCCAGCAACGTTCGCGCCAGGCCAGGCGGGAGGTCGCCCTGGCCCAGATGCACCCCGTCGGCCTCCACCGCCAGGGCGATGTCGATCCGGTCATTCACAAGAAACAGCGCTCCATGGCGCGCGCACAATCGCCTCAGGGCCTCGGCCTGCTCCAGGCGTTCCCAATCCGTGAGCGGCTGGCCGGAGCTGTTGGTGGCCTCAGGTTTGGCCCGGTACTGCACCAGTCGCACCCCTCCCTGCAGGGCGCCCTCCACCATCCTTTCGAGCTGGTCCATCGGGGAGGTCACCAGGTAGAGGTGACAGCGTTCCAGCAGGGCCCGGCGTTCGGCGCCGTTTCCATGCAGGCGGCTGGCTCGGATCAGATCCACCTCCAGGTCGTAGAGGGCGTAACGCACGCTCGCCGCCGTTGTGGCGAGCAGCGGTTCGCGATGGCGGCCGAATTCCTCGATCACCCGCAGCGCTTCCTGAACCCGTGCCGCGTTGGCGGCCAGCACCTGGTTTGGGGTCTGGCGTGCGGCCTGGGCCGGATGGCCCATCCCAGCCCCTGGATCGGTGGCGGTGTGTCGGGCCAGCTTGAGGGCCTCGCCATGAACCGCTCCCAGCTGCTGGCGCAGGTGTTTGCAACGGGCCACAAGATCGACCCGTTTCAGTCCGAAGCGCGCCCAGTCCTCCAGCACCCGCAGGCCCTCTCGGGCTCGATCGAGGTTGGCGTCGAGCAGCCGATGCACGGCCTGCACCTCATCGGCGTTGGCCTTGGGTGTGACATCGGTGTCAGAGAGCATGGCGGGATAGCGCTGCACTGTTTAGCTTGCGGCGAGAGGCCGCCACTGAGCTGGATGAACCCAACGGAAGAGGGGAGCCCGATGCTGGTGCTGGTGTCTGGGATTCTGCTGCTGGGCGGCATTGCCGCGTTCATCGGCTGGGGTCTCACCCATGCCTATCCGGTGAGCTGAGGCAGCCGGCAGCTCCGCAGTAGCGGCGAGCTTCCTCGGCATCGCGGGCGATCTGGCCCTTGAGGCTTTCAAGGCTGTCGAAGCGCTCCTGGAGACGCAGCAGCGCCAGGGGCTCCACGCAGAGCTGCTGGCCCACCAGGTCGTGCTGTCCATCCAGCAGGTGCACCTCCACCGCTGACGGGGCGTTGGGGTCGACCGTGGGTTGGGGCCCGAGGTTCATCACCGCCGCCCTTGGCGTGTCGTGTGGAGCAGCTTCATTCAGCCAGATCCTGGCGGCGTACACCCCCTCGAGGGGCAGGATCTTGCGGCCGTCCACCTGCAGATTGGCGGTGGGCCAGCCGAGTTCCCGGCCCAGGCCCCGGCCCCGCACCACCTCGCCGCGGAAGCGGTAGGGCCGCTCCAGCAGCCGGCCGGCTTCCCGGATGTCGCCTGTCGCCAGAGCCCGGCGGATCCGGCTGCTGCTCACCCGCTCCGAGCCGTTCCAGAGCATCGGCAGCACTGACACCTTCACGTTGAAGCGGGCCCCGAGATCGCGGAGCGTCTGCGCATCGCCGCGGCGATCCCTCCCGAAGCGGAAGTTCTCACCCACGGCGACCTCACGCGCCTGCAGCTGACCCACCAGCACCTGCTCCATGAAGCTTTCCGGGCTCAGGGCAGCCAGCTCACGGGTGAAGGGCACCAGCACGAGCTGGCGGATTCCCAGCGGTTCGAGCAGCTCCAGTTTTTCCTCGGGTAGATCCAGCCGCAGGCGCGTGTCGCCATGGAGCACTTCGCGGGGATGGGGCCAGAAGCTCACCACCGTTGGGATGATCCCATCGGTGGCGGGCCTTCCCGCCTGGGCGACGGCGGCGATCACCCGCCGATGGCCCTGGTGGAGTCCGTCGAAGCTGCCGAGGGCGATCGCAGTGGGTCGCAGAGCCTCCTCAGGTGAGCGCAGGGGGATCAACGCGGCTCGGCCATGGCAACGGCTATGGATCGGATCCTCCCACGTGGCAACTTGGGACCAGTGGCAGGGCCCCGATGGCCGATCGGCTCGACCTTCAGCGCATCTCCGCGGCCTTGCGCCGGTTCAGCTGGATCCGGCTCTGGGCCCAGGTGGTGCTGGCGGTGGTGGTTCTGGGGGTTCTCCTGTTCAACAACATCGGCGGCCAGCTCAGTGCCCGTGCCGACAAGGCTCTGGGGCTCGGGCCGGGCCTTTCGCTCACCACCCTGGCCTTCTTCATCCTGGTCTGGAGCATCTGGCAGAGCGGACTGCTGATCCGCTGCGGTCGGGCCCTGGCCAGTCCGGTGCACCCCAGCAAGGGAGAAACGGCGCGGCTGATCAAGCGCGGCATTCTCGCCGACCTTGTCGGCCTCACCCTGGCGGTGGTGGGGTATCAGTCGCTGGCGGGCAGCCTGTTCTTCCAGGCCTCGATGCAGGCGGGCTTCGCCTTCGGGGGTGTGATGACCACTCCGGGTGGGCGGATCACCAACTACCCGATCACCTCCCTGGAGATGCTCTCGGTGCTCAGCAACACCCAGGTGCTGTTCGCCCACCTGATCGGCCTCTGGGTGAGCCTCTGGTTGCTGCAGCGCATCCATCGGCCCAGCTGATCCAACGGTCCAGCGGATTCGGGAGCCTCAACCGAGGGCGGGCAGGCCGGCGCAGTCGCCCCGCCAGAAGATCTCCGGCTGCAGCGGCGTGAGCGAGGCCCCTCCGGCATTCACATGGGCCACGTCGGTGGGCCAGTCGGCAGGGCCGGCCACCTCGGCCTCCAGATCGTTGGCCACCTCCCCGGCCAGCCAGTAATAGGTGCGGCCGCGGGGGTCAACCCGTCGATCGAACTGGTCGGTGTAGCGGCGCACGGCCTTACGGCACCAGCGCAGCGGGCCGATCTGGTCGGCGGGAAGCGGTGGCACGTTGAGGTTGAGCAGGGTGGCATGGGGCCAGCCCGCGGCCAGCATCCGCTCCGCCACATCCAGTGCCAGCTCAGCGGCTGGGGCGAACTGGCGCCACTGGAAGTCGGCGCTGCTCACGGCGAGAGCAGGCAGCCCCTCGATCGTTCCCTCCATCGCCGCACTCACCGTGCCGGAATAGAGCACATCCGTGCCCAGGTTGGGGCCGTGGTTGATGCCGGAGAGCACCAGATCCGGCCATTCCTCCAGCAGCGAGAACAGGGCCAGCTTCACGCAGTCGCTGGGTGTGCCGCTGCACGCCCAGGCATGCACACGATCGGCGAACAGCTCGTCGGCCCGTTCGGCCCGGATCGGCGTCTGGAGGGTGAGGCCATGGCCGGTGGCGGATCGTTCCTGATCCGGGCACACCACCGTGACCCGATGGCCGCGGGAGACCGCGGCGGCGGCGAGGGTGCGGATCCCCTCAGCGAACACCCCGTCGTCGTTGCAGATCAGGATCGACAGGGCCATGGTGCCAGGGAACAGCGGAGCCTTCCAGCCTCCTGATCCTTACAGTCTCAGCCTTCCCCCCGAGCCCGAGCCTGCCGTGAGCGCCATGGAGTCCCTTCAGCAGCTCAGCGACCAGCTCGATGCTCTTGAGCGGGCTGCCGGCGATGAGATCCGCGCGGCCGCCAACGCCGCTGAGCTTGAGGAGCTGCGGGTGAAACTGCTCGGCAAGAGAGGACGGCTCTCGGCCGTTCTGGGCGCCATGGGCCGGCTGCCGGGCGATCAGAGACCGCTGCTGGGTCAGCGGGCCAATGTGCTCAAGGACCAGGTGCAGACCCTTCTGGGTCAGCGTCTGCAGGAGGTGAAGGCAACGGCGCTGGCCGAGCGGATCGCCCGGGAAACTCTCGACGTGACCGCTCCCTGCAGCTACGTGCCGCCGGGCCATCGCCATCCGCTGATCAGCAGCATCGAGGAGATCGTGGACATCTTCTGCGGCCTCGGCTACCGCGTTTCAGAAGGGCCCGAGATCGAAACCGATTATTACAACTTCACAGCCCTGAACATTCCGGAGCACCATCCCGCCCGGGACATGCAGGACACCTTCTACCTCGACGACGGCCGGCTGCTTCGCACCCACACGTCACCCGTTCAGATCCGGTACCTGGAGAACAACCCCCCGCCGGTGCGGGTGGTGGCTCCCGGCCGCGTTTACCGCCGTGATGCGGTCGATGCCACCCATTCCCCGGTGTTCCATCAGGTGGAGGTGCTGGCGATCGATGAAGGTCTGGATTTCAGCCACTTGCGTGGCACGGTGACGGCCTTCCTGCAGCGCTTCTTCGGGGATCTGCCGGTGCGTTTCCGGGCCAGCTACTTCCCCTTCACTGAGCCCAGCGCCGAGGTGGATGTGCAGTGGCGCGGCCGCTGGTTGGAGGTGATGGGCTGCGGGATGGTGGATCCGGCCGTTCTCACCGGGATGGGGCTCGATCCCGAGCGCTGGAGTGGTTTCGCTGCAGGACTGGGGGTGGAGCGCTTCTGCATGGTGCGCCATGGCATTGATGACATCCGCCGGCTCTATACAACTGATCTGCGCTTTCTGGAGCAGTTCTGAGCCCTCCCCATAAACTTGGCTGGTTTGCGGCGTTCGATCGGTGCCCCGGGGTGGACTGAGGGTTGGACTGATCGTGAACGACGGCAAGGACCTTGCCCTGAACACGGCCGACAAGATCGAGCAGCGGCTCAGGCGGGCGGGCCGCGAGGTGGCGCGCGTGAGCAGCTCCGGGGGGATGGTGGGTTTCGCCAATCCCGACCAGCATCTCCGCACCCGGGGCTATGCCGCCTGCGTGCCGGCCAGTTTCGATGACCGGATGGATGCGGCGGTGGTGCTCGGCGGCGATGGCACCGTGCTGTCGGCCGCGCGGCAGACCGCCCCGATCGGGGTCCCGATCCTCACCATCAACACCGGCCATCTGGGCTTTCTGGCCGAGGCCTATCTCCAGGAGCTGGATCAGGCGCTGGATCAGCTCATCGCCGGCGACTGGACGGTGGAGGAGCGCACGATGCTGATCGTGAGCGTGATGCGGGGTGACCAGCGCCGCTGGGAGGTGCTTTGCCTCAACGAGATGGCCCTGCATCGGGAGCCGCTCACTTCAATGTGTCATTTCGAGATCGCCATCGGTGGCCATGCCCCCGTGGACATCGCCGCGGATGGGGTGATCCTGTCCACCCCCACCGGTTCCACCGCCTACTCGCTCAGTGCCGGGGGGCCGGTGATCACCCCCGACTGTCCGGTGCTGCAGCTCACCCCGATCGCTCCCCACTCCCTGGCCTCCAGAGCTCTGGTGTTCAGCGATCTGGAGCCGGTGACCGTGTTCCCGGCCACGCCAGAGCGGTTGATGATGGTGGTGGACGGCAGTGCGGGGTGTTACGTGTGGCCGGAGGATCGGGTGCTGATCCGTCGCTCCGATCACCCGGTGCGTTTCGTGCGGCTGGCGGATCACGAGTTCTTCCAGGTGCTGCGTAACAAGCTGGGCTGGGGGCTTCCCCATGTGGCCAAACCCGATGGCAACGGCCGATGAGTGCCTCGCCGCTGCTGTTGCTGGGGGCTGAGGCTGTGGAGCTGGCGCCCAGGCTTGAGGCCTCGGGGTATGCCACGGTGCTGGAGGCCGGCCTCACTGGGAAGGTTCAGCCCGCTGCGGTGCTGCTGGCGGCGGCGGAAGCTGCCCGCATCCCGGCGCTGCGCAGCCGCTTCGGCGCCATCCCGATCCTTCTGGATGAAGGGGAGAACACGATCGAGGCCCGGGTGCACTGCCTGAGCAGCGGCGCTGACGACTTCTGGCTCTCCAGCCTCGGGCCCAGTGATCTGCTGATGCGGTTGCGCCTCCACCTGGACATCAGCCATCGCGCCAATGTGCCGGCCCAGCTGATGCAGGTGGCCGACCTGGTTGTGAATCCGATGGCCCGCCAGGTGAAGCGCGGGTCGCGCCTGGTGGCTCTCACAGCCCGCGAGTATCAACTGCTGCTGCTGCTGCTGGAGCGCAAGGGCACGGTTGTGAGCCGTGAGCAGATCCTCAGCCATGTCTGGAAGGATCAGCAGGGAGCCGCCAGCAACGTGATCGAGGTGTATGTGCGCTACCTGCGCCAGAAACTGGAGCAGGGGGGGGAGCGGCGTCTGATTCATACGGTGCGTGGTCAGGGCTATTGCCTGAGCGATCGTCTGCCCCAGATTCAGGCGGGAGCCGACCCATGACTCGCGCGCTCCGCCGGCTGGGAACCGTGGTGGCGCTCTCGGGGGTCTTCGCAGCCGGGGTGTCGGCCGCCCCCCAGCAGCCCCCCCAGTACCTGCCGATTGAAGCCCGCTGGTGCCTGGCCCCCGACCACTGCATCCAGCTGGAGGTGCCCCGGGGCGATCGCCAGTTCTCGATCGGACTGCAGTTGCGGCCACCGCTTAAGCCCCTGCAGGGCATGTGGTTCGATTTCGGCACACCGGCCCTGGCCCGCTTCTGGATGCACCGCACTCCAGCGGCCCTCGACATGCTGTTCATCCGCGATGGCCGGGTGGTGGCGATCGAGGCCAACACCCGACCCTGCCTGCACCTGCCCTGCCCCAGCTACGGACCTGATGTCCAGGTCCACAGTGTGGTGGAGCTGGGTGCCGGGCAGGCGGAAGCCCTCGGCATCCGGGTGGGAAGCCCGGCCCCGATCGAGCGCCTTCAGGGCTTGCGTCCCTGAAGCAGGAGCACCGGATTGAGCGGAGCCAGGCGGGTGCCGTCGGCCAGGGCGCTGCCGCGCCAGCTCTGATGCTGGGCCACGGACACGTTCAGCCCCGCTGCCTCCAGCAGTGGCCGCAGCTCCGCCAGGGCCTCCACCGTGGCCAGGGGGATCACCACGATTCCACCGGGCCGCAGCCGCTCCAAGACGGCCTGCACCACGGCGCAGCGTTCCCGACCGCCGCCCCCCACGAGCACCCGATCCGGATCGGGCAACATCGCCAGGGCCTCGGGCGCCCGACCTTCCAGCACGTCTGCGGGCACCACACCCAGGCGCTGCGCGTTGGCCCTGATCAGGGCGGCAGAGCCGCCGCGGCTTTCCACAGCCCAGAGGGCCAGGCCAGGCCGCAGTCGCAGGGCCTCCAGCCCCACCGAGCCCACGCCGGCCCCGATGTCCCAGAGCACACCGTGCCCGGGCAGCTCCAGGTTGGCGAGGAGCTGGATGCGCACCTCCCGTTTGGTCATCAGACCCGGGCGATCGGGGTGCTGCAGATACAGCCCGTCCGCCAGACCGAACAGGGGCAGAGCGGCGGGATCGGCCACCGGAGCCGGTGTTTCGGCGATCAGTAGCACCAGGTGGAGCGGGTGGACGTTGGCGGGAAGCGGCTGCTCGGGACTGAGCCTTTGCACACGCTCGGCGGGATGGCCCAGGCGCTCGCACAACCAGAACGCATAGGCCTGCTCGAGCCCGGAGGCCCGCAGCAGCAGCCGTACCTCGGTGGCGCCGCCGCGTCCCGGATCGGTGAGCACCGCCAGGGCCGGCGGGCGTTTCTGCAGCGCGGCCGCCAACGCCTCGGGGTCACGGCTATGGAGGCTCACCCAGCCGGCGTCCTGCCAGGGTCGAGCGATCCGGGCAAAGGCGAGTTGAAGGGAGCTCGGGGCCGGGTGGAACCTCAGCCGTTCGGGCCCAAGGCGCAGCAGCAGCTGACGGCCGATCCCGAACCAGAGCGGATCGCCGCTCGCCAGCAGCACGGCCGGCCGGCCGGCCTGCTCGGCGGCCAGCAGCGGGGCCACGATCTGCTCGGGCCTGTCGCTGGGGTGGCTTTCAGGGCAGGGTCTGGCCGGGGGGATCCGCCCGGCGACCTGCTCGGCCTGCCACCACGGCTCCAGGTCGGCCAGCAGCCTGGAGGGTGCCAGCACGATCGCGGCCTCACGCACCCGCTCAAGGCCGTGGGGCCCCAGCGATGCCACCCCGCCGGCATCAGTGCCGATCACGTCCAGCACCCAGCGCCGGCCGGCTGATGGTGTCATGGGGCCAACGGCTAAAGCCTGATGATGGCCGCAAACCTGTCGATGGCCGGGCGATGACTGACCGCCGCCAGCGGATCCACGAGCTGGTGCTCGCCCTGCTGGCTCAGCAGAAGGACCTCGAACTGCTGGCCGGAGATGGCAGCGGTTCTCCCGGCGGTCTTCCTAGTGGTGATCCCGGCAGCTGGATCGAACGCAACCGCCGTGTCGTGCAGCGCTACCAGGCTCTGGTGCGTTCCGCGATCACCCTCGATGCGCTGGTTGACCAGGACGTGACCTGATTCAGCTCTGACAAGCTGGGCACACCCTGTGTGGCTCCATGGCGCGCCCCGGCTTCTCGGCCCTCGATTCCCTGTTGCGGCGTGCCGGGCTGGGAGACCGGGATCCTTCCGGCGATCGGCCCGGAACCCTGGAGGCTGGCTGGAGCCGGGCCTTCGGTCTGGGCTGGGAGCAGCCCTACACCGTCCGCTACGCCAGCAATCTCGACGACGGCCCCAACCACGGCATGCCGCTCGGGGGGTTCGGGGCCGGTTGCATCGGCCGCGCTCCGGATGGAGCCTTCAACCTCTGGCACCTCGACGGCGGCGAGCACTGGTTCGGCACCCTGCCCGACTGCCAGTTCGCCCTGTTCGAACGTGACGGAACCAGTTGCCGCGCCCACGCCCTGGCGGTGAAGCCCGAGCGGGATGGGTCGCGCCCGGAGGCCGGTGAGCCCCTGAGCAGCTGGAGCTGGTATCCGGCCAGCACGGCGGAGCAGAGCACCGGCATCTTCGAGGCCCGCTACCCGATCAGCCGCACCAGCTACAGCGGCGTGTTCAGCGCGGGGGTGAGCTGCGAGGCCTTCAGTCCGATCATCCCCGGCGACTACCGGCGCACCAGTTATCCGGTCGCCGTCTTCGTCTGGACGTTGAGCAACCCCACCGATCGCCCGCTCGACCTTTCCCTGCTGCTGAGCTGGCGTAACACCACCGGCTGGTTCACCAACACCGACCCCACAGCAGCGGTCAAGTTCCGCGACGACGGCAGCCCTGAGCACAGCTATGTGCCGGCGATCGGCCGCAGCCGTGGCCAGAGCAACCGCTGGGTGGATCAGCCCGGTCTGAAAGGGGTGCTGCTCGACGGGGAGCGCAGCCAGCCGATCGCTGAAGGGCAGGGTCAGTGGTGCATCGCCGTGCCCGATGAAGCGGCCTTCCAGCAGGGAGGCGCTGAAGGGGTGTTGATTCAGCGTTGCAGCCGCTGGAACCCTGCCGGGGATGGCAGCGAACTGTGGCTGAGCTTCGCGGCAGATGGCTCAATCCCCGACAGCAACAATGATCGCCGCAGCAGCGCCGAGGATCCGGCCAGCGCCGCGCTGGCGGTGAGGCTGACCCTTCAGCCCGGGCAGTGCCTGGAGATTCCCGTGGTGATCTCCTGGGACCTCCCGGTGACCGCCTTCGCCACCGGCAGCCGCTGCCTGCGCCGCTACACCGATTTTGTCGGCTCCGGCGGCGACAACGCCGGGGCTATGGCCGCTGAAGCGCTTCGCGACTGGCCCCACTGGCGTGAGCAGATCGAGGCCTGGCAGCAGCCGGTGCTGCAGCGCCGCGACCTGCCGGAGCCGCTGCGCATGGCGCTGTTCAACGAGCTCTACGACCTGGCCTCCGGCGGCACGCTCTGGACCGCCGCCAGCAGCGCTGATCCTGTGGGTCGCTTCGGAGTGCTCGAGTGCCTCGACTACGCCTGGTACGAGAGCCTCGACGTGCGGCTCTACGGATCGTTCGCGCTGCTGCAGCTCTGGCCGGAGCTCGACAAGAGCGTGCTGCGCAGCTTCGCCCGGGCGATCCCGGCCAGTGATGCCACGTTGCGGCCGATCGGCTGGTACTTCACCCAGGGCAAGGGCCGGGTGGAAGCGCCCCGCAAACTGGCCGGCGCCACGCCGCACGATCTGGGCGCCCCGAACGAGCGGCCCTGGGATGCCAGCAACTACACCGCCTATCAGGACTGCAATCTCTGGAAAGACCTGGCAAGCGACTTCGTGCTGCAGGTGTGGCGCACCTTCCGCCTGGCACCTACGGGAGAGGATCTCTGCTTTCTGGCGGACTGCTGGCCGGCAGCGGTGACGGCCCTGCGGTATCTCAAGGCTTTTGATGCCAATGGCGATGGCCTGCCCGACAACGGTGGAGCTCCCGACCAGACCTTTGACGACTGGCCGCTGCGTGGGGTGAGCGCCTACTGCGGCGCCCTCTGGATCGCCGCCCTTGAGGCCGCCCTGGCCATGGGGCAGCAGCTGCAGCTGCAGCTGGGGCTCGACACCTCAGCCGAGCAGCGCGAGTTCGGCGGCTGGCTCGAGCAGAGCCGCGCCAATTTCGATCCCCTGCTCTGGAACGGTGAGTACTACAACATCGATGCGGAGAGTGGCACCCCGGTGGTGATGGCCGACCAGCTCTGCGGTGACTTCTATGCTCGCCTGCTGGGCTTGCCGCCGGTGGTGGCCGATGAGCGGGCTCACTCGTCGCTGCGGGCGGTGAAGCAGGCCTGTTTCGAGGCTTTCCAGGGCGGTCGTCTGGGGGTGGCCAACGGCCTGCGCCGCGACGGCACCCCCCTCGACCCGAACGGCACCCACCCGCTGGAGGTGTGGACCGGCATCAACTTCGGCCTGGCGGCCTATTACCGGCTGATGGGTGAGCCCCACACGGCCTTCGCGATCTGCGGGGCGGTGGTGGAGCAGGTGTACAGCGGCGGGCTCCAGTTCCGCACCCCGGAGGCGATCACGGCGGTGAACACCTTCCGGGCCTGTCACTACCTGCGGGCGATGGCGATCTGGGCGCTGTGGGCCACCCATACCGGCTGGCAGCCGATTCCCGGGGCGGAGCGCCGTCCGTGAAGCAGTCCGTGAAGCAGTTCGTGAAGCAGTTCGTGAAGCAGATGCTGGCCACCCTGGTCTCCCTGGTGCTCCTTCTGCTCGCACCGGCGGAACTGGGCCTGCTGGCCCCGGCGGCGGCGATGATCCAGGCTTCGCCGGAGGAGACCGCCACAGGGGTGGTGCGCAGTCTGGAGAGCCTGCGCGATCTGGACTACCGCAGCTGGCAGGTGGTGGCCTACCGCCAGGGACCGCCCGGCGGACCCGTGACGCTGCGGATCGTGGGCTATCCCGGGAGAGTGCGGCTCGACCACCCGACCCCACTCGAGGTGCGTGGCGGTCGGCGCCAGTGGTTGCTGAATGACATCACCCTGGCCAATCCGAAGCTTTCCAGCGATGGCCGGGACGCGGCCGCCGAATTCGAACTCAACCCGCTGCTGGCCGATCTGCAGAAGAACCGGCCGCTGCGGCTGGCCCTGCCGGGCGTGTTCACGGAGCTGCCGGTGCCGCCCTATGTGGTGGAGGAGTGGAGGCGATTGTTCCAGGAGCCATAAGCTTTTTGTAAACGGATAAGCGTGAACTGACAGGCGCAATCACCTTTGATGTGGACAGGGAGAGGTCGCCCTTGCTGGCTTGAGGAAGCTCGCGAAAATGGAATAACTAATGGAAGTTGTATGAAAAGTCGCTTAATCTAAAGGGGTCTGTTTTTTCGTTGAGGTGAAGATATTTCGTTTTCCCAATGTAGCTCGCCCAAAGGCTGAACGTGCTGGGCGGGCCGAGGATGTAATCGCAACAGCTCATCAGGTATTGGTCGACAAACCAATTATTGCAGGATACTTCACAGTTTATCAGGCGATGAATCGAGACCGCTTCGTTTGAAAAAACAATCGTTTTGCATTTTTTGCCTTCCTCAGCAAGCAGGCCGGCCAGGTGGGATGCGTGCTGGGCATAGACAGCATCCGAGAAAAAATACCGCCCATCCTTCCACTCTTTGTAGTCGCCGCGGCGGATATGGAGTCCCACGACAGATGCACCTTGCTTCTTCCAAGTCTTAATATGTTCACATAGTTGTACGCCTGAAAGAAACTTCGGATTTAAAGCATATTTAGAGCAAAAAAAGTCTTGGTATTTCTTTGTGAGCTCTGGCACGCGGAAATCCCAGCCGCCCACGCAAACCAGCGGGTTGCGGGTGGCGGCTTCCAGGGCTTCGGGAGTGGCGGGTGTTTGCGTCAGCTTTGTGACGACCTTGTTCACAGCCTCGTTTTTTAAGAGTCTATTGATAAGTGTCTGCTTCTTGAGATCGCTCTTCCTCCGGTTCTTGGCGTAGATAGGACGCATATCAGAGAACGATAGATTGTAAAATCTATGTCCGCGCTCAAGGCAGAAAGCCTCATAGTGGATGGCCTGAAATAGGCGGTTGGAGTGATCGCCAAAGGGCTTGGTAAGGATGACGGTTGATTTCAACGTCCTGATTCCGTGCCGGGACCTGAGCGAGTCCCTAAAAGTGTGTCGATGATAGCCTGATTATTCAAGAAGTCGGCCAAGAAGTCGGCCTTGCTAAGCGAGTCTGTCGTCAGAGCATCGGCTTCTGACAAAATCAATCGCTGGCTCGCCTGACTGCGGATTTTCGTTACAGCCTGCAGATTCACAAGGGTCCCAGGCTACGTGTGAGGGTTTTCTTTCAGAACACCTCGGGCTTAAGCGAAACCAGTCATGGACGACTTGCCCCCGGCGACCTACCGCCCCTGGTTTCCCTGGATGTGCCGCGCCCTGCAGCTCGCGGCGCTGGCTGAGGGCAGCACCAGCCCCAACCCCCTGGTGGGCGCTGTGGTGCTCGACAGCTGCGGCCAGCTGGTGGGGGAGGGGTTCCATCCCCGGGCCGGAGAACCCCATGCCGAAGTGCTTGCCCTGGCCCAGGCCGGCGCAAGAGCCCGAGGCGGCACCCTGGTGGTGACGCTTGAGCCCTGCTGCCACCAGGGCCGCACGCCCCCCTGCAGCCGGGCGGTGATCGCCGCGGGCCTGGCCCGGGTGGTGGTGGCGATGGAGGACCCCGACCCTCGAGTCGCGGGCTCCGGCCTGGCCGAGATCAGGGCAGCCGGGATCGAGGTGTTGGTGGGCCTCTGTGAAGCGGAGGCCCGCAAGCTGAACCGGGCTTTTGTGCACCGGGTTCGCACTGGCCGACCCTGGGGAGTGCTCAAGTGGGCGATGAGCCTGGATGGCCGCACCGCCCTCAGCAATGGCGCCAGCCAGTGGATCAGCGGCCCCGAGGCTCGCGCCTGGGTGCACCGGCTGCGATCCAGCTGCGATGCGGTCATCGTTGGGGGTGGCACGGTGCGCGCCGATGATCCGCTGCTCACCTCCCGGGGCCACCGGCATCCGGAGCCCCTGCGGGTGGTGCTCAGCCAGAGCCTTCAGCTTCCGGATCGGGCCCGGCTCTGGGACACCACCGCTGCCCCCACCCTTGTGGTCCATGGCTTTGACGCTCCAGGCCGGCCCCGTTTTCAGCTGGATGGAAGGGGCGTGGAGCGCCTGCTGCTACAGCCCTGTGGCCCTGCAACCCTCCTGGCTGATCTGGCGCGGCGCGGCTGCAACAGGGTGCTCTGGGAATGCGGACCGCAGCTGGCCGCCGCCGCCATCGGCGAAGGCTGCGTGCAGGAGGTGGTGGCGGTGCTGGCCCCGAAGCTGATGGGTGGAACCCCGGCCCGTACCCCCCTGGCCGACCTCGGCTTCACGGCCATGGATCAGGTGGCGAGTTGGCGGTGGGATGAGCCCCAGCCCCTTGGCACCGACTGGCTATGGCGGCTGGAGGCTCCAGAATGATTCTGAGCCGGTTGATCAGGCCTGGATGAAGTGCCGCAGCCGCCGGGCTTCAGCCCCTGCCCGGGCCTGCAGTTCCTCGTCGCTGAGGTCTGCTTCCGCCCGCACCTGAGCGGCGATCACATCAGCCTCCTCGAGCGGAAACCCCGCGCCGTGGGCCAGGCTCAGAAACTCCTCGAGATCCAGTGGCCTGGCCAGTCGCTCGCTGAGTGCCGGACTGCTCCTCAGATGGGCCAGAAAGGCATCGAGCAGTTCAAGGCTCATCCGGGGGTATGGACGGACTGAATCCTGTCTAGCGGGAACAGCGACAGTTGCCGTTTTCTGGCCCCTGGCATCTCCACCACTTCCCAACCCGCCGGATCCCAGGGCTCCATCAGTGCTTCGAGTGCCCGCAGCCCCGGTCCATCGGCGCTGTCCAGCCAGGGGGCTTCGAGTCCATCCGGGATGACCACGGGCATCCGGTTGTGAAGCGGAGCGATCAAAGGGTTGGGATCGGTGGTGAGCACGCAGCAGCTGTCGAGCTCGCTGCCATCGGCTCCGATCCAGCGCTCCCACAGCCCTGCCAGCCAGAACAGGCCTCCATCGCAGCGGCGGATGCTGTGGCCTTTCTCGAAAAAGGCATCGGCCGGAATCAAGCAGCGTCGGTGCCGCCAGGCTCCCCGAAAGCTTGCTTTCTCATCCACCGTTTCACGGCGGGCGTTGATCGGTCGATGGCTGGGCCTGTGGGGATCGGTGGGGTCTTTCACCCAGCCGGGCAGCAGACCCCAGAGCGCGAGAGCCACCTCGCTCCGGTGATGCTCCTGTCGCTGAATCAGCAGCGGTTCACCGGGAAGGATCAACAGGCGGGGCGCGTAGTGCTCCACGAATCCCGGCGGAAGACCTCCCTTCAGGCGCGGGAGCAGCTGATCAATCCGGGCTGTGAGGGAGTAGCGGCCGCACATGGAAGAAGGTTTGGGGCGTTCGGTTCTCCCCCGGATCGATGGTCCGAACTGCCTCCTAGCCTGACCCCACCGCCGAGTCTGAGTGCCATGCCCATCCGCCAGGACGAAAACCGCCCCAACCGGCGCTTCGGGCTGATCAATCTGATCCTGATCGGCGTAGGCGTGCTGCTGCTGTTCAGCAATTTTCTCCCCAATCCGGCCACGCAGGTGCCGCGGGTTCCCTATTCGCTGTTCATCGACCAGGTGAATGACGACAACGTGTCGCGGGTGTACATCACCTCCGATCAGATCCGCTACGAACTCAAGGAGCCTCCGGCTGAAGGGGCCCCCACCGTGCTGGCCACCACGCCGATCTTCGACATGGATCTGCCCCAGCGCCTGGAAGAGCATGGTGTGGAGTTCGCCGCCGCCCCGCCGCGCAAGCCCAGCTTCATCACCACGGCCCTGAGCTGGGTGGTGCCGCCCTTGATCTTCATCCTGGTGCTGCAGTTCTTCGCCCGGCGCAGCGGCATGGGTGGCGCCCAGGGGGCTCTCAGCTTCACCAAGAGCAAGGCCCGGGTGTATGTGCCCGATGAGGAATCCAGGGTCACCTTCGCAGATGTGGCCGGTGTTGATGAGGCCAAGGCCGAGCTCACCGAGATCGTGGATTTCCTCAAGACCCCTGAGCGCTATGCCGCCATCGGAGCCCGCATCCCCAAGGGTGTGCTGCTGGTGGGCCCCCCCGGAACCGGTAAGACCCTTCTGTCCAAGGCGGTGGCGGGCGAAGCTGGCGTGCCGTTCTTCATCATCAGCGGCTCGGAATTCGTGGAGCTCTTCGTGGGTGCCGGCGCTGCCCGGGTCCGCGACCTGTTTGAGGAGGCCAAGAAGAAGGCTCCCTGCATCATCTTCATCGATGAACTCGATGCCATCGGCAAGAGCCGTGGCGGCTCGATGGGGATAGTCGGCGGCAACGACGAACGCGAGCAGACCCTCAACCAGCTGCTCACCGAGATGGACGGCTTTGCCGCCAAGGACAAGCCGGTGATCGTGCTCGCTGCCACCAACCAGCCGGAAACCCTGGATGCGGCGCTGCTGCGGCCCGGCCGCTTCGATCGTCAGGTGCTGGTGGACCGTCCCGATCTCTCCGGTCGTCGCACGATCCTCGAGATCTATGCCCGCAAGGTGAAGCTCGCCGGTGGCGTGGACATGGATCGCATCGCCCAGGCCACAGCCGGTTTCGCCGGTGCCGATCTGGCCAACCTGGTGAATGAGGCGGCGCTGCTGGCCGCCCGCAACATGCGCACCGAGGTGGAGCAGGGGGACCTCAACGAGGCGATCGAACGGGTGGTGGCCGGCCTGGAGAAGAAGAGCCGGGTTCTGCAACCCGATGAAAAGAAGGTTGTGGCCTATCACGAGGTGGGCCACGCCATCGTGGGTCACCTGATGCCCGGCGGCAGCAAAGTGGCCAAGATCTCGATCGTGCCCCGCGGCATGAGCGCTCTCGGTTACACCCTCCAGCTACCCACTGAGGAGCGCTTCCTCAATTCCAAAGAGGATCTGGAGGGGCAGATCGCCACCCTGCTCGGTG
>JAYKGZ010000065.1:0-11408 GCA_035284925.1 Cyanobacteriota bacterium | reverse complement strand
GAAAGCGTCAGTTCCTAAACTTTTTGGTTGTCCAGGTGCTGCCTCCTCCACCCCGGTTCCCCGGAGCTCTCGGTGGCTCGCTGCCTCTCGGCAACTCAGAAAACCTACAACATCATCGGCTCGCGCCGTTTTCAGTTGTGGGTGCTGCGCTCAGGGGCTC
Source organism: Cyanobacteriota bacterium (assembly GCA_035284925.1). GTDB lineage: Bacteria > Cyanobacteriota > Cyanobacteriia > PCC-6307 > Cyanobiaceae > UBA5018. Next base: position 11,248 of record JAYKGZ010000065.1, on the reverse strand, counting down.
GCCCTCTGCGCGCAGTCCATGACCCTAACCCATGGCTTACCAGCTTGGCAAGACCTCAGCTCACAAGAGCCTCAGCCCAGGGCATGAAGCGCATGAGCGTCTCCTCACGATCCGCCGCCAGCACGGGGAAGTCGACAGCGCCAAGATCGGTGCCCGGAGGAAATCCCACAGGAGCTGCCGACAACCAGTGCACAGGGCAGCCCAGTTCGGTGAGCACCAGCCAGGCAGCCGCCAGATCCCAGATCTTCGGTGTGGCTTCCAGAGCCGCAACGGTCTGTCCCATCGCCACGCTCACCAGGTTGAGGCTGGCCACCCCAAGCAGCCGGATCTTGCCGGGGAATCGGCGCTCAGGGAGTTTCTGCAACACACCGATCGAGCGGCTGCAGAGGGAAGCACAGCCCGCAGGATGGTCCTGGAGCGAGGGAGGGGAGAGGGGCTTGCCGTTGCGCCAGGCACCGGCACCACGGAAGGCCACGATCCGCTGGCGCAGGGATGGCACCTCAAGAACCGCCAGAACGGGCAAACCGTTTTCAAACCTGGCCAGGGATATCGCCCAGTAGGGGATGCCCGCCGCAAAATTGGTGGTGCCATCGAGGGGATCCACCACCCAGTACGACGACGTGGCGGGAACCAGTTTCCGGCCCTCCTCACTCAGCACGCCTTCATCGGGGTAAAGGGCGGCGAGGCCTTCCGCCAGGGTGGCATCACTCCAGCGATCACAGGCGGTGATCAGGCTGCCGTCGGCTTTCACATCCGAAACCATGTGGCCGAAATCCACCCGCTGTCGCTCGGCCACCCGGTCGATGAGGGCGGAAAGACCTGGGTCCAGGCGAGGCGGGGTGGGCACCTTGGTCATCCGAACTCGAGGGCGAGCACCCTGCTGAGGCTGTGCTCCGTATCTTCCCTGAACTGACGCAGATTCAGCCGGGAAAGCAGAAGCAGAGCGCTGGCGGCGACCAGCACCTCCACCCCGATCACCACAGCGAAGGGCAGATAACTGGAACTCCCGAGCTGGAAAGCCTGCTGCAGAAGTCGCCCGAGATCAAGCAGCCCACCACCCACCACCTTGCCAAGCGCTCGGGAGAGGGCCTGGGCCAGACCCCAGACGCCCACAAAAGTTCCTGCGGCCTGGGGGATGGTGAGATCGAGCATCAGAACCAGAGCGCTGTTGGTGCCGATGCCGGCAGCCAGGCCGAACAGAAGCATCACCGTCTGGAGAATCGGCACCTTGCCTGTGATGCCCGCCAGAAGCAACAGGAGCAGGGTGATCACAATCAACTGGCAGCCCAGGCGAGCAGCCGCGAGTTTGCCGAGCCTGGGAACCACCCAGAGGCCGGCAAGCAGGAGCCCCGCCAGGGTTCCGATCCCCCAGATGGCGTTGAGAGAAGCCGTGGCAGCAATCGGCATCCCGAAAACCTCGGCGCCGTAGCTCTCCAAGATCGGGTCCTGGAGAAACAGGCCGAGGGTGAACAGCATCAGAAAGCAGAAGAACACCAACACCTGACGACTGCATGTGATCAGTTGCCAGGCCATGGGCAGGGTGATCGCATCGTCGCGGGCAGGGCGATCGGCGGCTGATGCCAGATTGCGGCGGGATGGCTCCATCCCGAGGGTGGCCACCAGGGTGAGGGCCAGCACCACCAGCACAACCCGACCCATGAAGCTGAACAGGGTGTCGCGCAGGAGCTGGGGATCGCTCACACCATCCAGCGATCGCAGACTCAGGCTGATCGAGATCGCCCCCGCGACGATGCCGACGGTGAGCAGACACCAGATCAGCCCCACGGCCCTTGGACGTTCCTGCTCCGTGGTGCGGTCGATCACCAGCGCGAGATAAGGAGTGGTGGCCAGAGACACCGACAGGCCGTAGCAGGCGAACAGGCCAAACAGGGCGGCGATGCCTCCCCAGCGGGCCGGAGCTGTGGCGATCTGAAACAGCGAGGCCACATGGAAGATCAGGGGTACCGAGAGCACGGCCAGGCCACAGAACAGGGCCGTGCCGAGCCAGATGTAGGGCAGACGATGCCGGCCAGCGATAGGCCGGGCGTCGGAGATCTGGCCGAACCACACCCGGGTTGGAGCCACGAACTGCTCGAAGGCCAGGGCGATTCCCACCAGCAGGGCCGGAAACTGCAGCTCGGTGATCATCACCCGGTTGATCAGGCCGGCGAACACCACAGCCAGACAGCCCAGACAACCCTGGAACAGCCCCAGCCGCAGGGTGTTGAGCAGGCCGAACTGGGAATCACGAAGCCCGTCGGTCACGGAGGCGCCTGGATCAGCTTCAGCGAGCAGCCTGACAGGCGGGGATCAGTGGCGATGGCTCCACGGGAACAGTGGAAGCCCCGACGGGCTTGTCTGGCGGAAGAGTGGGCGAGGTGCAGAGGGCGATCTGGTCGAGACCTGTGCGGCGCTGGAGTTCCACCAGGCGTTTGTTGTATTCGTTGATGGCGCTGGAATGGCGCACTTCCGCCTGGGTGAGGTCGCGCTGGGTATCCACCACTTCCCGCTGGGTGGTGACACCGGCCTGGAAGCGGAGACGGGCCAGCCGCAACGACTCCCTTGAGGAGATCACATCGCTGGAGGAGGTTTGGATGTTGCGAAGATTTTTCTGCAATTCGTAGAAACTTTCCTCCACCTCAAAGCGGATCAGATCGCGGCGCTGCGCGAAGCGGTAGGTGTTCTCCTGAGCCTTCTGCTTCTGCTGGCGATAACGGGCCTGGGCGGCGCCCCCATCGAAGATCTTCCAGGAGAAATTCAAACCAATGCTGTTATCCAGATTCCAGCTGTAGTTTCCAGGAGGCACCAACGACGGCTCGGCATTGAAATAGCCACTGGAGCGGCCTGTGTTCAGAGAGTTCACGATATTGAGGAAAGGCATCACCTGGCCGATATTCGCTTTGGCGTTGTTGTTGGCAATCGAGATGTCGAGCAAGGCCTGATCCAGCTCCTCACGGAAGGCGTAGGCGGCCACCACACTGTCCTGAAGCGAGGCCTGCCAGGTGCCCACCACCCCGGAGGGGTCCTTGGCTACCGGGGTCGTCGTCTGGGGCAGGTCCAGGATCGAGGCCAGTTCACGGCGGGCCACGTCCTGGCGAGCCAGGAAATCGGAGAGGGTCTGCTGGTCGCGGGCCAGCTGGGTCTGCGCCTGGAGCACCGCCAGTTTGGTATCCACACCTGCCTGATAGCGGGCTTTGGCATCCCGCAGGCTCACCAGGGAGGCCCGAACCGACTCCTGGCCGATGCGAACGCCATCATCAGCCTGCTGAAGGTTGAAGTAGGTCTGAGCCGTCTGTAGGCGCAGATCGCGCAGACCGATCAGGTACTGGAATTTTGCCCTTTCAAACTCATCGCGGGCGACGGTGATCAACGGGGTGCGGGTGGGATTGATCAGCCCCCAGCTGATCTCGAGCGCGGCGGTCATCCGCCAGAGATTGGTGTAGGTGTAGCCGTCAGTGAGCTGGGTGCCACCGCCGGAGAACCCCCCCAGGCTGAACTGCTGGCCGGTGTTAAAAGTGGGAAGGTTGGTGGCGTTGAGGTTGATGGTGGGATACCACAACGCCAGCTGGGCTCGCAGGTTGCTCTGGGCCTGATCCACCTGGCTGGCGATCGCCTTGAGATTGGGGTTGTTCACCTCAGCCAGATTGAGGCTCTCGATCAGAGCAAGGGGCCGCAGTTGCTGCACCCTCACCTGATTGGGCTTCACCGGCAGTGCCAGGGAGGCAGGAGCCGCCAGATCCTGAACGGAGGGGAGCAGGGTTTTCGCGGCCGGCTTGACCAGGCCTGGGGTGACCCGGGGCTGGCGGCCTTTCACCTGGGGCGCCAGCGGCACCTGCTGGGAAGGAGCCTCAGCGGCGGGCTGGGCATGGGCGCCGCTGGTGGCTCCCATCGCAGCGATGAGAGCTGCACCGAACCAGGACCGCTTCACACCCGTTCACATGAGGTGCGCTGAGCTTAAGCAGTGCAAACCTATTTGCCGAGGCAGGCCTGCACCAAATCCGCCGCATCAGACACCTGTCGAACCGGTACGGGCAGCTGACGTTCCAGATCTTCCAAGGTGAGGTCGTCGAGAAAGATCGCTTCCCCCTGCCTCAGCATCACCGCTGGCAGGAGCAACTGCTCTCCAAGATCCCTGCCGGCCAGTCCCTCCAGCAGGTCGGCTGCGGTAAGCAGACCCGTTACCACCTGATCCTGGCCCCAATACGGGCTGGGCAGCCCGTGAAGAATCAGCTGCAGTCCCTCCACCGCATTGAGCCGCTCCACAGCAGGCGCCAGGGCCTCCGCCACCAGCTTGCCAACCACCCAGCTGAGCCGTCGGGGCGTTTTCAACCGCGACGGCAGTTTCCGGGTGGCAATCTCCAGGGATTCCAGGAAGGCGCGGATGCTGCCCACCCCATTCTCCTGTTGAGGCAGGTCTTCATAGGCTGGGCGTTCCGGAAGCGACCACCCCGCGATCAGATACCACTCATCGGAAAGCCAGACGCAACGGCTGCCGTAGCGGCTCCGGAACTCCTGCTGGAGCCCTTCGGCCAGGGCAATCACCGCTCGGGCACAACCCCGATCCACCGGCTGCAGAGGGCTCCCAACCGGGCGAAAACGGGTGAGACCCACCGGCACCACGGCGATGGAGAGCACCGCGGGCCAGTCGCCTTCCGCGAAGCAGGCCAGATCCCTCAGTGTGCGCTCAAGGGCCTCACCATCGTTGATTCCCGGGCAGACCACCACCTGGGCATGGATCTGCAGGTTCCGGTCGGCGAACCAACGCAGCTGATCCATGAGCAGGGCCGCCCTCGGATTCACCAGCAGGCGGCTGCGCAGCTCCGGATCCGTGGCATGCACCGACACATAAAGCGGTGAGAGGCGCTGTTCCTCGATCCGTCGCCAATCGGCCTCGCTGAGGTTGGTGAGAGTGAGGTAAGAGCCGTAGAGAAAGCTCAGACGGAAGTCGTCGTCCTTCAGATAGAGGCTGCGGCGTTTGCCGGGAGGCTGCTGGTCGATGAAGCAGAACGGGCAATGGTTGTTGCACTGCCGGAGACCGTCGAACAGGGCTTCGGTGAACTCCAGACCGAGCCCCTGATCAGGATCTTTCTCGAGCTCCACCCGGTGCTGTGAGCCATCCGGATCCTCCACCTCCAGCACCAGCTCCTCCTCTCCCACGAGAACCTGCAGATCGATCAGATCCCGGGGCCGGCTGCCGTTGATGCTCACCAGCCGATCCCCGGGCTGGAAGCCGAGCTCCTCACCGATCGAGCCAGGCTCCACCGCGGCAACCACGGCAGCACGAGGCAGCTGGGGATCCCGTGTCGCTGAGGCAGCACGGGCCAGGTCGGCAGAGGGCTCGTTCCACATGGTCGCTGCCGCTCAACCGGCTGAAAGGGGCTCCACCACGGTGGCGCGCAACCAGAGAAGGATGCTCAGCCCGAACACGAGCCGGTAGCCCACGAACACCCAGGTGCTGTGGTTCTGGAGAAAGCGGAGCAACCAGGCGATGGCCAGCCACGACACCGCCGCTGCGCTCAGAATGCCTACCAACAGGGGAATCGGACCGAAGTTGCCGGGAGCTTCCAGGGCCGACCTGAGCTCCACCAGGCCCGCGAGGGTGATCGCCGGGATGCCGAGCAGAAACGAGAAACGGGCCGCCGCATCCCTCTGCCAGCCATCAAACAGCGAGGCCGTGAGCGTGCTCCCTGAGCGGGAGACCCCCGGCACCAGGGCCAGAGCCTGGGCCAATCCCACCAGCACGCCATCGATCGGACGCACCGCCGCCAGGGCACGACGCCGGCGTCCAACCAGTTCAGCCAGGGCCAGCAGCAGCGCCATCACGATCGACACCACCGCGATGGATCCCATGCTCCGGAGCGGGGAATGGTCGTAGTCGGGGATGAACCGCTTGATCGCCAGGCCTCCGATCAGGATCGGGATGGTGCCAAGAGCGATCGCCAAGCCCAGCCGGGCGGAAGGATCCGACCATTCACCCCGACGCAGGGCCTGGGCGATGCCGTTGCCGACAGCCAGCAGGTCGGAGCGGAAGAAGGCGATCACCGCCACGATGCTGCCGAGCTGAATCACGGCCGTGACCGCCACGCCGGGATCGCCCCAGCCGAGCACCACAGGCACCACCTTCAGATGGGCCGTGCTGCTGATCGGCAGAAATTCCGTGAGCCCCTGCACCACGCCGAGCACCAGGGCCTGCCAGCAGGCCTCAAGAAGGCCGAGCTTGGCCGTTGAGGCGGCGGCGGCGATCAGGGGCATCCGATAGGGAAGGAGTGTCGTCCAAACCTATGCGGACGTGAAGGAGCCCGACCTGAGCTCACGACACCACGGCCCGGGCCTTAAGGTTGGACAACTTTCTTCACATACCTGGTGATCGGGGTTCCATCCACCGGGCTGTCATGGCGTCCCTGGCCGGTCGGTGGCTCGTTCCGATCTTTCAACCCTGCCGCCTCCGCCGACGGCTGGATCGGGGCTGCCCTGGTGACCCTGCCGGTGTTCCTTCAGGCTCCCTGGGCCCGGTTGGCTCCCTGGAGCGCCACCCTGTTCACCGCCGTACTGGTGGGTATCGGTGTGCTGCTCGAGCGGCGGATCGATGCACGCCTCCGCCTTGCCGGCATCATCCTGGTGGGCTTCGCCGGCAGCTGGCTGGGCGGGTCCCTGTTCTGGGGCTGGTGCCGGCTCCATCCGCTCTGGCATCTGCCGATCGAAGGATTCGCCCTGCCTCTGGCCCTGGCCGGACTGTCCGGACGCTGGCGCCTCGGCTGTGCCTTGTATCTGGGCTCCCTGGCCGGAACCGCAGCCACCGACGGGGTGATCGCGCTCACAGGGCTGATGCCGCTCTGGCCCCAGATCCTGGTGGCCGAACCAGGGGCTGCTGCCCTTCTGCTTCAGCAGGCCGCCCAACAGCTGCTGCAGCCTTCCGCCCTGTGCGTGCTGGTTGCAGCAGCCGCCCTGCTGCTCAGGGTCTCCCAGTGGATCTGGCCTCTTGGCCAGGTCGGTCGCGTGGCCGCCGCTGCCCTGGCCACCACCCTGGCGATCGACGCCCTGTTCCTTGGAGCAGCCCTTCTGGCCCCCAGCTGGAGTGGCCTGATCTGAAGATCTGCAAAAGCCGCCGGGCCTCCTGGTGGCTCTCGAGTCGGTCCTCTGTAGCGTTGGCTCACGCGTGTGCCTGCCCCAGGCTGGCCCGCTTCCCCTTCAATCCCCGTACGGACGGAGTGTCGAGATGAAACGGCTGGCTGCCTGGCTGATGAGTGGCGTGGTTCTTTTGGGTCTGCTGCTGATGCTGGTGGTGCCGGCTCCGGCCCTGGCTGCGGATCGCCGCAATGTGGCCGATGACAAGATCGCCGAGCGCGGCGGCAAGATCGACCTGAACAACTGCTCGGTGCGCCGGTTCCAGGAGTTCCCCGGCATGTATCCGACCCTCGCCGGCAAGATCGTGCTCGGTGGTCCCTACCAATCGGTGGATGACGTGCTGAGCCTTGATCTCAGCGATCGCCAGAAAGAGTTGTTCAACAAGTACCGCGACAACTTCACGGTGACGGCACCTTCGATCGCGCTGAATGAGGGCTTCGATCGCATCAACGACGGCCAGTACCGCTGACCAGAGCAGCTGGACCGGGCAAGGGTGAGCACTAGGCTCTCCAGACGCTGAAAGCCGTCGGGCCACCGGCGGCTTTTTATCTTCCGGCCCGGTCCGGATGTTCTGCAGGGATGGAGAACGGAAACAGGGTTCAGCCGTGGGACGTAATCGTGATCGGTGGCGGAGCCGCTGGTCTGATGGCCTGCCTGGAGCTGCCGAGCCAGCTGCGCGTGCTGCTGCTGAGCAAGGACAGCGGACCACCATCGGCCAGCCGCTGGGCCCAGGGGGGCATCGCTGCCGTGACGGCCTCGGAGGACAGCTTCACGAGCCATCAGCAGGACACGATCCGAGCCGGCGCCGGTCTCTGTGACCATGCGGCAGTGGAACTGCTGGTGCATCAGGCCCCGGCCTGCGTGAAGCGGCTGCTCGATCTGGGCATGGCCTTCGACCGGGAGGACGGCAGGCTCTGCACCACGCTTGAGGCCGCCCACTCCCACCGCAGGGTGCTCCACGCCCAGGACCGCACCGGTGGGGCCCTGGTGGATGCCCTCGAGCGGGAGGTGCAGCGCCGCCCCGGGCTTGAACAACGCCGGGGGGCGATGGCTCTCAGGCTCTGGCTGAAGGAGGGCCGGTGCTGCGGGGTCCAGATTCTTGAAAACAACCACGTGCTCTGGCTGGCGGCCGGCGCCGTGGTGCTGGCGACCGGCGGCGGCGGCCACCTTTTCGCCCACACGACCAACCCGGACCTTTCCAGCGGCGACGGGGTGGCCATGGCCTGGCAGGCCGGCGCCCATGTGCGCGACCTGGAATTCGTGCAGTTCCACCCCACTGCGCTGATGCTGCCGGGAGCCCCTCACTTCCTGATCTCGGAGGCGGTTCGGGGTGAGGGGGCCCGGTTGGTGGACCATGACGGCCAGAGCCCGGTGGCGGGGCTGACCGGCGCTGATCTGGCACCCCGCGATCAGGTGAGCCGGGCTCTGGCCCGCCGCATGCGCGACCAGGCCATGGATCATCTGTGGCTCGATCTCAGGCCCGTGGGCCGGGAGCGGTTGGAGCGCCAGTTCCCCACGATCCTCGGCCGCTGCCGCGAACTCGGGCTGGAGCCTCTGCAGGAGCGGATTCCCGTGGCCCCCGCGGCCCATTACTGGATGGGTGGGATCAGCACCGATCTGCAGGCGGCCACCAACCTTCCCGGGCTCTACGCCGTGGGCGAGGTGGCGTGCACGGGGGTGCATGGCGCCAACCGCCTGGCCAGCAATTCCCTGATGGAATGCCTGGTGTTTGCTCGCCAGCTTGGAGAGCTGAGGCCCGTGCAAGTGGTCGCTCCCCTGCAGCCCCCCGAAAGCCGGTGGTTGCGGGATGCCCTACCCAGTGCAAGCGAGCTGCGGGAGGAGATCGTGGTTCTGCGCCAGCAGTGCTGGAGTGTGGCCGGCGTGGAGCGCTGCGGCCATGCGCTGGCTGCCGCCCTGCCCGATGTGGCCAGGCGGCGCCATCAGCTGGAACACCAGCCGGCCTGGCAGACGGTGCAGCAGCTGGGCGCCGGGGAGCAGCTGAACCTCGCTCAAGGCCAGGAGAGCAACCTGAGGCTTCTGCATGAGCTGCATCATCGACTTGTGCTGGCGGAACTGCTGATCCGCGCCTCCCTGTTCCGGGAGGAGAGCCGCGGCGGTCACTTCCGCACCGATGCCCCGGCCCGCCAGCCCTTCTGGCGGCGCCACAGTCTTCAGAGCCTGGCCGGCGAGATGACCACCACAGCCGTGGACGAGGCGGACAACCTGAGGATCAGCCCCTGAATCCGCTCAGTTCGGCGAGCCTGGCGAGGGGCTTGACGCCCGAGTCGATCGTGCCGTTGATCTCCCAGGAGGGGAAGCCTTCGATCTTCTTGCTGTCGCACAAGCTCTTCTGGCTGTTGCGGCCATCAGGAGCGCATTCCACGATCCTGAGCTTGGCGGCGGCCTCCTTGCCGAACAGTTGCTTCTGGTCGTGGCAGTGGGGGCACCAGTAGGCCGTGTACATGGCCGCACCCGTGCTGGTGAGGTGCTCGGCCAGGGCGATGGCCTGGGGGGTGCTGGCGGTGGTGACCGGTGGGGGAACGCCGCGGCCGAGTTCCGAGCGGGGTTGGTTCACGGCCGCAGCCCAGCCAAGGCCCGCAAGACCCACGATCAGCGCCACGATCACGGCCCGGAAGATCACCTGGCCGCCGTCCTGCCAGTCACCCCCGATCAGGCTGAGCACCAGGAGGCTGAGGCTCAGCAGCGCCGACAGGATGCAGAAGGGACAGCAGTCGCGGATCCCCACCAGCATCACACCCACGAGCACGGCGCTGAACACGGCCATGCCAGTGCTGAGCAGCAACAGGCCCCACCAGCTGGGCTGCGTTGCCCTGAGGCGGGTTTCCCCCTGCAGCACCAGGGGCACCAGCGCCAGCAACAGCACGGCGCTGTAGGAGAGGAAACCGAACAGTGAAAGCGGTTGGCCAAGGAGGCTGCCCCAGGCGCTGGAGAGCACCTTCTCGCAGCCATTGCAGCCGAAGAAGCCCTCGCTGCTGCAGCTCAGGGAACCGATCACTCCCCAGGCCTTGAGGGTGATCGAACCGGTGTCGATCACGCCGATGGTCGCGAGGACGGCCATCACCACCCGGACCCAGCGACGCCCGGGGTCCTGCCGGCGCCGCTGGCTGGCCAGGCGCTCGCTGAGGCGGGAGGAGGTCACGACAGGCGGCTGAGACTGATCCGATTGTGGCAGCCGTGAAACGGCGGGTTGTGCTCCGGCGAGGCAACGTAGGTTGAACTGTTGACCTGCACGGTGGTGACCCAGGCCCCCCGCTCCCACCCGACCGCCATCAGGAAACCCCAGAAAGCCACGGTGGCCTTCGCCCACCTCGGCTGCGAGAAGAACCGGGTGGACACCGAGCACATGCTGGGCCTGCTGGCCGAGGCCGGTTACGGCGTCAGTGCCGACGAGGCCGACGCCAATGTGGTGGTGGTGAACACCTGCAGTTTCATCCAGGACGCCCGGGAGGAGTCGGTGCGCACCCTGGTGGAGCTGGCGGAGCAGGGCAAGGAACTGATCATCGCCGGCTGTCTGGCCCAGCACTTCCAGGAGGAGCTGCTCGAAAGCCTGCCGGAGGCGAAGGCGATCGTGGGCACCGGCGACTACCAGCACATCGTGAGCGTGCTGGAGCGGGTGGAGGGCGGTGAGCGGGTGAACCAGGTGAGCGCCGTGCCCAGCTTCGTGGCCGATGAACACCTGCCCCGCTACCGCACCACCAGCGAGGCGGTGGCCTACCTCAAGGTGGCGGAGGGCTGCGACTACCGCTGCGCCTTCTGCATCATTCCCCACCTGCGCGGCGACCAGCGCTCGCGCACGATCGAGAGCATCGTGGCCGAGGCCCGGGCGCTGGCGGAGCAGGGAGTGCAGGAGCTGGTGCTGATCAGCCAGATCACCACCAACTACGGCCTGGATCTCTACGGCAAACCCCAGCTGGCGGAGCTGCTGCGCGCCCTCGGGGAGGTGGAGATTCCCTGGATCCGCGTTCACTACGCCTATCCCACCGGGCTGACGCCCGAGGTGCTGGCGGCCTACCGGGAGGTGCCCAACGTGCTGCCCTACCTGGATCTGCCGCTGCAGCACAGCCATCCGGCGGTGCTGCGGGCAATGAACCGCCCCTGGCAG
>JAYKGZ010000064.1:0-2901 GCA_035284925.1 Cyanobacteriota bacterium | reverse complement strand
CGTGGAGAGTGCGGTCACCGGACCGCTGGAGGAGCAGATCAACGGTGCGCCGGGGATGGATTACATCAGCTCCAACAGCACCAGCCAGGGCGTCAGTCAGATCAATGTGGTGTTCCAGGCCGGCACCAACGCGGACATTGACCAGGTGAACGTGCTGAACCGGGTTCAGACCGCCTCGGCCCAGCTGCCTGAGCAGGTGAACAACCAGGGCGTGACGGTCCAGCAGACAGCCACCAGTTATCTGCTGGTGTACAACCTCACCTCCACGGAGGGCCAGTTCAGCCGCGAATACCTCAACGGCCTCTACCAGCTCAACCTCGCCTATCCCCTCAGCCGGGCCCAGGGCGTGGGCCAGGTGAATGTGTTCGGCGCCAGTGATCCGGCCTACAAGCTCTGGGTGGATCCTGAAAAGCTCACCCGGTTCAACCTCACGATCCTGGATGTGGAGAATGCCCTGCGCTCCCAGAACCAGATCGTGGTGGGCGGCAGCATCGGCGGTCCGCCGGCTTCTGCGAACAATCCCACCAACCTGCCGATCCTGGTGCAGGGAAATCTGCGCACGGTGGAGGAGTTTGAGAATCTGGTGCTCAGCCGGGGCCCTTCGGGTGAACTCAGCGATAGCGGACCCGACGGCACCTTGATCCGCCTCCGTGATGTGGGCCGGGCGCAATATGCCTTCCAGAACTTCAATCAGGCGGCGATCAATGGGATCTCAGGCTACCCGTGCGTGGGTTTCGGGGTGATCCAGCTGCCTGGCAGCAATGCGATCACCACGGGCGCTGCCGTTGACGAGGTGCTTGATCAGTTCCGCAGCACCCTGCCGCCTGGTGTGAAGCTGGAGAAGGTGTTCGATCAGACCGATTTCATCAACGCCTCGATCTTCGGGGCCCTCGATGCGCTGCGCGATGCCGTGGTGCTGGTGCTGCTGATCATCTTTCTGTTCCTTCAGGACTGGAAGGCCACAATGGTGCCGGCTCTGGCCCTGCCGATCGCCCTGCTCGGGGCAATGATCTTCGTGAAGGCGTTCGGGTTTTCGATCAACGAACTCACCCTGCTGGGTGTGATCCTGGCCACGGGTCTGGTGGTGGATGACGCCATCGTGGTGGTGGAGGCGGTGGAGGCCCGGATCGAGGCGGGCGACAAACCCTTCGCGGCGGCCTCCAATGCGATGAAGGAACTCACCGGCGCGATCCTGGCCACGGCGCTGGTGTTGCTGGCGGTGTTCATCCCCGTGACCTTCTTCCCCGGGGCCACTGGTGTGATCTACCGCCAGTTCGCGCTCACGATTGTGTTCTCGATTCTGGTGAGCACCTTCAATGCGATCAGCGGCAAGCCGCTGCAGTCGGCCCTGCTGCTGGGGGGAGGCAAGACCAACCCCACCGGCCGGGGCTGGACCTTGATCGGTGGGGCGTTCGGTGCTGCCTATGGCTACCTGTTCGGAGGCTGGTTGTGGTTGCTGCTGTTCGGCGCCCTGGGGGCGGTTGCGGGCACCTACCTCCAGCCGATCTTTACCGGGTTCAACACCCTGTTTGATCGTCTGGCCAGGGGGTATGCGCTGCTGCTGGAGCGGGCCATCCGGGGACGGCGGGTGGTGGTGAGTGCCGTTCTGGGCGGGGTGGTGCTCACCGGACTGGCCTTCCTGGCGATTCCTTCGGGCTTTGTGCCAACGGAGGATCAGGGCTATGGGCTGGGCATCATCCAGCTGCCGCCCCAGGCCTCCCTGGAGCAGACCATGAAGGTGGCCGACCGGGCCCGCCAGATCCTGGCGAAGGAGCCCGAGATCGTGAGCGGTGAGTTGATCGGCGGCGCCGGTTTCAATGGCGGTGCCCTCAATCAGGGTCTGTTCTTCTTCGGCCTCAAACCGATCGAGCAACGCACGGGTGTTGAACAGTCGGCCCGTGCGGTGGTGCAGCGGCTCAACAAGCAGTTCCAGAGCATCGAGGGCGCCAAGGTGATGGCGCAGCAGCCGGCCGCGGTGCCAGGTTTCAGCGCTCAGGGCGGCCTCTCGTTCCAGTTCAACGATCTCAGCAATGGCGGCTACAGCCCCACCGACCTGCTGGGCATGGCCAATCAGCTGATCGAGAAGGCCAAGGCCACCGGCTTCTTCTACAACCTTTATACGCAGTTCGTCAGCGATGCGCCGGTTTGGCGGATCGAGCCCGACCGTGATCGGATGGCCTCACTGCAGGTGGATTTCGCCACGGCGATGAAGGCGCTGGGAGCGGTGAACGGTGGGGCGTTCGTGAATCAGACCTATGAGAACGGCCAGTACCGCCAGGTGTATGTGCAGGCCGAAGGCAGCAAGCGCGAAACCATCCAGACCCTGGAGAATCTGTATGTGCCCGCCGCCGGTGGCGCTCAGATCCCCTTGGCCAATCTGGTGACGGTGCGGCTCGACAGCGCACCGCCGATCATCAGCCACTTCGATCTCAATCGCACGGTGCTGATCCAGGGCTTCGAAGGCATCGGCAAGAGCACCGGCCAGGCGATCGATGCGCTCACCACCACCTTCCAGCGGTTGAACTTCACCAACATCGGCATGGCCTGGTCGGCCCTGACCCGCTCGGAGGTGGCGGCTGGTTCCCTGGCGGCCCTGGTGTTCGCCCTCGGCCTGGTGGTGGTGTATCTGGTGCTGTCGGCCCAGTACGGCAGTTACATCGATCCGCTGGTGATCCTGATGACGGTGCCGATGGCGATCCTCGGGGCTCTGCTGTTTCTGGTGATCAATCAGCAGGTGAACAACGTGTATGCCCAGGTGGGCCTCGTGACGCTGATCGGCCTGGCGGCCAAGAACGGCATCCTGATCGTGGACCTGGCCAACCAGCGGATGGAGGCTGGCCTATCGGATGTTGAGGCGGCGATGGGGGCGGCCCAGTCACGGCTGCGGCCGATCCTGATGAC
>JAYKGZ010000063.1:0-12504 GCA_035284925.1 Cyanobacteriota bacterium | reverse complement strand
GGTGCCGGCCTGGAACACCACATTGATCTGACTGACGCCCTGGCTGGTGCTGTTGGAGCTGATGTAATCCATCCCCGGCGCACCGTTGATCTGCTCCTCCAGCGGTCCGGTGACCGCACTCTCCACGGTGAGCGCATCCGCACCCGGCAGGTTCGCCGTTACCTGGATTGTGGGCGGCGCGATGTTCGGCAGGTTTTCGATCGGCAGCAGCGGCAGCGAGATCACCCCCGCCATCAGGATCAGAATGCTGCAGACGGTGCTGAGAACCGGTCGGCGGATGAAGGTATCGGAGAGACTCATCGCTGCGGAATCACCAGGCCGCTGCGCAGCTGGGCCAGGTTGCCAAGCACCACCCGATCCGTGGGCTCCAACCCCTGGATCACCGCGAAGCGTCCACCCTGCAGGCTTCCCAGCTTCACTGAGGTCTGCACGGCCACCAGAGACCCGGCCGGCGGCGGCGGGCTGATCGCGGATCCAATCAGGCGCTGGGCTTCGGCCACCGGAACGGCCCGGAACACGAAGGTCTGCCCTGCCTGCAGCAGCAGAGCCGCCTGAGGGATCGCCAGCTGCTCACCAGCCCCGAAACGGAGGATGGCCTGCACGCGCTGCTGATCGCGCAAGACGCCATCAGGATTGGCGAAGGTGGCCTTCACCAGCAGGGTCTGGGTGCGCCGGTCGATCGACGGAGCAACGAACGTGACCGCGCCACGCACCTTCAGGGGGGTGCGATCCGGCGCCTGCAACTCCACCGGCAGACCCAACTTCACGCGATAGGCCAGCTCGGCGGGCACATCCATCCGCAGCCAGAGACGCCGGTTATCGATGATGTTCACAATCTTTTCACCCTGGCGCACCACCGCACCGAGTTTCAGATCGATGTTGCCCACCATGCCCGCGATCGGGGCTTTCACATCCTTGTAAGCCAGCGTGGCTGAACTCGACCTCACCCTCTCAGCACTGGTGATCGCCTGGGTGACATAGAAATCCCGGTCTTTGGTGGAGACCGCACCCTGCTGGTTCAGAAAGATGTAGCGCTCGGCATTGAGGCGATCCTTGCGGGCTTCGGCCATATCTGTGGCCACGTTTGCCTGCTGCTGGATCTGATCGAGGCGGAACAGGGGATCCCCCGCCCGCACCATCTGCCCCTCCCGCATCGACATCGACACGATCCGGCCGTCGATCTCAGCGGCCAGGGGCACATTCAGCACCGATTCAAGCGTGCTCTGGTAAGTGGCCTGGTCGTAAAAGGTCTGGCGAGAGGGTGAAACAAGCTCAAAGCCGGCCTGGGGAGCAGGCGCGGGCGTCTTCACGCAGGCCGCCAGGGGAACCGAAAGAACACCAGCCGCCAGCACCGGAACCCAAACAGCGCGCCGCGGCATCCCCACCCCGAAAACAACCAGAAAGTTAGCGGAATCAGCGCACAACATCTCTCGCTGCCTTCACCGCTGAACCATGGCGAAGGTTCAGCACGCCGCTGGTGATCACGGGCTGCCCCGACGTGAGCCCTGAGAGCACGGGGTAGCGGTTGTTCTGCAGGGGCCCCAGTCGCACCGGGGTCTGCAGGGCGAAGCGAGTACCCGCCGGCAGCTGCTGCAGTCCGGCGAGGGACGCCTGCCCAGGCTGACGCTTCAGGGCCTCCAGACTGCCAATCCGAAACACGAACGACTGGCCCGCCTGGGTGATCACCGCCGTGAACGGCACGGACGGCAGCTCGCGACGATCCAGCAACAGCCGAGCAGGCAGGCGCATTCCGGAACGCAGCCTGCCGCCCCGATCGCTGAGGGCGGCACGCACCAGCAGCACCTGGCTGCCGCTGCTCACGTTCGGGTCAACCCCGATCACCACCGCCCTGGCCAGCTGGCGTCCACCGGCATCCAGCAGCTCCACGCTCTGGCCTTCGGTCACGCGTGGGGCCTGGCGGGCCGGGACATCCAAACGCACCACCAACCGGTCGTTGCGCAACAGCACGGCGATCGGCGCACCAGCCGCCACCACATCGCCGCCCTTCACCCGCAGATCGCCAACGACGCCATCGATCGGCGCCCGCAGATCCCTGAAGGCCAGATCCGCCTCGCGCGCCACCAGGGCCTGGCGGGCTGCCACATGGGCCTGGCGGTACTGGTCGCGGTCGATGGCACTGACGGCTCCCATGCGCCTCAGGTAGGCGTAGCGCTCAAAGTTGAGCTTGCTGGTCTGCATCTGGGCCCGCAGGCTGGCCACCTCGGCCCGCAGCTGGGTCTGATCCAGCACCAGCAGCAGCTGACCGCGCCGCACCCGATCCCCCTGGCGCACCAGCAGCTGCTGCACCCGGCCGCCGGCCTGGGCAGCCAGCTGCACCTCATCGCGGGCCTCCAGGGTGCCGATCGTGTCGATGCTCTCGCTGAACATCTCCCGTCCAACGGGTTCAACCAGCACGGTGGGAATGCGGCGGGGCTCGGTGGCCTGCCGGCAACCCACCAGCAGAGCGGTGAGGAACACGGCCGCCAGCAAAGGCCGTGATGGCTTGGTGGGGGCGACACACATGGCCGGAGCGTATCGCTGCCATGCCGATGATGGGCCGGAGAGCGGCGGGCCCGGGCCCCCTTGTGTCTTGGGCGACCTGTTCAGCCACCGGGGTGAAGCCACCCGGGCCCGCATCGCGCCCCTGGCCGACCGGATGCGGCCCCGCAGCCTCGACGATTTCGTGGGTCAGGAAGCCATTCTCGGGCCGGGCCGGCTGCTGCGCCGTGCCATCGCCGCCGACCGGGTGGGGAACCTGATCCTGCACGGCCCTCCCGGCGTGGGCAAGACCACACTGGCGCGGATCATCGCCGGCAACACGCGCTGCCACTTCAGCTCGCTCAATGCCGTGCTGGCCGGGGTGAAGGATCTGCGCAGCGAGGTGGAGGCGGCCCGCCAGCGGCTGGAGCACCACGGCCTGCGCTCGATCCTGTTCGTGGACGAGGTGCATCGGTTCAACGCCACCCAGCAGGATGCCTTGCTGCCCTGGGTGGAGAACGGCACGGTGACCCTGATCGGGGCTACCACCGAGAACCCCTTCTTCGAGGTGAACAAGGCGCTGCTGAGTCGCTCGCGCCTGTTTCGCATGGTGCCGCTGGAGCCGGAGAACCTGCGCCAGCTGCTGCAGCGAGCCCTGGCCGACCCGGAGCGCGGCTACGGCGGGCGGACCGTGGAGATCACCGCTGAGGCGGTCGACCACCTGGTGAACGTGGCCGGCGGCGATGCCCGCAGCCTGCTCAACGCCCTGGAGCTGGCGGTGGAAACCACGGAGGCTTCCGACCACGGCGTGATCAGCATCGACCTGGCGATCGCCGAGGAGTCGATCCAGCAGCGGGCGGTGCTCTACGACAAGCAGGGCGACGCCCACTTCGACACAATCAGCGCCTTCATCAAATCGCTGCGGGGAAGCGATCCGGATGCGGCCCTGTTCTGGCTGGCGCGGATGGTGGAGGCAGGCGAGAACCCGCGCTTCATCTTCCGGCGCATGCTGATCGCCGCCGGAGAAGACATCGGCCTGGCCGATCCGATGGCGGTGGTGGTAGTGGAAGCCTGCGCCGCGGCCTTCGAGCGGGTGGGACTGCCGGAAGGGCTCTATCCCCTGGCCCAGGCGGCGCTCTACCTGGCCGGCACGGAAAAGAGCAACAGCGTGCTGGGCTTCTTCGATGCGCTCAAGCAGGTGCGCGCCAGCAGTCGTCAGCAGGTGCCGGCCCACCTGCGCGATGCCAACCGCGATGGCAAGGCCTTCGGCGACGGCGCGGGCTACCGCTATCCCCATGCCTATGCCGAGCACTGGGTGGCGCAGCGATACCTTCCCAGCGGGATGGAGGGTGAGGTGTTCTGGCTGCCGGGGGCGCTGGGCTGGGAAGGCGCCCTGCGGCTGCGGCTCCAGGAGCGACGCGCGGCCCAGCTGGCGGCTGCCGCTGAAACCCACCTTGAGCAGAGCGAGGTGATGAGCGCCGGTCCGGACGACCCGGAGCTGGAGCGCTGGCTACGGCGCCAGGCCGGTGCTGAGGGGGAGCGGCTCGATGCCCTGCGCCGCCGCTTCTGGCAGGGGGCCGCGATCGGACGCCACGAGCGGGTGCTCCTGCTGGAGGCCCACTCCCTGCTCTGGGCCCTCGATCCCCTGGAGGCCACACCGGAGGGGGGCGTGGTGATCACCCTGCCGAGCAACGACGACCGCCTGCGGCTGGAAGCCCAGCTGCAGCTGCTCGACTCCCTGCGGCGTCCCCAGCTGCTCGTGGTGCCCCCCGGGGCAGCGGAGCTGCTTTCGAGCCGACTGGAGGGTTGTTTCGAGTGGGTGGCGGCGCGGCAGCCGTTCCGTGGGCTCAGCGAAGGTGCCATCGTGGCCTGGATCGCTGCGCTCCAGCCCCATCTGAGCGAGCGGGCCCGCTGGCGGCTGCTGTTCAGCCAACCAGCCCTTGGGCCCGCCGGAGCCCTGCTGACCCTCGCGAACGCCACAGACCGCGGCCCGATCGAACTGCTCAGCGAGCTGGCGGAGCTGGAGGGCCTGGCGCTGAGCCAGGAGGGAGCGACGGCCCAGATCTGCCGGCAGCAGCTTGAGAATCAGGGCCTGGCCGTGGCGGAGGAGGTGTGGGAAGAGAGGCTCAGCCTGCCGCTCACCGCTTCGCTGATCGATCGCTGGCTGGCTGGAGACAGCGCCTGGAGGCGCCAGCTGCAGCGCACAGGGGCACGAACGCTGGGGGAGGCCGAGATCAGGCTGCTGAAGGCGGCTTTCAGCGCCCGGCTGGATCAACCCCTGCCCCAGCAACTGATCCACCGGCTCCTGATCGCTGGCTGAACTGACCGGCCTGGATACGGGCCGGGAGAAACACCAGCCAGGTGAGCAGCGGTGTCACCGCACCTGGGGTACGACGCATGTCCGCCGGAAGGCTGGCCAGGATCGTGGCGGCGGAAAGGCGACCATCGGCTGCATCGGCCAGGATCGCAGCGCGCAATGCTTCAAAGCCGGTACGACCCTCGCTCCAGTAGGGGTAGTAGACACTGGTCTGGCCGCTCAGCAGCTCGCGGCCCGCCGGGGAATCCAGGAAGCGCGCCACCGCCACCAGATCCACGCTGTAGGGCTTGTTCATCGCCTCGCGGATCTCCTCCGCGCTCCACCCGGAACTGGCGAGTCCTTCCGCCAGCCCCCGGTCGGTGACCACCCCCGAGCGGAGGAAGACCTCAATCGCCTGCTGGCGGGTGGACCACACCGAAGCACCGGAGGTCCAGCGCACGGGCAGCTCTGCGGCGCCGGCCGCTGAACAGGCCAGCGTCAACAAGCTGACTGCCGCCATCAGCCGGGGACGCCGGGGCCAGGCCATGGTTTGGACAGCAGAGGTTGACATGGATTCTGCTCGGAGAGCATGGCAACCGGCTTGGGAACGGCGCAAGGAGCCCCTTCCCCCACCACGGCCCAGTGCCAGCCCTGGGCAAGGCCGGCTCCGACAGCGGGGGTCGCCCCATCGCCGAGGTGACGCAGCCGGTGAGTGTGCTGGTCGTAATGCCAGAAGCGCAGGTCTTCGGCCAGGGAGCGCTGACGCCACTTGATCGCAGCCTCCTTGAGCACCCAGCTGCGCAGCACCGCGGCGCGCAGGCTTTCGGGCCCGAGGTGCTGCAGGGTCTGCCACTCCTGGGGAGGGAAGAAGCGCCGCGCGATCGCCGCGGCCTCCAGAGGCCGTTCGGCGGCTTCCAGGTCGACGCCCACAGGGCGCGACGACCAGGCCAGCAGCAACATCGATCCACCGGGAGATTGGCTGTGGCTGAGGCTCACGAACCCAGCGCCAGGCTCGAGCCTGGGAGCCGCACCGGGCGGGCTGTGCAACGGCACCTCTCCAGCCTCACAGCCGAGGTTGTGGGCCACCAGCTGCCGCAGGGCCGCCCGGCTCCGCCAGTAGCGACTCCGCAGGGTCTCCCCGAGCTCCAGCCCCCAGGCCCGTTCCTGGACGGAAAGCCCGCTGATCGGAAGGCCACCGAGGGGCAGCAACGCCAGCTCCACTCCCGCCTCTAGGCTCAGCCCATCTTGACAAAGCGGTTCGGTGACCCTGCAGCCCGGTGCGCCCGCTCCCGACTTCACCCTTCCAGACCAGAACGGCGATTCGGTGACGCTGTCAGAACTGAAAGGCCAGCGCGTGGTGATCTATTTCTACCCGAAGGATGACACCCCGGGCTGTACCAAGGAGGCCTGCAACTTCCGAGACCAGTGGAGCGCCTTTGAGCAACACGGCATCAAGGTGCTGGGCATCAGCAAGGACGGCGCCTCCAGTCACAGCAAGTTCATCGCCAAGTATTCGCTGCCGTTCACGTTGCTCAGCGACGAAGAGCCCTGTCCTGTGGCAGCCAGCTACGACAGCTACGGCCTCAAGAAGTTCATGGGGCGCGAATACATGGGCATGATGCGCCACACCTTCGTGGTGGATCCGGAGGGAACGATCGAGCGGGTGTACACCAAAGTGAAGGCCGAAACCATGGCCGACACCATCCTCAGCGACCTCGGGCTGGCCTGAGCCGGGCCAGGGCCGCCACCACAAGATCCCGCTCCAACCTCCAGCTTTCACCAGCCGCCTGGAGAACAGGTGCCAGCAGTTCAGCGTCTCCACCGGTGAGCCACAACCGGCAAGGGCCAGCGGCTCCATCGCAGGCCTCCTCAGCCGCCGCGGCCAGTGCGGCCGCCAGCCCGCGCACGATTCCAACCGCCAGGGCCTGGTCGGTGGCCTGGGGCCAGCCGCCTGCGGTTCCGGCCCTCAGCGCCTCGGGAGCCAGGGCCGGCAGGGCCGCGGTGGCCTGGGCCAGGGCCCTCAGTTGCAGGCCCGCCCCCGCCAGCAGCCGGCCTCCGGCGAAGCTGCCGCCGGCATCCACCCGGGTGAGGCTCAACGCGGTCCCCGCGTCCGCCACCAACACAGCCTCCCCGCACCCTTGCTCCTGCCAGGCGCCCCAGCCGGCCAGAGCCCGATCCACTCCCAGCCAGGGCGGAGCCCCTGTCAGGGGCACCTGCTGGGTGGTGATGCGCTGCGGCGGGGGTAGGGATGCCGGTGCCTGGCCCACAGCGGCCCAGGCCACCAGTCCCTGCCCCGCCAGGGCCGTGTGCCGAACCTTCCCCGACTCGGCTGATTCGCTCCAGCAAACCAACGACCCCCCAGGGCTCTGGGATCCCCAGTGCCAGCGGCTGTTGCCCACCAGCAGCCAGTGGGGGGATACGTCGAGGCTCAGATTCCCTCGCCCATCACGCCGGGGAGATGGATTCCGCATTCCTGGCGCAGCCCGCCGAACCGGGTGGAGCGGCCACTCACCTCGGCTCCGTCCGGCGCGCTGGAGTGCCAGTCCCCCACGGTGGAATACCCCTGCTCGAACAGCGGGTGCTGGGGCAGGCCCTGCTCCTGAAGGTAGTAGTAAACGTCTTTTTTGCTCCAGCTCAGCAGCGGCCTCAGCGACCATCGCCGCCGCACCGGATCGAGCGGCCGCATGGCGCGGCGATGGTCGGTCTGGTTGCCGCGCACACCGCTGGCCCAGCAGCTCACCTCCAGGGAATCCAACATCCGATCAAGGGGCTCCACCTTGCGGATCCGCAGGTAGTTTTCGAGATCCTCCCCCCGGCCGGTGCACCAGAGCTGGCCATACAGCGCTTCCATCCGAGCCGGACTCAGCGGCGACTGGGCCACGTGCAGGTCCAGCTCGAGAATCGAGCCGAGCTGATCGGCATAGCGGTAGGTCTCCGGAGGCAGGTAGCCGGTATCCACCCAGATCACAGGCACGCGCTGGCCGGTGCTCTGACCCAGCTCGCTCACCATGTGGAGCAGCACGGCGGCCTGAATGCCGAAGCTGGTGGAAAGGGCGAAGCGACTTCCGAAGCACTTCTGCGCCCAGGCGAGCCGCTGCTGGGCCGACAGGGGCTCCAGGTGCTGCCGGGCAGCCTCCAGCTCCAGCGGTTGCCCGAACTGATCCTCAGGCATTCCACCCTGAGGCAACGGGGCTGCTTTCGACCGAGCCTCGGATGACGGTGCCGTGGCTGTGCCGGCGACCGGCGGATGGGATGCGGGTGGGATCGCCATCGACCCATCTTGGCCTGGCACCCTGGTCCCGGGGCCGGGCACCCATCCCCATGGTTAGGGTCTGAACAACCAGCCAGGAGCTGAAGCCGCGGTGAACGCCCACACCACCCCGCCAATCGTGATCGTGGGCGGGGGATTCGGCGGCCTCTACACCTCCCTGGCCCTCGCGGGCCACCAGCAGCACCCGCCCCTGCTGCTGATTGAACCCAACGAGCGCTTTCTGTTTCTGCCACTTCTCTATGAATTGCTGAGCGGTGAGCTGCGCAGCTGGGAGGTAGCCCCCCGCTACGACAGCCTGCTCGCCGGCCGAGGAGTGGCCTGGCTGCGCGACCGGGTTCAATCGATCGATGCCGGCTCCCGCACATTGGAGACCGCCGGCGGCCGATCTCTGGGCTTCTCCCAGCTGGTGGTGGCCACCGGTGGAGACAGCGAGAGCTTCGGGATCCCTGGCGTGCTGGAGCACGCCCTGTTCTTCCGCAGCCTGCAGGATGTGGAGCGGCTGCGACAGCTCGTTACCCGGCTGCTGCAGCGCCGATCCTCGCCAGGGCGGGTTGCTGTGGTGGGGGCGGGGCCAAGCGGGGTGGAACTGGCCTGCAAGCTCGCCGACCTGCTCGCCGGCCATGCCGTGGTGGAGCTGATCGAGCAGGGAAGCACCGTGCTGCCCCAGGCCCGGGCCTTCAACCGGGAGCAGGCCATCGAAGCCCTGAGCCGCCGCGAGGTTTATCAGCGCACCAACCTGGGGGTGGTGGCCGTGACGCCGGATCAGCTGCTGCTCAGCGATGGCAGAACCCTCGCGGTGGAGGCCACGGTTTGGACAGCCGGGCTTCGGCTCAACCCTCCCCCGATCAGCCCGGCACCGGCCCGCGACCCACGCGGCCGCCTGCTCTGCACCCCCGAGCTGCAGCTGTGCGGTCAGCCCGGACTGTTCGCCGTCGGCGACGTGGCGGCCCTCCCCGACGAGCCCCTGCCTGCCACAGCCCAGGTGGCTTTCCAGCAGGCCGACCGCCTGGCCTCCAACCTGCTTCGTGCAAGGGCAGGCGAGCCGCTGGAGCCGTTCCGGTTCAACGACCTCGGCGAGATGCTGAGCCTGGGCATCGGGGAGGCCACCCTCACCGGGCTGGGGGTGACCCTGGCCGGCAAGGCCGCCTTCCAGCTCCGGCGACTGGCGTATCTGAGCCGCTTGCCCAGCGCACCCCACCGGCTGCGGGTGGCGGCCGGCTGGCTGGCGGAACTGGGCCGATGACCACCCCTCCCAGGGCTCTGCTGCTCGATGCCATGGGCACCCTGATCGGCCTGCGGAGCTCGGTGGGCACCGGTTACGCCACGGTGGCGGGCCGCTACGGCATTGAGGCCGAATCCCAGAACATCGATCGCGTCTTTCCGGAGCTACTCCGCCAGGCCCCGCCCCTGGCCTTCCCGGGGCTCAGCGGAGACGAGCTGCGTCGCGCCGAGATCAGCTGGTGGGGCGACCGCATCGCCGCGGCCCTGCAGACCGATCCGCTGCCATCCGGCCTGGCCGATGCGTTGTTTGAGCACTTCGCCGACCCGGCCCAATGGCGGGTGTTCCCGGAGGTGCCGGCCTGCCTGCAGCGCTGGCGGGAACGGGGATTACGGCTGGCCGTGGTGAGCAACTTCGACAGCCGCCTGCCCGGCCTGCTGGAAGGGCTGGAGCTGGCGGACCTGTTCGAGACGGTGGTGGTGTCGAGCAGCGCGGGGGCCGCCAAGCCGGATCCGACACCCTTCCGACTCGCCCTCGAAGCCCTGGGGGTGGAGCCCCAGGAGGCCTGGCATGTGGGCGACAGCGGCGAGGACGCTGCCGGCGCTGCCGCTGCCGGCCTTCGCTGTCTGCTGGTGCAGCGCCCTTGAAGCAGGGAGTGCTGGCCGGCCGTGCGGCCGGGCTGCGGCCCTCCCAGCGCCGGCGCCTGGAGCGGCTCTGCCACCGGCGCCACCCCCAGGACGCCGCAGCCGACCTGCTCACCCTGCAGCGGCTCGGCGCCGAGAGCAGCGAGCTTGACCAGCCGATCAGCCTCCTGGTGGATGACCGCGGTCTCTGCCGGCTGCTCTGGGTGGGGCCCCTCGAGCAATCGGGGCGACTGCTGGAGAAGCTGCCGGGTTCGGAGCGACGCCATGGCGATGACTGGCGGTTGCTCAGCTGCTGCGGCCGGTCGCGCCAACTCCTGCCCGCCCGCCAGGAAGGGGTGGTGGGTCTCGACCTGGCCCCACGGTTCTGGCTGCGCTTCAGCGATCAACCCCGCTCCGGCGGACAGTGGCCGGCCCAGCTGCTCGTAATCCAGTCCCTGGGTGCCGACCCCTGGCAGCTGCTGGAGGAAGGCGATCTGGCGGAGCTCTGCAGCCGTGATCCCCTGAGCATCAGCGCGGGCGATGGCCACGCCGGATCGGAGGCACGGGAACTAGCCGCGCAGGGAGGGATCGAGCGGGTGCTGCTGCTGGCCCTCACCCCCGGCGACCGACAGGCCGCCCAGCGGCTCATCGGCGAACTGGAGGGTCTGGTGCGAAGCGCGGGAGGCGAACCGGTGGGCCTGGTGGAACAGAGGCGCAGCGCCCTCTCACCCCAGACAATCTGGGGGGAAGGGAAGCTGCTCGAAGCCGCCCTGGAGGCCCGCCGCCTCGGCGCCACCCTGGTGGTGACCGACCGGGAGCTCACACCGGTACAGGCCAGAAATCTGGAGCGCCTGCTGGATCGGCCGGTGAGCGACCGCAGCGAGCTGATCCTCGACATCTTTGCCCAGCGCGCGGCCAGCGCGGCCGGCCGGCTGCAGGTGGAACTGGCCCAGCTGCGTTATCGCCTGCCGCGGCTGAGTGGACGGGGGCTCAGCCTCTCGCGCCAGGGTGGGGGGATCGGCACGCGCGGGCCGGGGGAAACCCAGCTGGAGAAAGACCGGCGGGCGATCGCCCGCCGGATCGAACGGCTGCAGCGGGATGTCCGCGAACTGGGCGAGCACCGCCAGCGACTGCGCCGGAACCGCCGCGGCCTGCGGCACTTCGCCCTGGTGGGATACACCAATGCCGGCAAGAGCTCCCTGCTCAATGCCCTCTGCCGCAGCAGCGGCGGTGGGGCTGTGCTGGCGGAGAACAGGCTCTTCGCCACCCTGGATCCCACCACCCGCCGGCTGGAACTGCCCGAGCCCGGAGGATGCGGCAGCACGGCCCTGCTCACCGACACCGTGGGCTTCATCCGGGAACTGCCGCCGCAGCTGCTGGAGGCCTTCCGTTCAACCCTGGAAGAGGCCCTGGAGGCCGACGGGCTGCTGCTGGTGGTCGACCTGGCCGATCCGGCCTGGCCGGAACAGCTGCGAACCGTGCACACGATTCTCAATGACCTGCAGGCGAGGGCCCCGCGGCGGTTGGTGGCCAACCAGATCGACCGCTGCCCGGCGGGAGAACTGGAGCGGGCCAGGGCTCTGGAGCCCGACGCCCTGTTCGTGTCCGCGACGGCTGGGCTGGGCCTGCAGCGCCTGCGTCAGGAGCTGCTGAGCTGGCCCGCCTCCCCGCTTGACACCCGATCCCCGACGGGTTTACCGCTATAAGTGCAGGATGGCTGGCCGCCACCCTCGAGCCTCCCCCCACTCCCGACTTCACCCTTCCCACCATGGTCCTGCAACTCGGCGACACCGTTCCCGACTTCACCCAGAACTCCCAGCTGGGGCCCATCAACCTCTACGACTTCGCCGGCGACAGCTGGGTGGTGCTGTTCTCCCACCCCGCCGATTACACCCCGGTGTGCACCACCGAGCTCGGTGAGGTGTCGCGCCTGCGCCCCGAGTGGGAGAAGCGCAACGTGAAAACCATCGCCCTGAGCGTGGATTCGGCTGAGAGCCACAAGGGCTGGATCGGCGACATCAACGAAACCCAGTGCACCGTCGTTGACTACCCGATCCTCGCCGACGAGGACAAGAAGGTGAGTGATCTTTACGGGATGATTCACCCCAACGCGCTCAACAACCTCACAGTGCGCTCGGTGTTCATCATCGACCCCAACAAGAAGCTGCGCCTGCAGATCACCTACCCCGCCAGCACGGGTCGCAACTTCAACGAGATCCTGCGGGTGATCGACTCGCTGCAGCTCACCGATTCCCACCAGGTGGCCACCCCGGTGAACTGGAAGGACGGCGACGACTGCGTGGTGGTGCCCTCGATCCCCACCGAGGAAGCCCGCAGCAAGTTCCCCAAGGGCGTGACCGAGATCAAGCCTTACCTGCGCATGACTCCGCAGCCCAACAAGTGAGCCACTGAAGCTCGCCCCATCACCCAGGCCCCCGGAGAATGACCGGGGGCTTTTTTGTGGCCATGCGGGTGTTGGGTCTGATGAGTGGCACCAGCGCCGATGGGGTGGATGCCGTGCTGGCTGAATTCAGCGGTCCGCCGCGGCGGCCCCGCTGGCGGCTGTTGAGCCGCGCCGCCGTGCCCTACCCGCACGATCTGCGCCAGCGGCTGATCG
>JAYKGZ010000062.1:0-12718 GCA_035284925.1 Cyanobacteriota bacterium | reverse complement strand
TGGTCGCCTCCGCCTCCAGAGCCAGCGCGATGCGCAGAAGCTGAATGGGCCGCCTCTGCTCCGCCTGGCCGCGTACTTCGAGCAGGGCCCCATCGCAGCGCAACCCCGACTGCGCCCAGGCCCACGGGGGACTGGCCAGCCCCACCCCCGCCAGCCCTAGCTGGAAGGGCAGAACGGCGCCGATGACCCGGGAGATCAGGGCGGGATCACGGCGAAGCATGGCCATTCAGGGGAGAGGAAGGATCGGTGGCTCACACCGGGAACCAGCCGGTTGCCGGCTAGGGTTGTCCCACAGGGAAGGCCGATGGGCCGCTGAAGATGGCTGCAGCGCCCACGATTCAGCTGGTGTCCTCGGGATCATCAACCGGGCTGGTCCTCGTCATGATCTTCGGCCATTTCCTCTGCGACTATCCCCTGCAGACCGATAAGGTCGCCGTTGGAAAGTGTCCAGGAAGCAGCGTTGCCGGCGTTCCCTGGGGCTACTGGATGGCGGGGCATTGCGGCACCCACGCCCTGGCGGTGGCCCTGCTTACGGGTGTGCCCTGGCTGGGAGCGGCCGAGTTCGGAGCTCACTTCATCATCGACCTGCTCAAGTGCAGGAAAACCATCAACCTGGCAGCCGATCAGATTCTCCATCTCCTCTGCAAACTGGCCTGGGGAATCAGTGTCGCCAGCCTCGCCTGACGCCCTGCCCGGCCACCTGAGATGCCCGACTTCAGCCTGGCGGTGAAAGGGATGGTGCTGGAGGCCCTGCTCCTGGAAGCCCTGCTGCTGACGGTGCGGCTGGTCTGCGTACGCACCAGGCTGGCGCCGGTGCCGCTGGGGCTGCCCAGCCTGGCAATCCTGTTCTCGGTCATTCATCCGAATCTGCCCAGCTCACTGGCCACGGAGGCGGCGCATCCCTGGCTCGATTCCGCCCTGCATCTGAGTCGCGGTTATGCGGCTCTGCAACTGATTCTCTGGCTGGTGCTCGAGCTGCCGAGCCCGATCAGCTGGTGGCCCCATCCCCCGAAGATCCTGCGCGACCTCGGCGCCCTGGCCGTCGGTGCCGTGCTCACCCTGGTGGTGCTGCAGCAGGCTGCGAAGGTGAATGTGGTGGGGCTGGTCACCACCTCAGCAATCCTCACGGCCGTGATCGGCCTGGCAGCCCAGGAAGCTCTCAAGGACCTGTTCGCGGGAATCATGCTGCGGGTTGACTCACCTTTCGTGGAGGGTGACTACCTCGAACTGGATGACGATGTGAACGGCTGGGTGGTTTCTCTCACTCTGCTCAGCACACGGCTGCGCCATGTGCACGGGGCGATGATCACCTTGCCCAACGGCATGATGTGGCAGAAGCACATGCGCCGCTTCGGGCCGAAGGGCCCGATCGCCAGGGAGCTGCACATCCACCTCGACCGCGAACTGCCTCCGGCTCAGGCCACCGAACTGCTCCTGCAGGTGGCGGAACACTGCCCATTGGTGCTGAAGGAGCCGGCGCCGGAGGCGATCGTTTACGCGTACCACGATTACGCCATCACCTACGAACTGGAGGTGTGGCAGGAAGATCCAACCGACCTCGGCTACGACGACCTGCGGGGTGAACTGCTGAGCAGGATCTGGTACGCCCTGGAGCGCATCGGCCAGCGTGTGCCTTACCCCGTCCAGGAATTCAAGCGCCGCCATGGGGCCTCAGCTCCGGAAGAGCACCTCAACGACGACCTCGCGGCACGGATGGCGATCCTGCATCGCAGCTCCCTGTTCGGGTATCTGAACGACGAGCAGCTGGCCTCGATCGCCGCAAGAACGCGCTGCATCCGGTTCGGCCAGGGTGAGCGGATCGTGGTGGAACAGGAGCCGGGTGACACCCTGTACCAGATCGTGAGCGGTCGGGTGGCCGTGATCAAAACCCTCGACGACGGCGTGCCGCGGGAAGTGGTGCGACTGGGAGCACCGGCTTTTTTCGGCGAGATGAGCGTGTTCAACGAGGAGCCCCGCAGCGCCACCGTTCTGGCCGTGGAACCCTGTGTTCTGCTGGAGGTGGAGCGCAACGATCTGCGGCCCCTGCTGGAAGAGCATCCAGCGATCGTGGAACGGCTGGCGCAGATCATCAGCGAACGACGGGCTGAGTTGCTCAAACTCACCCCTGAAAACACCGTGAAACAGGGCAACGAACTGCTCAACCACATGCGGCGTCTGTTTCTGGGCGCCTGAGGCCGCCGCTGCCGATAAAAACAGGCCCTAACGTTCGTTTGCGGGCGGCCACGTTGCCATTGATGTGCGCTGGAAAACATGGCTCTGCTTGAACCGAACACGGAAGAACTGCTCCAGGAGATCGCCCTGGAACTGGCCTTCGCACCCACCGGCGGCCATCAGAGCGTTCTCACCCTGCTGAAGGCCCTGCAAAAGCTGCAGAAGAGCGTTCAGGTCCAGCCGGGCGCGGCTGAAGCCCAGGTTGCGGTTGATCGCCTGATCAGCTGGTTGGAACCGTTGGAGGCCACGGGGTCACCCCTGGGGGAGCCGGAGCTGGCGAGCCTGCAACAGCACTATCTGGCCGTCGAGAAAGCCCTCTACGCCGACGCCGCCCAGGGAAGCGGGTCCGCGGCCTCCGAGCAGCCCGATGAAGGCCCTGGGCCGGAGCCTGCCCTCAACATTTCGGTGGAGAGCAAGGACGATCTTGAGCTGCTGAACGAGTTCTGCAACGAAGGCCGGGAACTGCTCAGCCAGGTGGAACAGGGTGTGCTGGTGCTTGAGGAGAACTCCGGGCATCGGGAAACCCTGAACCAGGTGTTTCGGGCCTTCCACACCTTCAAGGGAGGCGCAGGCTTCCTGGGGCTCGACCCGATCAAGGAGCTCGCCCACATTCTCGAATCCCTTCTGGATGCAGCGCGCCAGAACAGGCTGCCGATTGACCGACACGTGATCGATCTGATCCTCGCCGGAGGCGACATCCTGCGTCAGTTCGTCGATCGGATTGAGCACACCATCCGATCCGGCCAGAACAGCGCCCCGATCGTTATCCCCACATCGGAGCTGATCGACAGAGTCAGCGCCACCCTGGCCGGCCGGCCCCCGAGCGAAACCGCTGTGCCTGGGGGGGCCGCTGAGCCTGAGGTGGCTCCAGCACCCGCACAGCCCACTCCCGTTCCCGCCCCGGTCGAAGTCCAGCCCGAGGTGAGAACGCGCCCGAAGCCGGAAAAGCTCAGCAACTTTGTGAAGATCGATACCCAGAAGCTCGATGCCCTGATCGACCTGGTGGGTGAACTGGTGATCGCCAAGTCGATGGTTGTGGAGCATCCCCTGCTGGCACAGCAGCGAAGCGGTGATCTGCCCCGCCATCTGCGCCAGCTGGCACGGATCTCATCCGATCTGCAGCACAACGCCATGTCGCTGCGGATGGTGCCGATTCGCACCACCTTTCAGAAGATGAACCGACTGGTGCGGGATCTGGCCAGCAGTCAGAACAAGCAGGTGACCCTGGTGCTCAAGGGGGAGGACACGGAGCTGGATCGGAACATCGTGGAGGCGCTCACCGAGCCTCTGCTCCACATGATGCGGAATTCCATCGATCATGGCCTCGAAACAGCTGCCGAGAGGGTTGCCCTGGGGAAACCAGCGCAGGGAAGAATTGAAATCGAGGCCAGCCATCAGGGGGGAGGCATTCTGATCCGGATCAGCGATGACGGCCGGGGTATCGACCCCAGCAGGATCCTCTCGAAAGCGAGGGAACAGGGGCTCGTGGACAACAACTTCCACGGCAGCCAGAGTGAGATTCTGAGCCTGATCTTCCAGCCCGGGTTTTCCACAGCGGAAACGGTTACCGATGTTTCCGGACGAGGCGTCGGCATGGATGTGGTGCAGGGCAGCATCAACCGGCTGCGGGGACGGATCGATGTGGAGTCGGTGCTGGGTGAAGGCACCACCTTCCTGATCCACCTGCCGCTCACCCTCGCCATCATCGACGGCATGCTGGTGAGCGTGGGAAGGCAGCGCTTCATCCTGCCCACCCTGGCCATCATTGAATCCTTCAGGCCAACCCAGACGATGCTGTCCACGGTCAAGGGCCGTGGCCAGGTTGTCAATCTTCGTGGCGATCTGATCCCTGTTCTCCATCTTGGAGCCAGGCTCGGCCTGGCTGACGGAGTGCAGGATCCCGGAGAAGGAATTGTGCTGATCATCAATTCCAGCGGTCAGGCGCGAGGGGTTCTGGTCGATGGCCTGATCAGCAAGCAGGAAGTGGTGATCAAGGCCCTTGGTAAAGTCTATGAAAACCAACAGATCTTCTCAGGAGCCGCGATCATGGGAGACGGCCAGGTGGCTCTGATCCTGGATCCTGATGCCCTTGGTCGACCAGCCAGCCAACCGTGACAGACCCACATTCAACCGATACCCTGAAAGGGTTGACTGGGGCGCCCCCAAACCATGGAACTGAATGTGAGGTCCATGATCAGGGCCAATGCAGCCCTGTTCACCGTGGCCTTGATCGGGGAAGTTGTGCTGGTGGTAGGGCTCACCAGGCCCATCTGGATCAGACAGCCACTGTTTGATCGGATCGTCGCACACAAAGACCTTATCAACGACATCCAGCCACCGCCACTATATCTCAGGGGCATCCGCGGTGAAATAGCTCGCGCACTGCTGGCCGCCGAGAAAGAGAAGAGCCCGGCCGCCATTGCTGCCAACCCAAATGTTGCAATCTTGGAGGCCTACTATCAAGAATTTAGGAGAGGCTACGAAGAAGGCCAGCGGCGCTGGGGCAGCAATCCTACTCTCTCGCCTGCTCTGAGCAGCATGATTAGTGAGAAGATGGCGGAAGCCAAGAAGAATTATCTAGAACCCATTGGCACTCAGCTGATTCCTGCCCTGCAGCGCGGCAATCTGGCCAGGGCCCTTCAGGTTGACCGGGATCTTGATCGCTTCTACCAACAGAACCTCGCAGACCTCCGGGAACTGACCCGCTTGGCAGCTTCTGCCGTGGAAGCCAAGGAAGACGAGGCCATCGCCAGCCAGACCACGAGTCTGCTGCTGGTGATCATCAGTTCTCTGGCCCTGCTGGGCCTGGCCTATTACCTGCTGTTCCGAATGCAGCGCGCCTCCGTTGTGCCTCTGGGGCAGATCGCCAGCGCGCTGGCGGATGGCTCAGACCAATTCATCGGAGCCACCAGCGACGTGGCCAGCGCCAGCCAGGAGATCGCCGCTGGTGCCGCGCAGGTGGCTGGCGCCAGCCAGCGGATGGCCGCGGGAGCCACGGAACAGGCGGCCGCCGTGGAAGAAACCAGTGCGTCGCTTGAGCAGATGTCGAGCATGATCCACTCGTCAGCCAGGAATGCCGACCTGGCCAAGAACCTGGCCGGGGAGGCCCAGGCCAGCGCCACGATGGGGAATGCCAGCATGGAAGCGATGCGTCGGGCGATGGACGCCATCGAGCAGTCGAGCAACGACGTGGCCAAGATCGTGAAAAGTATCGACGAGATCGCCTTCCAGACCAACATCCTCGCCCTCAACGCTGCCGTGGAGGCCGCCCGTGCCGGCGAGGCTGGAGCAGGTTTCGCTGTCGTCGCCGAGGAGGTGAGGTCGCTGGCCCAGCGCAGTGCCGCCGCCGCCCACGAATCATCCGACAAGATCGAGGCCTCGATTCAGAGCAGTCGGGAGGGCGCAGAGTGCCTGAAGCGGGTGAATTCCTCATTCGCTCAGATCGGCGAGAAGGTCCAGAAAACTGACAGCCTGGTCTCGGAGATCACCCTGGCGGCCAAGGAACAGGCCCAGGGGATTGAGCACATCACCTCGGCCATTCAGGAAATGAGCCGCGTGGCTCAGGACAGCGTGGTGGCGATCGAACAGATGCGCAAATCGGCTGAGCAGAGTGCGAGCAATGTTCAGCGCATCGCCGGAGCATCCGAGCAGATGAGAAGCCAAGCCTTCAAGCAGAGGCAGATCACGGCCCAGTTGCGGCATGTCGTTGATGGCACCCCCCTGGAAGTTGACGACCGGCCGGCGAGCTGGACGGAGCGTGGAGTCGGCCGCTCGAGCGAAGCCAAAGTGATCGGTGAAAGTGATCGAGCCGGTCACAGCCTGGATGCCCATTTCAGTGATTACTGACGCTTGAATGGAGGCCACAATCGACTCTTCCCGCTACGGCGTCGCCATGCTGAATGATTCAACAACAACTGAGTTGCCCGACTCCGGCAAGTTTCTTCATTTTCAGCTGGGCCAGGAGCGCTACAGCCTGCCCGTGAAGGAGGTGCGCGAGATCATTCGGCTCTGCCCTGTTACCCCCGTGCCCCGGATGCCTGCTTACCACCGAGGTGTGATCAATCTCAGGGGTAAGATCGTTCCCGTGATGGATCTCCGGTTGCGGCTGGAGCTGCCACCAGCTGAGAATCTCGAGCGTGCCTGCATCATTGTTGTCCAACGACAGCTCGCCAACAGTCCCGACCAGTTAATCGGCCTGCAGGTGGATGTTGTGGAGGAGGTGGCCTTCATCGACCAGAACTGCATCGAGCCAGCCCCGGATTTCTGCGGCACAATCGATAGCCGATTCATTCTGGCGATGGCCAAGAATAAGGAGGCTGTGGTCACCATTCTCAGTGTTGAGGAATTGGTGGAGCATGACGGTGGCCTGGATCCCACAAAGCCCAGGCGGGAAGACCATGAGGCCAGTCAGTGAGCAAGAAGCGAGATGTTGACAACATGACCCTTCAAGGCCTCTAAAGTCCACAACCAAAAATCATGAGACTCAACATCAAGGTCCTGATCGGAGCCAATGCAGCTCTGATCACCGCAGCTCTTGTTGGTGAAATGGCCATCGGTTCGTTGCTGGGCAAGCAAACAGCCATCAATGGCCCTGCCTACAACAAGATCATTGCCGGCAAGGATCTGATCGCCGACATCCTGCCGCCGCCCAACTACATCATTGAACTCCATTACTATGTCACCCGAGCACTGCTCGACGTGAAGGAACCAGGTGATGGAACAAAGGCCCTCAATACCTCAAACATTTCGCAGCTTGCCAGCGCCTTCCCTCGCCTGAAACAAGCCTATGAGGATCGAATCAACCACTGGGCTAGAGACAATAACATCAGCGAGGAGGAGCGGCGTCTGCTAACCGGCGGCGCCAATGAACAAGCGAGGGAATACATCAACCTGGTGAGTACATCTTTTCTGCCTGCGCTGCAGACGGGAAACTTTCGCCAAGCGATTGAATCGTATCGGTTACTCGACCAGCGCTACCAGGAACATCGATCCAGGATCAACGAGCTCGTCGAGCTTGCCGGCCGCACGGTGACCGCAAACAAGCAGGCAGCTGCAGCCGCCGAGGAGAGAGCATCGCTGCTGAAGCTGCTGTTCAGCATTCTGCTGCTGGGCATCTCGTTTACTGTGCTTTACTTCATGCTCAGAAGCTTTGCCCGCCCCCTCGACAAGATTGCTAATGATCTGGGCGATGGTGCCGATGAGTTTTTGCAGGTATCCAATCAAATTGCAGAATCCAGCAATCGACTGGCGGAAGGAGCCAGTGAACAGGCTGCAGCGATTGAAGAAACAAGCGCCTCGCTTGAGGAGATGTCGAGCATGATTCACTCATCAGCCCGCAACGCCGACCAGGCCAGAAATCTTGCCAGTGAATCCCAGGCTAATGCCAACCAGGGCCTAGAAAGCATGACACAAATGGTTGAGGCGATGGCAGCCATTGAACGCTCAAGCAATGAGGTGGTCAAGATCGTTAAGAGCATCGATGAGATCGCATTCCAGACCAATATTCTCGCCCTGAATGCAGCGGTGGAGGCGGCGAGGGCGGGCGAGGCCGGGGCTGGCTTTGCTGTTGTTGCCGAAGAGGTTCGTTCACTCGCGCAACGCAGTGCCGCCGCCGCCCATGAATCAGCAGCCAAGATAGAAGCCTCAATTCTCAGTAGCCGCCAAGGTGCTCAGTGCCTACAGGGGGTAGGGGATTCCTTCAGCAAGATTGACTCCAAAGTGCAGGAAACCCACAATCTGGTTTCAGAAATTGCTCTCGCTGCCAAGGAACAAGCCCAAGGAATTGAACACATCACGGCGGCCATCCAGGAGATGAGCAAAGTGGCCCAATCCAGTGCCGCGAACACCGAGCAGATTGCCAGTGCCGCTGAGGAGATGCGTCGACAGGCCTCGATGCAACGCATGACCACCTCGGAATTGCGCCATGTGATCGATGGATCCAGCAGTGAGCCAGGCAGAACAGGGGCATCAGATGACACTCAGCCGATAGATCTGGCTTCAAACCAGGTCGCACCGAGACTGGCCAGCGTGGATGATCACTTCCGTGATTACTGATGATTGTGGCCCAATGTTGAGCAAGTTGGCCAGTGATGACCCTATCTCGGAGCCAACCTATCGCGGGCTCTGTGAGCTGATTCATCGACACAGCAGGATTCACCTCGGGGCCAACAGGCATTCCATGCTCGCGAGTCGCCTTAACCTCAGGCGCCAGTCACTGGGCCTCAAATCCTGGGATTTGTATTATAATCATCTTCTTCAATACAATAACCAAGAGGAGATCAATACACTCATTGATCTGATCGCCACAAATCACACCCAGTTCTTCCGCGAGCGATCCCATTTCGAGCGCCTGCAAACCGAGATTCTGGATTGTGTCCTTACTGAATGCCCTGGAGCCTCAAGGCAGCTCGTGAGCTGGTCGGCCGCCACTTCATCTGGGGAAGAAGCTTATTCTTTAGCAATCACAATTCAGGAATATCTTCAGGGCAGGGTTGGCGCTAAGCCCGACTGGCTCGTGCATGCCAGCGACATCTCACGCAAAGCCTTAAGGATCGCCACCGAGGCCATTTACCCCAGCACCAGTCTGAACCTCCCCAAGCCGGAATGGTTGGCTCGCTATTTCCGTCGTGGCAGTGGTCCCTACGAAGGCAAGTGCAGGGTTAAGCCTGTGATCACAGATCGAGTTAGGCTCAAGCAGATCAATCTCTTCCAGCAGACGTATCCATTGCCACAGCCAATTCACCTGATATTCTGTCGAAATGTTTTGATCTACTTTGCCCAGGACTCACAGGAACAGCTGGTGGAACGTCTTCACGGCATGCTTTGCCGTGGCGGATTTCTGGTTGTTGGGCACTCTGACAGCCTAGCCTGCATCAGGCATGACTTCGAATCCTTGGGCGGCGGCATCTTCCGTCGCAGCCACTAGAGGTAATGGCACCCATGATCACCTTGAAGCGCAAAATTCGAGTTCTGGTGATCGATGACTCGGCACTCGTCCGCAAGACGATCACGGACACGCTTCAAATGGATCCCGAGATCGAGGTGGTCGGCGTGGCCAATGATCCCCTGATCGCCATCGACAAAATTCCCAAGCTGCAGCCCGATGTCCTCACCCTGGACATGGAGATGCCGCGGATGGACGGACTCACCTTCCTGCGCAAGCTGAAAACGGAGAATTCAACCATCCCCGTGGTGGTGATCAGTTCTCTCACCCAGCAGGGATCCCAATTGGCTGTCGATGCGATGGAGGCTGGGGCCCGTGAGGTTCTGGCCAAGCCCGATGGCAGCAGCTCGATTGGGGCCCTAGCCGGCAAGCTCGCTTACCACATCAAAGCCGCGGCACGCGCCCGGCGCGATCTGGCTCCCCTCCCCAGCCGCCAGCGACTCGCCGGCCACTCACCACAGCAGCGCTTCTCGGGAAGCCCCGACCGTCGCCTGCTGGTGATCGGATCCTCCACGGGAGGGGTTGAGGCCCTGCGCTATATCCTGCCCGCCCTTCCCAGTCAGATGCCTCCCATTGCCGTGGTGCAGCACATCCCGGCCTATTTCTCCCGGGCCGTGGCGGAGCGCATCAACAGCCTCAGCGGACTGGAGGTGCGTGAGGCGGTCGACAGACAGCCCCTGCTTCCCGGCGTTTGCCTGCTGGCCCCAGGAGACCAGCACATGATGATCGTCCGGGAAGATCGCTACCTGGTGCGGCTCGTGCAAACCCCGCCGGTGCACCACTGTCGTCCGGCCGTCGACGTTCTATTCCGTTCCGCCGCTGCCGCGGCCGGTCCCCATGCCCTTGGAGTGCTGCTCACCGGCATGGGCTGCGATGGGGCACGCGGGCTCCAGGCGATCAAGCAGGCCGGTGGCCGCTCCCTGGCCCAGAACGAGGAGAGCAGCGTGATCTATGGCATGCCCAGAGCCGCCGTTGAAATGGGGGCTGTCGACCGAAGCATCCATCTGCAGGCGATGCCCCAGGCCATTCTGGAAACCCTCAACTCGATTCCTCTCTAGTGCACCTTCCCTCGTCAATTCAAGGCCAGGCAGAGTTGCTCGGTGAGGCTCGAATCCTTGTCGTTGATGACAGCAAGATGCTGCGCATGGGTATTGCTCGATCACTCCGGCAGCTTGGGGTGAATCAGATCGAGGAAGCCGTCGATGGCCAGCAGGCCCTGCAGCGGCTGGAGCAGGAGGCTTTTGACCTGATGCTGCTCGATATGGAGATGCCGGAGATGAATGGCCTGGCCGTTCTGGCGCGGATGCAGGCGAATCCAGAGCTCAAGCGCCTACCCGTGATCGTGATCTCGGGAGGAGAGTCGATTGATGAAATCGTTGCCTGTATCGAAATGGGTGCGGAAGACTTTCTACCCAAGCCGTTCAGTCAGGTGTTGCTGCGGGCGCGGCTCACCTCCTCATTGGAGAAGAAGAAACTACGCGACCTCGAACTGCTGCAGCGCCAGCAGCTCGAGTCGCAACATCTGCGGTTGATCCAGGAGCAGGAAAAATCCGAGCTTTTGCTCCTCAACATCTTGCCCCTCTCTATCTCCGAGCGACTCAAGGGTGGCGAACATCGCTGTGCTGACAGCTATCCCAGTGTTTCCGTCCTGTTCGCCGACCTGGTTGGATTCACGCGAATGTCCCAGGGGATGTCCGCCGGTCAGCTGGTGGAGGTTCTACACGAGCTGTTCTCCGAATTCGACCAACTGGTCGCTCGGATGGGTCTGGAAAAGATCAAGACCATCGGCGACTGCTACATGCTTGTGGGGGGATTACCGGAGGCCCGTAACGACCATGCCGCCGCTGTCGTCGAAACCGGCCTGGACATGGTGGCGGCGATGGATCGCTTCAACCAGAGTCGGAACACGGAGTTGAAGATGCGCATCGGCATCCACAGCGGACCGGTGGTGGCCGGAGTGATCGGCAAACACAAATTCACCTATGACATCTGGGGCAATACCGTGAATGTGGCCAGTCGGATGGAATCGAGCGGTTCACCCGGTCGGGTACACATCTCCGCCCAGACCGCCGATCTGCTGGGCCCGAGTTTTGTGCTGGAATCCCGCGGACTGGTGGAGGCCAAGGGCCTGGGCGAGGTGGCCACCTTCTTCGTGAACGACCAGCGAAAGGCCCCGATCAGCTGAGCTGGCCTGCTCAGCTCAGGCACTGGGGTGCATCAGGCGCACCGGAACCGGGTACGCGGCCAGTTGTTGATCGGCTGTGATCAGCAGCAGTCCCTCGGCGTTGGCCTGGGCGAGCAGCAGACGGTCGAACGGATCCCGATGCAGAGGCGGCAGGGCCGCAACCGCCAGAGCATGGTGCGCTTCGATCGGCAGCTCCTGCCAGCCCTCATCCAGCAGCACACGGCGCAGCAGGGCCGGCTGCACGCTGAAGTCTGGGCGGCCAAGGGCCTGCTTGATCACCAGCTCCCACAGGCTGGCCACGCTGAACACCGGGGTCTGGACCGGGTCTTCCAGCATGGAGGCCAGTCCAGCTGGAAGGCGCTGGGGGGAGCCCATCGCCCACACCAGCAGATGGGTATCGAGCAGCAGACGCATCGCGGCGCTCAGCGGCTCTCGAAGAGATCGGCGATCTCCGCCGCCGCCATCCGGTCGAAGTCGTCGGGCACCTGGCATTGTCCAGCGAGGAGACCGAGCCGGCGTCGCGGAGCGGCGACTGAATGCTCGCCATCCAACGGCGACACGCGCACCAGCGGCCGTCCGGCCTTGCAGATCAGGAACGGCTCCCCAGCCGCAGCCTCCTCCACAAGTCGCGACAGATGGGTCTTCGCTTCATGCATGTTGACCTGTCGCATTGTCGGCGCATCCGAGACTCAACCAGCTTAGTCGACCAAGATTGGTCGCTGGACGACATGCTGATCGTCAGGCGATTGGAGGGGGCGATGGATCGAGCCTGTGTCAGGACAGTTCCTCTCGGAGCTGCCGCTCTGCCTCCCGCAGGGCCAGATCCAGCCCCGCACCGTCGCGACCACCCGCCTGGGCCAGGTTGGGCCGCCCGCCACCGCCGCCGCCGCAGAGCTTGGCGATGCCGCCGATGAAGGCGCCGGCCTTGGGCCCAGCCGCGATCACCGCCTGGCCGAAGGCCGCCACCAGGATCACCTTGCCCAGGTCGGCGGGGTCGGGCAGACCGCCGAGCACCACTGCCGCCCCGTCGCCGAGCTGATCGGCCAGGCCCTGGGCCGCGCTCTGCAGGCCAGCACCGTCCACCCCGTCCAGACGCGTCACCAGCACGCTGGAGGCCCCCACCGCTTCGGCCCGGACCGCCAACGCCGCGGCCTTCGCCACCGCCAGTTCGCTGCGGGCCGCCGCCAGCGCTTTCTGCGTGGCCTTGAGCTCATCGGCGAGCGCCGCCACCCGCTCCACGATCTCGCCGGGCTGGGCCTTGAAGCGCTCGGCCAGGGGCTTCACCACCGCCTCGCGCTCCTTGAGATAGGCCAGCACGGCCGGGCCGGCCACCGCCTCAATCCGGCGGATGCCGGCGG
>JAYKGZ010000061.1:0-13608 GCA_035284925.1 Cyanobacteriota bacterium | reverse complement strand
CCGTGGGCCTGGGCGCAGTCGGGGTTGCGCTGCGATGGGGCCCTGCTCGAAGTACGCGGCCAGGCGGAGCAGAGGCGGCCCATTCAGCTTCTGCGCATCGCGCTGGCTCTGGAGGCGGAGGCGACCAGCGCCGACGCCGCTCTGGCGGAGCTGCAGCGGCGACTCGCCCTGGTGCGCAGCAGCCTCCGGGAGCTGGAGGTGCAGGAGCTGAGGGTCAGCTCGCCCGCCACCTGGCCAAGGCCGGCCGAGCCGAAGCGCCCCGCAGCGGCGCAGGCCAGTGTGCAGATCAACGGCCAGCTGGCCCCGGAGCATCTCCAGGCGCTGATCCGCCGGGTGGGAGCTCTGCCGGGCGTTCGGCTGGAACCGGTGTCGGCCGAAGCCGATCCGGCCATCAACCGACAGGTGCGCCAGAGGTTGCTCCGTGCCGCCTATCAGGATGCCGTCGCCCAGGCGCGGGACCTCTCGGTGGCGATCGATCACGGAGAGGTGCGACCACTTGAGGTGCTGCTCGATGGCCGGGTCGGGTCGGTGCCCATGCGGGCCGCGCTCAGCGCCGATGCCGCTGTGCCGCCCTTTGATTCAGCAGAGCTGCCCCAGCCGTTAGATCGCCTCAGCCTGCTGGTGCGCTTCTGCGCCCATCGCTGATTGTCTCTCAGGGCAGGACTTGCAGCCAGCTCTTCTTGACAATTAGTGAACCCACATTAGGGTGGCGTACCCCGGGTTCACAGGTGAGATTGAATGCGTCCAAGCGGCCTGGGGGCAACTGACGTGCCCGGTGGAAAGGACCTTTCAGCAAAACCTTCCCTGGCCTTGAGTCACAGGCTGATGCTTCTGTCAGGGATTCCCCTGGCCGGCCTGATGGTGCTGATTGTCGCTACGTCTCTCACCACGATCCGGGTGACTCGCACGATTGAGAAGACATCGAGAGAAACGGCGCCGTTGGCGGATCTTGCACGGAAGATGCAACTTGAAGTGAGGCAGATTCAGGATTCATTCACCGATCTGTCTGCGACTCGAATCAAGGCAGAAAAAGAAGAAAAGTTCGCCGAGGCTGAAGAGGCGAGTCGCTTGATCCTGAAGGCTCTTGCCCGTTTTGACGAAGAGGCTGCCAGGAATGGTGATCTGCCTCAAAGACAGAGGATTCGAGGGATCGCCAACAGTGTTGCACCCTTTGTGAGCACCGGAAAGGCCATGTCACTGGCCTACCTTGCCGATGGGACAGATCAGGGCAATCGGTTGATGGAAGATTTTGATGCCGCCTCAGATCGAATCCGATCGAACATGAATCCCTTTGTGGAAGATTATGTCGCCAGGCTCCAGGGGAGTCTTAAGGATACTGAAAGCCAGCAGCGCAACCTCAATTCTTTCGTGCTGAGCACCGGGTTACTTCTTGTGCTGGCGACTCTTGCTGCAACGGCCTACCTGATCCGCTCCGTGATGGCGAATCTCAATCAGTTGAGTCGTGTTCTCTCCGAGTCCAGCGAACGCAGTCTGGAGTTTGTCAACCAGATTGCCGGCAACAGCGTGCGTCTCGCCGAGGCGGCCAGCGAGCAGGCCGCTTCCGTGGAGCAGACCAGTGCGTCCATCGCCGAGATCTCCACGATGATCAAGGTCACGGCCAGCAACGCCAACAAGGCCACCTCGCTGGCCTCCGATGCTCGCAGAGGAGCGGAGCTGGGTTCCGAATCGATGACCGAGATGCGAGCGGCCATGGCGGAAATCGATTCCTGCAGTGCTCAGGTGGCCAACATCGTGAAAAATATCGACGAGATCGCCTTTCAGACCAACATCCTCGCCCTCAATGCAGCCGTGGAGGCCGCCCGTGCCGGCGAGGCTGGAGCAGGCTTTGCCGTGGTGGCCGAGGAGGTTCGCTCCCTGGCACACCGCAGCGCCGCTGCTGCCAAGGAAACTGCCGGCAAGATCGAGGCCTCGATCCTGAGCAGCCGCATGGGCTCCGATTGCACGCTCCGGGTGGGTGAGGCCCTGGCCCAGATCACGGAAAAGGTTGCCGCCACCGATGCCCTCGTGGCGGACATCGCCACGGCCGCCGGCGAGCAGGCTCTCGGGATCGAACAGATCAATCTCACCATTGAGCAGATGGAGCAGGTCACCGCCGGCAACGCCTCCAATGCGGAGACCAGTGCTGATGCCGCCAGGCAACTGGGTGCCCAGGCCCGCACGCTCAATCAGCTGGTGGGGAACCTGCGGGATCTGATCGGTGGCGGCCGAGCAGGCTGAAGAGCTGCCTTCACGAACAGGCCACCCTTGCCAAGCGGCCGGGCCGGCGCACACGATGAGCTCGAACCTGATGACTGTCCATGCCTGCGGAACGCTCCTTCGTTGCCATCAAGCCCGATGGTGTTCAACGCGGCCTGGTCGGTGAGATCCTGGGGCGCTTCGAGCGCAAGGGCTTCAAGTTGGTGGGGCTCAAGCAGCTCACCCCCAGCCGCGAACTGGCCGAGCAGCACTACGGGGTGCATCGCGAGCGTCCCTTCTTTGCCGGTCTGGTTGAGTTCATCACCAGCGGTCCTGTGGTGGCGATGGTGTGGGAGGGCGATGGAGTGATCGCCAGTGCCCGCAAATTGATCGGCGCCACCAAGCCCCTCGAGGCTGAACCGGGCACCATCCGGGGTGACCTGGCGGTGAACATCGGCCGCAACGTGATCCACGGCTCCGATGCCCCGGAAACCGCCGCGTTCGAGATCGGTCTGTGGTTCAAGCCGGAGGAGCTGAGCGACTGGACGCCGGCCGATCAGGTGTGGCGCAGTGAGGGCTGATGCTCCCGATCCATCTGGAGCTGGAAATCAGCCACCGGGAAGCCGACGGCAGCTGCACGACCCGCCGGCTCACGGTGAAGCAGTTCAGCCTTGAGCACGATGGCCGCCAGGTGCGCCTTGCGGCTCATTGCAGCAGCACGCGCGCCTACGGGGAGTTTCACAGCAGCTGCATCGAGCAGTGCCTGGATGTGCTGAGCGGTGAACGGGTGGATGACCTGCCCGCCTGGATCGGTGAGCGCTATGCCTGCAGCCGGCACGGCCGGCTGGAAACGCTTCAGCAGGAGCTCAGCGCCGAACTGGCTGTGCTGCTCACCCTCGGCCATGCCGATCGCTTGCTGCAACGGCGTGAACAGGAGCTGATCGCGGCCTATCTGCATCCCCGCCAGCCCAGGCGTGCTGGCGCTGAACCGCTCACCCCCGCGGAGATCGCCAGCCACCTGCGCTGGATTCCCCAACCCACACACGAAGGCTTCCAGGCGGCTGTCGAGCTCCTCGCCAACGCAGACCTGGCGGAGCGGGAGGTTCTGTTCAGCACCTGTCTGGCGGTGGCGGATGTGCGGGAGGCCCGAGAGGGTGGCGAACAGCCGGCCCTTGATCTCCTGCAGCGGCGCTGGTTCGGTTCGCACGGAACCTGTCCAGCCAGTGGCGGCTCCAGGGGCTGAGCTTGCCTGAGATCGCTTCGCTGAGCAGCTCGGCAGTGATCGCCGCCAGCAGCACGCCATTGCGATGGTGGCCGGTGGCCAGCCACAGCCCCGGGATCCCGCTGGCGCCCAGCAGGGGTGCCTGATCGGGGGTGCAGGGGCGAAAACCCCACCAGCGCTCCATCGGCGGCCAGCCGGCCGCTTCCGGGAGCAGGGCCGTGAGGCCCGCCTGCAACTGGCGCTGGCCGTCGGGGGTGAGCCCCTCGCCGAAGCCGGCCTCCGGTTCGCTGGTGGCGCCCACCACCACCAGCCCGTCGGCGCGGGGCACCAGGTAGGTGCCGGGCCCGAACAGCACCCGCTCGAGGGCATGGCGGGGCGCCTGAAGAGACAGCATCTGCCCTTTCACCGGGAACACCGCCAGCCGGGGAAGCAGCCGGGCGCTCCAGGCCCCGCAGGCCAGCACCGCCCGCCGGGCCGGCAGAAGGCTCTCCGTTCCCTCGGCATCCTGCAGCCGCACAGCGCTGAGCTGGCCAGTGCCGTCCTGCTCCAGGGCCTTCAGTTCACAGCCCTCCTGGAAGCCAACTCCCCGCAGCACACAGGCTTTCTCCAGAGCCCGCATCAGCCGGCGGCGGTTGTCGATCTGACCGTCCTGCC
Source organism: Cyanobacteriota bacterium (assembly GCA_035284925.1). Classification (GTDB taxonomy): domain Bacteria; phylum Cyanobacteriota; class Cyanobacteriia; order PCC-6307; family Cyanobiaceae; genus UBA5018. The sequence continues at coordinate 9,536 of JAYKGZ010000061.1, read as the reverse complement.
GGAACAACAGGGCCGCCTGCCACTGGGGGCCGATGCCGGGGATTTCCCGAGCCAGCGCACCCCGCTCCAGCGGCTCACCCCAGGTGGCGGTGGGATAGGCATCCCGTTCTGCCGCTGTCTGGAATGGAACCACGATGCCGCAGGGGCGCAGACCACAGCTCAGACCACTGTCGGCCTCGATCGCCTCCACCCAGGCCGGGATGCGCTCCAGGCTCTGTTGCCCCAGGGTCAGCAGATCGCCGCTGAGTCCCTCGGCATGGGGAGCAAGCATGCCGGCCGCCACAAAGCCAGCGGCCTCGCGGCGGTTACGGCTGATCACCTGCACCGCCTCACCGCGCAGGGCCAGCCGGTGGGCGATGGCCAGGCCCATCAGTCCTCCTCCGAGGATCAGCAGCGGCTGCTGGGCTCCCAATTCCCTGGCGGTCAACGGGGCCCTCCCCGGTGCAGGGGAAACACCGTGGCTCCATACCGTTTCATGGCCGGATCGCCGCTCACCAGCGTCAGCGGCTCCTGCCGGGCCTGCGCCACCAGCAGTCGATCAAAGGGATCGAAACGCTCCGGTTCCGGGGCCAGATCGGCCAGGGCCAGCAGATGGGCGTCGGCGATCGGCAGCCAGCGCAGGTTCAAACGTTGAAGCTCAGCCCTCAGGGCTGCCAGATCCAGCCCCTCCGCCAGCCTCAGCCAGCCCGTGGCCTGCTTCTCCGCCAGCTCCCAGAGCGACACTTGGCTCACGTACACCTCGGCCCCCGGCTCCTGGAGCAGAGCAACGCCCCAGCTCGGCAACCGATCATCGCCGTTCAGCCACCACAGCAGCAGCTCGGTGTCGAGCAGGTAGCGGCTCATGGCCGCTCACCGCCGAAGGGCCTGTTGAAATCCTGCCGTTGACGGATCCGCCCGGCCCAGCTGCCAGGGTTGTGAAGGGTGGTTTGTCGCCCGCGCCATGGCGTCAGCTGGGCCACCGGAACGCCGGCCCTGGCGATCACCACCGTTTCGCCGGCCTCAGCCCGCTGCAGCAACTCCGAGAGCCGGTTTCGGGCGGCATAGATGTTCACGGTGAGTTCGGCCACGGTCGTTCCGGGTGTTGCCTGGTGGCGAGGTGATGGAGGGGCGTGGTGATGCAGGGCGCGCTGACGGGTTAAGCCGCCTGGCTGTTGCCTTGCCCTAGGGCTAGCCAAGGTGTTGGGGGATGTCATCCCTTCGGGCCGGGCGGCTTCCATAGGATCCCCACAGGCACAGAGAAGGGAATGGCAGCAGCAGCGAGCGCAGAGGCGGCCTGGGAGGCGGTGATCGGCCTGGAGACCCACGTGCAGCTGGGAACGGCCAGCAAGATCTTCAGCGGGGCTTCCACGGCCTTCGGCGATGATCCCAACACCCACATCGACCCGGTGGTCTGCGGCCTGCCGGGCACCCTGCCGGTCCTGAATCAGAAGGTGCTGGAGTATGCGGTGAAAGCCGCCATGGCTCTCAACCTGAAGGTGGCCGAGCACAGCAAGTTCGACCGCAAGCAGTATTTCTATCCAGATCTGCCGAAGAACTACCAGATCTCCCAGTACGACGAGCCGATCGCCGAGGACGGCTGGATTGAGGTGGAAGTCGCCGAGAAAGGAAAGGAGACTTACCTCAAGACGATCGGCATCGAGCGACTGCATATGGAGGAGGACGCCGGCAAGCTGGTGCATGGCGGAAGCGATCGACTGGCAGGCTCCACCCATTCCCTGGTGGACTACAACCGCGCCGGCGTGGCCCTGGCCGAGATCGTCAGCAAGCCTGATCTGCGCACCGGTCGCGAGGCGGCGGAATACGCCTCAGAGATCCGACGGATCATGCGTTATCTGGGCGTGAGCGACGGCAACATGCAGGAGGGTTCGCTGCGGTGTGATGTGAACATCTCCGTACGGCGGGGCCCGGAGGCGCCCTTCGGCACGAAGGTGGAGATCAAGAACATGAACTCGTTCTCTGCCATCCAGCGGGCGATCGATTTCGAGATTCAGCGTCAGATCAAGGCCTATGAGGCCGGTGAGCCGGTGGTGCAGGAAACCCGCCTCTGGGATGAGAGCAAGCAGATCACCAAAAGCATGCGCTCTAAGGAGGGCGCCAGCGATTACCGCTACTTCCCCGACCCCGATCTGGGCCCGATCGAGGTGAGTGCCGAGCAGCGCGAGGCCTGGCGGGCCCAGCTCCCCGAGCTGCCAGCGGCCAAGCGCCATCGCTATGCCGATCAGCTGGGCCTTTCGATCTACGACGCCCGTGTGCTCACCGACGAGCGACCGATGGCAGACTATTTCGAGGCGGCCGTGGCAGCAGGTGCCGATCCCAAGGGCCTGGCGAACTGGATCAGTGGCGACATCGCGGCCCATGTGAATGCCAACCGGCTTTCATACAGCGACCTGCCCTTTCGGCCACAAGCGTTGGCCGAGATGGTGAAGCTGATCGATGCCGGCGTGATCAGCGGCAAGATTGCCAAGGAAATCCTGCCGGAGCTGTTAGAGAAAGGAGGCTCTGCCAAGGCCATCGTGGAAGCGCGGGGCCTGGGGATGATCAGCGACCCGGCAGCGATCACCGCGATCGTGGAGGAGCTGCTGGCGGCTCACCCGGAGGAGGTGGAAGCCTTCCGTGGCGGCAAGACCAAACTGCAGGGCTTCTTCGTGGGTCAGCTGATGAAGAAGACTGGCGGCAAGGCCGATCCCAAGCTCGCCAATCAGATCCTCAATCAAAGACTCAAGGGCTAACGACTTGATGCTGTATCACTGGGTTGGTGGTCTTCGATACAGCAGCAAAGCCGACTTGTCCTACGTTTTCAAGAGAGCACGAGCGACATTGATTAGCCTTCCTGGATTTAAGGCGATCAGATCAAGATGGAGGACGAGGTTATCCTTCAGGGTTTTCCTTGGCCTGGCAGGATCCTCGGCTTGGATCCTTGTTGGAGTTTTTCTGATCATGCAAACCAAGGCTCGCTCCCTCGTTCGAGAAGAATCAAGAAAGCTGATCGAAGTCACCGGGCGGAATGCGGTTGCCAGCCTTGAGGTGAGATTGCGTGAAATCAGTTCTCTTGCACGCACGTCGGCGCAAGCTTCGCTGCAACTGCCAAGACAGGACCGAGTTTTTCGTCAGGTTCTGCCGGTGCTGATCGATTTCAATGGCGATCAAGGTGTTGCCGGCGGTGGTTTTTGGTCGGAGCCGGGAGTGTTCGATTCAGGCGCGCGGAAGAAGTCGTTCTTTTGGGCCAGGGACAGCTCAGGAAAGCTTGAGTTTATTGATGATTACAACCTCAGTGAAAGCCCCGCGTATCAGCTCGAGGAGTGGTATTTCCCAGCAAGGCGTATTGGCAGGAATTCAGTCTATTGGAGTAAATCCTACATCGACCCCCATTCGCGGCAGCCGATGGTGACCTGCACGGCGCCGCTGCTTCGCAATGGCGTGCTTGAAGGCGTGTTTACGATTGATCTGAAGCTGGAAGGGATTGAAGACTTTGTGGAGTCGGTGAGAGCAAAGACGGGTGGATATGTCATTCTGCTCGACCGTGGCAACCGGTTTATCACCTTCCCGCGAGGTTTCAAAAGCAAGCGCGAGTTGGCGATGCTATCCACAGGCCCCTCCCAGGCTGCACGCGATTTCAAGAGTATCCAGGAGTTTGCATTGCTGGAGCCAAGATTTGCCCCGGTCGCGGCCGCTGCAGAACAGATGAATGAACATGTTCTCCGGCTGGCCGGCAAGAGTCTTCCAGCGAAAGGGCGTTCCACTCTCGCCCGGGATCCTGGAGCTAGAGCCATGGCCACCAAGGAGCTGGCCTTGATCGACGCGGCCGTGCTGGATCCGCTCGGCAAGAACCAGACAGCCACAGATTGGCTCTTTGGCCAGCCGGTCAGGATTGATGACGACCTCTTTCTTGAATCGTCTTCATTGCTGTATCGGTTCTATGTACCGGGTGCTTACTGGAAGCTGTTGATTGTCAAGCCCATATCGGAGATAACAGCTGTTGCCGATTCAATTGTTGGGCTGTTGCTGATTTACTTGTCTGCAACGGTTGTCCTTGCGATTATCTTGTTTTCATGGCTCCTCAATCGTGGCGTTCTGATCCGGATTGGTCAAACGACAGCCAACGTGATGCGAGCCAGGGAACTGGTTTCCGAGAGGCGATTCTCGGAGCTCGACAATTCTCTGTCGCGGTTAGGAGGTGAGGATGAAATCGCTGAATTGTCCAATACGATGCGGAGCTTCACCCTCGAATTGAAGCAGACCTATGAGGCATTGGAGCGACAGAGCAGATCCTTTGAGCGATTTGTTCCCAAGCAGTTCCTGCAGTTACTCGGGCGAGTGAATGTTGATGAAATCCGATTGGGCGATCAGGTATTGGTGAGCATGGCCATCCTCTTCGCCGACATCAGAGGATTCACAACCCTTTCGGAAAAAATGACGCCTGCCGAGAACTTTGAGTTCATTACGATGCTGCTTAAGAGATTGGGCCCTGTTGTGCGAGATTCCAGCGGTTTCATTGACAAGTATATTGGTGACGGCATTATGGCTCTATTCCCGGGCGGGGCGCTCGATGCCATTCATGCGGGTATTGCGATCCAGGAATCGATACGTGCCTACAACCAGGACAGAATCACTCGAGGTACCCAGCCAATCGCGATGGGAATTGGGGTTCACGCAGGTGCGTTGATGCTGGGAGTGATCGGAGAAGAGGAGCGACTTGAGGGCACCGTGATCTCCGATGCGGTGAATCTCGCATCGCGACTTGAGGGCCTGACCTCCGTGTACGGCTGTCCATTGCTTGTCAGTGATGCTGCTTTGAAGCTTTGTTCAGAGCAGCCAGGATTCGACCATCGGGCGGTAGCGCGTGTGCAGGTCAAGGGCAAGTCGGAGCGAACGCTTGTGCACGAAGTTCTTAACGCGGAGGGCGCGAGTCAACACAGGCTTAAATCCCTGACAAGATCAGACTTTCTGGAGGCGCTCAGGCTTCATGAACTTGGCATGTCCCAGGATGCTGTGGAGTATTTTGACCGCGTCTTAGCCTTGAATCCCTTAGATAAAGCCGCTGCGGTGCTTCGCGAACAAGCGATCGCTGCGGCACAGCCTTATCAGGCTGGAACATAGGCAGCTCTGAGCTGAGAGTCCGACCAGTTGCGAGTCCCTTGTTGTTCAGCCATGGGGCACGTAGTGTTTCAAGCCTGAGAGGCAGCACCAACGTTGCCCTGCCACTCTGCAGGATGGCTGGGTGCCCAGACGCCCCTTGATGCCCCTCACCACTGGCGATCCCCTGCCCTCCTGGAACGAGGGACCCGCCAAACAGGCGATCCTCACTTACATCGCCAGGATTACAGGAGCAGGATCTCCAGACTTCCTGCCATCGTCTGAACGCATCGCTGTCTTCGACAATGACGGCACACTCTGGCCCGAGCATCCCCTTCCCTTTCAGGCAGCCTTTGCCATCGACGCACTCCGTTCTCGTATCCCACGGGAGCCGGGCCTGGCTGCTGATCCAATGGTGCAGGCCGCCCTTGCTGGCGATCTTGCCAAACTGCTCGAGGGGCCTCGCTATGAAGGCCTGATGCAGCTCCTGGGGCTCACCCATGCCGGCATGTCTGTTGATGTTTTTCGCGGCACTGTGGAAGCGTGGTTGGCATCGGCCAGGCACCCACGATTTGGCACGCCCTACGATCAACTCACCTATTTGCCGATGCAGGAACTGCTGCGCTATCTTCGGGCCCATCATTTCAAGAATTTCATCGTTTCCGGCGGCGGCGTTGACTTCATGCGCGTCTGGGTGGAGCGCGTCTACGGCATTCCGCCGGAGCAGGTGGTTGGCTCGTCTGCCCGCACCACCTTCGAGCTGGGTGAGTCGGGCCCGGTGCTGACCAAAACCATGGACTATTTGTTTGTCAACGACAAGGCGGGAAAGCCGGTGGGCATCCATCACTTCATCGGTCGTCGCCCAACCCTGTGCTGCGGCAACAGTGACGGTGACCATGAGATGTTGCAGTACACCACGGTCAACAACCCCCGCCCCAGCCTCGGTCTGATCGTGCACCACACCGACCCCGACCGGGAATATGCCTATGCCGCCAAGTCGACCAGCACGGGAAAGCTCGTTGAGGCCCTCGCGGCGGCTCCCCGTCGCGGCTGGTGTGTGGTGGACATGAAGCACGACTGGAACACCATTTTCGCTGTCAATTAGTCGACGGCTGACTCCAGTCTCGCCAACTTGATCCTCTGCCAGAGGCTCAACGGCTGAGCGCGGCTGCCACCAGCTGTTCCAGCTGCTCGGCTGTGCCGCGGTTGTCGAGCACCCGGTCGGCCAGGGTCCGCTTGCGGGCGATGGGCCACTGGGCGGCCATGCGAGCCCTGGCTTCCGCTTCGCTGAGGCCATCGCGTCCGATCAGCCGCTGCAGTTGCTGCGCCGGCTCGCAGTCCACCAGCCATACCTCGCTGCAGAGCTCCTCCAGGCCAACCTCGAACAACAGCGGGATCATCAACACCACGGCCGGAGCATCAGCCAGCTTGCTGAGTTCGGCCCTGAAGCATTCCCGCACAATCGGGTGAATCAGCTGCTCCAGCCACTGCCGCTCGCCGGCATCGTCAAACACGATCCGGCCCAGGGCCGCACGATCGAGGGTGTTGTAGCGCTCCAGCACGGCCTGAGCAGCTGGGCTCCCCGGCGCCAGCGCCTCGCGCGCATACACGTCTGCATCGAGCACGGGCAGTCCCTGCAACGCCAGCAGCCGGCCCACGCTGCTTTTGCCACTGGCGATGCCGCCGGTGAGTCCGATACGGCGCTGCCCCCCGCTCCAGCGGGGGCTGTTGAGCCGCTCCAGCAACGCTGGTGGCCCCAGCTGCTCCAACCGAAAGCTTGGGCCATAGCTGGGAGTGGGGGCCTCGGAGTAGAAGCGGGTGCGGCGGGGTGGGCTCAGCCGCTGCCTGAGGTTCGCCATGGCGCTGCGGCTCCGCAGCGCCAGGCGCAGGAGCTCCCGAAGCCAGCCTGGCGCAGGCTGCCACTGCAGGCTGCGGGCCAGTTCCGGTGCCAGCAGCCCCCGCAGCAGTGGTTCCAGAGCGGGCTGCAGCGGTGCCGGCCACGCAGAGAGCAGCATGGCCAGGGTGGCGTCGGCGACACGACGGTTGGTGGAGACTGGCTGGAACAACTCCGCCTCCACACGCCGGTTGAGGGCGAGCAGCTCGGTGAGGCTCCCCGGCAGTCCGGAGATGCCCATGCGGGCCCCCACATGCCGCCAGAACCGAAACAGGGCCTGCTGCTCCTCGGGGTGGAGCGGTCTCCAGCCATAGCGCTCCAGCCAGTGGATCGGCTCGGCCACGAAGCCCGAGAGCACATAGAGAAAGTCGTCGTTGCCGATTGTGTAGTGCCCGTGAATGCGGTTCATGCGGGCGATCACAGCCGAGCCGGCAGGGCTGTCGGGGCCGTGGCGGAGCAGCTCCGCCACCATCAGGCCGGTGTCGTCGTAGCGCTTGCGCGGCCGCCGCTCGAACTCGCCGGTGCGGCTGAGCAGCCCCGAGATCGAAGGCAGGCAGAAGGTCTTGAGCAGGGCCAGTTCCAGGGCGCGGGTGATGTCCCAGGGGAAAAGCAGGCCGGCCAGGCGGTGGCAGGTCTGGCTCGCCTCGAGGTCCAGGCGGCAGAGCGGCATCGGTGGGTTCGCTGCGGCGCTGCGCACAGTCTGATCGGCTCGTTGCCGCCTGGATGCTGGCCAACAAACAACCGATCTGGGGTTCAACCCTGGAGAAGTTAAGCTTTAACGGTTGAATTCTTCTCGATCAGGTCTTCCGTAGGTGACAAACGCTCAATTCGAGTTTGGCCCCGCTGAAAACAAACATTTCAGCACCTTGGCCGGCTATTGCACGATTTCAGCCCTGGCGCTGGTGGTTTACGCCATTGCCAATGCATCCTTTCTGGTCAACGTGATCGCCAGTGGCAAGGTGGCCTTGATGGTGCGCACGCTTGACGATGCATTCTCGGCCCTGGCCTCCTTCTTTGCGGCCTATCAACTCAATCAGGCCGCAAGATGCTTCCGCAAGATTGTCAACACCCAGGGCAATGATCTTGGGCTCCTGAACCTATCAACGGAAAAGCTGCGCCTTGTTTTTGCCAGTCTGGCGGTTGTCCTGATTGCGCTTGCGGTTCGATTCATTCTTGATTTTCCAGCTCTGATGACATGGATCAAGGTGGCCTGACGGGACTCTTCATGGCTCACACCTGGCATCCGATCCCTGGTGGCATCACCGCCCCCGAAGGCTTTCTCGCCGCCGGGATCACGGCGGGACTGAAGCCCTCCGGGAATCCCGATCTCTCCCTGCTCCTGGCTCCTGCTGCCGCGGTGTGCGCCGGCACCTTCACCACCTCTCGGGTGCGTGCCGCCTGCGTGGACCTCTGCTCCGAGCGCCTGCAAGCCTCCGGCGGCCACGCCCGGGCGGTGCTCACCAACTCCGGCCAGGCCAATGCCTGCACCGGTGAGCGGGGCCTGGCCGACAGCCTGATCGCCACTGAAGCCCTGGCAGCCCGCATGGGCCTGGCGCCAGAGGAGGTGCTGATCTGCTCCACGGGGGTGATCGGTGTACCGATCCCGATGGACACCCTGGTGGCGGGGCTTGAACCCCTGGTGGCGGCGCTCAGCCCGGAAGGGGGTGATGCGGCGGCCCGGGCCATCCTCACCACCGATCTGGTCGACAAACAGATCGCGCTCGAGGCCGACCTCGGCGGCCGCACCGTGCGCATCGGCGGCATGGCCAAGGGGTCGGGGATGATTCATCCCGACATGGCCACGATGCTGGGCACCCTCAGCTGCGATGCCGGGCTGCCGGCCAAGCCATGGCAGGCGATGGTGAGGCGGGCGGTGGATCGTTCCTTCAATGCGATCACGGTGGATGGAGACACCAGCACCAACGACAGCTTCCTGGCCTTCGCCGCCGGCCCTCCCCTGGCGGAGGACCACTGGCCAGCTTTGGAGGAGGGGGTCACGGCTGTCGCCCAGCACCTGGCCCGGGCGATCGCCCGCGATGGCGAGGGTGCCACCTGTCTGATCGCGGTGCGGGTGGAGGGAGCTCCCGACGAGGCCGGTGCCCGCCTCATCGCCCGCACCGTCTGCAGCTCATCGCTGGTGAAGTGCGCCATCCACGGCCGCGACCCCAACTGGGGCCGCATCGTGGCCGCCGCCGGCCGGGCCGGTGCCCCGTTTGATCCGGAGGCAGTGGCGCTGTGGCTCGGCGGCCACCAGCTGATGCAGGCCGGCCAGCCGCTGCCCTTCGATCGGCCGGCGGCGTCCGCCTACATGAAGGATCGTGCCGCCGGCGCCTATCTCTCAGGCGACACCGTGGCGATCCGCCTGGTGGTGGGCCCCGGCCCAGGCCACGGCCGCGCCTGGGGCTGCGACCTCTCGGATCAATACGTGCGCATCAACGCAGATTACACGACGTAGGGAAAGTGCCGTGATCGCAGCAGGGCTCAGGCCTGCAGTCGTGTTGGTAGATCAACTGGCACGCGGAAGATGTCGCGCTTTCCGTCTTTCTCCAGGGTCAGCAGGCCGCGGCTG
>JAYKGZ010000060.1:0-9636 GCA_035284925.1 Cyanobacteriota bacterium | reverse complement strand
CAGCGCGGGCACGGGCATCACGCTCGGCGGGTGGAACCCGGGCGTAGACCATGGGTAGTGCGACGTTTTGCAGGGCATTGAGCCGTGGCAGTAAGTTGAAGTTTTGGAAGATGAAGCCCAACTTCTGATTGCGCACTGCGGCCTGCGCCGAGCGATCGAGTTCGCTGGTATCAATGCCGTCGAGCAGATAGCGGCCACTTGAGGGCACGGTGGCCAATGTTCCCCCCCAGGGTGGGCGGAAGCATCCCTATCAGGACTGCATCCAGATCGACACCAGTCAGATCCTGTTCATCTGTGGTGGAGCCTTCGTGGGTCTCGAGGATGTGGTGCAGCGGCGGATGGGGCGCAATTCCATTGGCTTCCTGGGCTCTGACGGCAGCAGCCGGCCACGCTCGGGCAAGGAGCGGCAGGCCGCCGAGGCGCTGCGTCATCTCCAGCCCGACGATCTGGTGCGTTACGGCCTGATTCCTGAATTCATCGGTCGCCTGCCGGTGAGCGCTGTGTTGGAGCCTCTCGACACCAAGGCCCTGGAAGCGATCCTCACCGAGCCCCGGGATGCCCTGGTGAAGCAGTTCCAGACCCTGATGAGCATGGATGACGTGCGTCTGGAATTTGAACCGCAAGCGCTGGAGGCGATCGCGCTTGAGGCCCATCGCCGCAAGACCGGGGCCCGGGCCCTGCGCGGCATCGTGGAGGAGCTGATGCTGGAGCTGATGTACGACCTGCCCTCCCGCAGTGACGTGAAGACCTTCACGGTGACCCGTGAGCTGGTGGAACAGCGCAGCGGCGGCCAGGTGGTGCCGATCGTCGGCTCGCTCGAGGAGGCCCGCCAGGCTTCCGCATGATCACCGGGTGAGGTGCGCTGGCCTTGGCTGCCGCTGATCATCTCCAGGTGCCGCGCCAGCACGGCCTGTTCACCCACCACGGCATCGATCTGGGCGACGACACGGTGGCCCATTACCTGGAGGGTCGCGAGATCCTGCGCAGCCCCCGGGCCGACTTCAGCCGCGGCCAGCCCGTGAGCGTGGTGGCTTACCCGGAGGGCAGCTGTTCTCCGGTGGGGGTGACCCTGCGCCGGGCCATGGGCCGCATCGGTGAGCAGCGCTACAACCTCCTGTTCAACAACTGCGAGCACTTCGCCCATTGGTGCAAGACGGGCCGTCACCGCAGCTCCCAGGTGGACGACTGGCTCCAGACCGGCAGCCGCGGCTCCGCCGCAGTAGTGGAGGCCCTGCGCCTCAGCGGGCTGGGAGCGTCCGCTCTGATCGCCGGAGTGCGTCAGCTGCTGCAGGATCACCTCTCGGAAGCGCAGCGCGAGAAGGGCAGGGATCTGGCCCTGCAGGCCATGGCCCAGCTCGATGGCGTGCGCCGGCGACTGCAGGAGCGGCTGGAGCGGGAGCTCGCCCTGGCGGAGTCGCGCTGGATGTCCGGGGCCGAGCAGGCGGACGCTGATCAGTTCCGATCGCTCCGCCTGGCTGCCCAGCGGATCGCCGACCAGCTGGCCGAAGTCGAAGACCTGGAGGCCCGGATCCGGCGGCGACTCGGCAGCGGCTCCGCCGATGATCAGCCCCTGTAGCCTCGACATCCCTCCCCTGCAGGCAGCTCCGCCGTTCTCGGTGTTCACCGCTCCCGCGGCCTATCTGCCGCTCCATCACAAATACCGGCCGCAGCGGCTGGATCAGTTGGTGGGTCAGGAGGCGATCGCGGCCACGCTCGCCAATGCCCTGCGATCCGGCCGGATCGCTCCGGCCTACCTGTTCAGCGGCCCCCGGGGCACCGGTAAGACCTCCAGCGCCAGGATCCTGGCCCGCTCCCTGAACTGCATCAGCGCCGATGGGCCCACGCCCGATCCCTGCGGCCGCTGTGAGCTGTGCACGAGCATCGCCAACGGCACGGCCCTCGATGTGATCGAGATCGATGCCGCTTCCAACACCGGTGTCGACAACATCCGTGAGCTGATCGAACGCTCCCGCTTCGCCCCGGTGCAGGCCCGCTGGAAGGTGTATGTGGTGGATGAGTGCCACATGCTCTCCACCGCTGCCTTCAACGCCCTGCTGAAGACGCTCGAGGAGCCGCCGCCGCGGGTGGTGTTCGTGCTGGCCACCACGGATCCCCAACGGGTGCTTCCCACGATCCTCAGCCGCTGCCAGCGCTTCGACTTCCGCCGCATTCCCCTCGACGCCCTGGAACGGCATCTCGGCTGGATCGCTGAACAGGAGGGCATCGGCATCACCCCCGAGGCTGTTCACGTGGTGGCCCAGCGGGCGCAGGGAGGGCTACGGGATGCCGAAAGCCTGCTCGACCAGTTGAGTCTGCTGCCGGCGCCCATCGAAGCAGGGGCGGTGTGGGAGCTGCTGGGCGCCGTGCCGGAGCAGGAACTGCTGGCCCTGGCAGAGGCCATGGGCGGCAGCGAGCCGCTCGAACTGCTGGAGGCCTGCCGCGGTCTGTTGCAGCGGGGCCGTGAACCGGCGGCCGTGCTCCAGGGGCTGGCCGGCCTGCTGCGGGATCTGGTGCTGGCGGGTGTGGCGCCGGACCGCCTGGAGCTCACTGGTTTTTCGCCCCAGTTCCGCGGTGAGCTGCCGGCTCTGGCCCGGCGGTTCGGCAAGGCGAAGCTGCTGCAGTGGCAGGCCCAGCTGAGGGGCAGTGAACAGCAGCTGCGTCACAGCGTGAATCCGCACCTCTGGCTGGAGGTGCTGCTGCTGGGTCTGCTGGCCGAGGCTCCAGCTGCCGCGGCTGCCCCAGCTGCCCCAGCTGCCGCCGCGCCGGTGGCCAGTGCTGCCCGGCCGCCCCAGGCCGCCCCCGCCGCGGCGCCTCCACCTGCCCCTGTCGCTGCCCCTGCCGCTCCCGCGCCGAAGCCGGCGGCTGAGCCAGCCGTTGCAGAGTCAGCCGTTGCAGAGCCTGCCGTGTCGCTGCCGGAGCTCTGGCAGCAGGTGTTGGCCGGTCTGGAACTCCCCTCCACCCGGATGTTGCTCTCCCAGCAGGCCCAGCTGATGCGGCTGGATGACCACCGCGCTGTGGTGCGGGTGGCCGGCAGTTGGATGACGATGGTGCAGAGCCGGCTGCCCCTGCTGCAGCAGGCCTTCGCGAAGGCCCTGGGAGGGGATCGTCAGGTGGTGCTTGAGGGAGGGGAGGCTCCGGCTGCCCCGCCCGCCCCAGTTGCCCCGCCCGCCCCAGCTGTCGTGGCATCCACAGCACCGGTTGTGGTGCTGCCGGTCGTGGCGCCGGTGGCGGCCCCAGAACCGGCCCCGGCCCCAGCCCCAGAACCGGCCCCGCCGCGGCCTGCCCAGCCGATCGATGAGAGGGCCAGGCGGTTGGCGGAGTTCTTCAACGGCGAGGTGATCGATCTGGAGAGCCCGACCGCGAATGGCAGCAACCCCGACACCGGGGCGGCCTGAGCTCAGCCCGCAGGTTGCCGCCCACTCAGACGGTCGCCGGATCCTCGACCACCGGTTCGTGAGGGATGTCCAGATCCGCTCCGAGGTGCAGGGTCTTGGCCCATACCAGCTTCTTGGGCAGCAGGGCCATCCGCAGGGTGGTCCAGGGGATCACCGCGAACCAGTGGCCCAGGTAGAGAATGCCCAGTGCGAGGTTGAGCGGATGCATCGCCGGCCGTGGCGGACCCTCGCCTTCCCGGCGGCAGCCGGCCAGGATCGACAACCCGGACAGCCCGAAGGCCACGAAGGACAGCGGCCAGATCGTGGGCGGGGTGCCAGTGAGCGGCGCGCTGATCAGGTCGGCGATGGCCACCACCGGCAGCCCGTACTGCAGCAGGAAGAAGCAGGCCAGATCCAGCTTGCGGCTCACGGCCAGAGGCCCCTTCACCAGGGCCGGCCAGTAATCGAAGAATCGCTGCAGGCCGCCTTCGGCCCAGCGCTGCCGCTGCCGAAGCAACGCCCGCAAGGTGAGCACGGCCTCCTCGGCCACCGGGGGATCCCAGAGCACCCCGATCGGCTGGTCAGCCAGCAGCAGACGGAAGCTGAGATCGAGGTCATCGGTCACGGTGTCCTCGTTGAATCCTCCGCAGCGTTCGAGAGCATCGCGGCGCAGCAGCTGGCCGTTGCCGCGGAGTTCGGCCACCCCGCCGCCGATCAGCCGTCCTTCCTGGATCACCATGTCGAGGGCCATCTCCATGGCCTGGGCCCTGGTGAGCCAGTTCACGGAGGGATTCACCACCGCCTTGCGCAGCTGGACGGCGGCCCAGCCCCCGGCTTCCGCAAAGGGAATCAGCCGTTCGAGGGTGTCGGGTTGGAGTTCGGCATCGGCATCAAGCACCAGCATCCAGCGGCCCTGGAGCTGCTTCAGGGCCAGGTTGAGGGCTCCGGACTTGCCACCGCCGGTGTCGGGCTCGCGCCGGATCACCCGCAGCTGCGGAAACCGCCGTTGCAGCTCCGTCAGCAGTTCGGGGGTGCGGTCGCTGCTGCCGTCATCGATCACCCAGAGCCTCAGCTGCTCGGCTGGGTAGCGCAACTGGGCGAGATGCTCCACCAGGCGGTTGATCACGGCCTGCTCATCCCGGGCAGCCACCACCACGTCCACCGCCGACCGGACTGGGGCAGGAGCCTCCTGATCGCCTGCCGGCTCGGAACGGCGGCCGATCAGGGACAGGAGCACGGTGCGCAGGCTGTAGCCGCCGAGCAGCAGCGCCAGTGTGATGGCTGGATACAGGTTCTCCGGACCCCTCAGCAGATGAGGAGCAAACCCAGCCACACCGCAGCAACCCAGAAACAGGGCTGACGGAAGGCGGCGATTCGAAGTGCTGCCGCCAGCAGCCATGACCCCACGGCATTTGCCGAACTTTACGGCCCGCCCCCCGAGAGGGCCGAGAGGGGCAGCAGCTGGGTGCCGGGGTAGTAGAAGTCCAGGATCCGCTTCAGGCCCCAGCCCCGCCCGGCCAGGTCGATGGCGCCAGCCTGGGAGAGCCCGGCGCCGTGGCCGAAACCACCGCCTTCAAAGCGCCATCGCCCGGGGCCGTCCGGACGTACCACGAACAGGGTGCTCGGCAGCTGCCGCAGTCGGCGGCGGATCGCATCGCGGCGCAGCACCACCCGGCCGGCCTCAGGAGCGCCGCTGATCTGCAACGCCAGCACCCGGCCGCTGGGGCCCCGCTCCAGAACGGTGACGCGGCTGGCCCACCCGAAACCGGGATCGAGGCTGCGTGCCGCGGCCGTGAGGGTGGCGGCATCGAGCCGGCGCTCCCAGCGGAAGCGGGGATGGTCGGCCCCATAGGCGCCGTTTCCCCCGCGCAACAGCTGCACCACCTCCTGCTCTTCGAGCGGCAGGGTGAGAGCGGCCTGGCGGGGGCTCACACCGTCGAGGCTGGCCTGGAGGTAAGGGAGAGGCACCCCGGCCCAGCCCTCCTCGAAGGCGGCCGTCACCCCGCCGCTGCTGGCGTGGTACACGGCGTGGATCGGTCGGCCCTGCCAGGCGAGCACCTGCCCTGCCGTGGTGGCCACGGCCCGGCTCACGCTCCCTCCGGCCAGGCGGGGGTCGCCGTACACCTGGCACTGGGTGTCGGCACAGAGGTGGTAGCCATCCACCACGAAGCGGTGCTGGTTGCGGACAGCCCAGGTGCGGGCCAGCACCGCCTGGGCCGCCAGCGCGGCCGCGGGTGAGCCGGCCCCGATCTCGTGGGGCACCACACCCAGGAGGTAGCGCTCCAGCGGCACCTGCTCCACCAGGGTCCAGCTGCCATGGGCATCGGCCTGGAGACGGAACGGACCCTGGTACACGCCCTTGTCCCAGCGCAGCCCTCCCGGGGCCTCGATC
Source organism: Cyanobacteriota bacterium (assembly GCA_035284925.1). Taxonomy (GTDB): domain Bacteria; phylum Cyanobacteriota; class Cyanobacteriia; order PCC-6307; family Cyanobiaceae; genus UBA5018. The sequence continues at coordinate 3,870 of JAYKGZ010000060.1, read as the reverse complement.
AGGATCGGCCCCCTGAGCACCGGGTGCCGGGATCCCTGGATGAGCGAAGGCACCCAGGCGTGGGTCTCGATCCGCTCCACCCGGCGAGCAGGAGCCCCCGGCGGCGCCGGCGATCCCGGCACGGCCCACACCTCCCAGTCGTGGGGGCGGGCCACCACCGGCTGGGCTCCGGCGGCCTTCCAGGCGTCTGCAGCCGCCTCCGCCGACTCGAAGCTTGCGAACGGGCCCAGCACCAGCCGCTCCAGCCGCAGGGGCGAGGCGAGGGCCTGGCGCTGCCAGAGGATCCGGAGCTCAGCCCCATCCACCCGGAAGCCGCTGGCATCCCTGAGGCGCAGCCTGCCGGAGGCACTGCGCAGGATCAGCTGGTCGGGCCCTTTCAGCTGGGACGCCAGGGCCACCCACAGATCCGGATGGGCGGCCGACACCGCCGGTGGCGCAGCCACGGGGAGATGCAGCGGGGCCGGGGACGGCGGCACCCCCTGGGCCCGGCAGCCGGCCGTGCCGCCCAGGGTCAGGGCCAGCAGGAGCGACAGGATCGGGGGGGCTTGGATCGGGAAGGAGGAAGCCAACGGCGGGAGCGGAGCTTCGCGTCGTAGATTTGCCGATTGTGCACGCGCTGCCGACCATGCCGAAGCTCAAGACCCGCCGAGCCGCCGCCAAGCGGTTCAAGGCGACTGGCAGCGGCAAGTTCATGCGGCGCCGGGCCTTCCGCAGCCACCTCCTCGATCACAAGAGTGCCAAGCGCAAGCGCTACCTCGGCACCATGGCCGCGGTGGATGAGCGGGATGCCGACAACGTGAGCGCCATGCTTCCGTACGCCTGAGCGTTCCGGCTCGCCACCCGATCATTTCCGTCATACCCACCTGAGATCCAGCCATGGCCCGCGTCAAGAGGGGCAACGTCGCCCGGCAACGCCGCAACAAGATTCTTCGTTTGGCCCGGGGCTTCCGTGGCGGCAACGGCTCGCTGTTCCGCACTGCCAACCAGAGGGTGATGAAGGCCCTCTGCAACGCCTACCGCGACCGTCGTCGCCGGAAGCGTGATTTCCGCCGCCTCTGGATCGCCCGTATCAATGCGGCGGCCCGTCTGAACGGTCTCAGCTACAGCCGCCTGATCGGCGGTCTGAAGAAGGCGGATGTGCGGCTCAACCGCAAGATGCTCGCCCAGCTGGCGGTGGTCGACCCGGCCAGCTTCAGCAGCGTCGCCGGCGCTGCCAAGGGCTGAACGTTGGAAGCCTGAGCTGTTCTCCGCTGGATGGGCTGATGGATTCCTTGTTGCCGCAGGCCTACCTGATCGGCCTGGTGGTGCTGCTTGTCGGCGCAGCGGTGGTGGTCACCAGGCAGATCCTGCGGGTGCGCCGCGATGAGCTCACCCTCTCGCGGCTTGATGGCAAGGCTGATGGCGGCGGCCGCGACGCTTCCACCCTCTATGAGCTCGCCTCGGTGCAGTTGCGCAAGCGGCTTTATGGGCAGGCTCTCGACAACCTCAAGCAAGCGGCCAAACGGGCTGAAGCCGATGGTGAACCGGCCGAGGCCCGGGCCCTGATCCAGAACGCGCTCGGGTTCTCGATGGCGGCCCAGACCAATTACAAAACCGCCATCCGGCACTACCGGCTGGCCCTGGAAGCCAAGCCCGACTACCCGGTTGCCCTCAACAACCTGGCCTTCGCCCTCGAGAAACAGCAGAAACCTGAGGAAGCCAGGGATCTTTACGAGCGGGTCCTGGTGCTGGATGCCTCAAACAGCACGGCGAAAAAAAGACTCAAGCTGCTGGAGCGGAAGGCCAGGGTCTGAGGGGTAGCCATCGCCTCGGGCCGGGAGTGGGGTTCAGCGTGCCGAACCCACCGGCTTGAGGGCCAGGCGACCACCCATGTCCGTGAGCCTCAGGGCATTCCAGCCACTGATCTCCAGCCCCTGCAACCCCTGGAACAACCCTCCGGGTTGCAGGTCCCCGCCGATCCTGTCTCCGAGCACCAGCAGATCGAGCTGGTCGGATTCAGCGCTGAGCACGCCCTGAACGGGGGATTTCACCCCGGCAATGCTGATTTCGCCGCGCAGATCCACGATCTGGCCCATCGGGGTGAGGCTGGAGAGCTCCAGCTGCACCGGCTGGGGGGCCCCGCTGCTGAACGACTGGTAGGTGCCCACCCAGCGGCGGGGGATCTGGCGGGCCAGCACCTGGGCCCGGGCCGCCGGACTGAAGGTCTGCACCCTGGTGGTCTCGGTGCCGGTGGCCTGGTCGGTGGCTGGCACAAAGGACGCCTGAGGAACCGGCGTGGCGGCCAGCAGGGCGGAGACCAACAGGGAGGCGGCGGGCACGACGGGGGTGAGGCTGGTGGGAGGCTAGAGCCGATCACCGCATGCCGCTGTGTCTGACAGCCAGATGGATATCAGCCCGATGGATGACAGCCAGATGGATGAGCCGTTGCTGATTGCCGGGCGCCCGTTTCGCAGCCGGCTGATGGTCGGCACCGGGAAATATCCGAGCCTGTCCTCCATGCAGGCCAGCCTGAGGGCCTGCGACTGCGAGATCGTGACCGTGGCGGTGCGGCGGGTTCAGAGCCTGGCCGCCGGCCACGAAGGGCTGATGGAGGCCATCGACTGGCAGCGGATCTGGATGCTGCCCAACACGGCGGGCTGCGCCACCGCCGAGGAGGCGGTGCGGGTGGCCCGGCTGGGCCGGGAGCTGGCCAAGCTCGCCGGGCAGGAGGACAACAACTTCGTGAAACTCGAAGTGATCCCCGACCCGCGCCACCTGCTCCCCGATCCGATCGGCACCCTTGAAGCGGCGGAACAGCTCGTGAAGGAAGGCTTCTCCGTGCTCCCTTACATCAACGCCGATCCACTGCTGGCCCGCAGGCTGGAGGATGCCGGCTGCGCCACCGTGATGCCGCTGGGCTCGCCGATCGGCTCAGGTCAGGGACTTCGCAACATCGCCAACATCGCCCTGATCATCGAGAACTCCCGGGTGCCGGTGGTGGTGGATGCGGGCATCGGCGTGCCGAGCGAGGCGGCCCAGGCCATGGAGCTGGGTGCCGACGCCCTGCTGGTGAACAGTGCGATCGCCCTGGCCGGCCATCCCGCCGCCATGGCCCGGGCCATGGCTCAGGCCTGTGAGGCCGGGAGGGCGGCCTTCCGCGCCGGGCGGCTGCCGATGCGCCCCGATGCCAACCCCAGCTCTCCCCGGGGCGGTCGGGTCGGCAGCTGACGAACCATCGTGAAGAACCGTTCCGAAGCCCGAGCCAGCGCTGGCCACGCCCCATAAGTTGTGGCCCCCTGAGCAATTCCCGATGCAGGTGACCCAGGAAGATGGCGGCCGGCTCAACGCCTTCGCCAAGGAACCGCGCATGGTGGTGATGGAAGCCGGAGAGTCCGCAGGCCCCAGCCGAACCGTTCTGCTGATCGCTGGCACCGTGCTGGTGGCAGCCCTGGTGGCCGTCGCTGCGGGCATCAGCTGAGCGGGCAGGCCAGACGCCTGTAGTAGCTTGCCGCTTGAAGCATTTCACGCGTACTGCAGGAGTTCAGGTGAAGGTTCTCGTTCTCGGCGGCGACGGCTTCTGCGGTTGGCCCTGTGCCGTGAACCTGGCTGACCAGGGCCACGATGTGGTGATCGTTGACAACCTGAGCCGGCGCAAGATCGATATCGACCTGGCGGTGGAGTCGCTCACCCCGATCTCCACCCTGCCCGATCGCCTGCGGGCCTGGGAGCAGACCGGCGGCAGGCCAATGCGTTTCGAGCTCCTCGACATCGCCCATGAGTACCAGCGTCTGCTGGATCTGCTCCTGGCCGAGCGCCCCGAAGCTGTGGTGCACTTCGCCGAGCAGCGGGCGGCTCCTTACTCAATGAAGAACAGCGCCACCAAGCGCTACA
>JAYKGZ010000059.1:0-13295 GCA_035284925.1 Cyanobacteriota bacterium | reverse complement strand
AACGCTGAGGGATACAGCAGCCATGGGTGGATTGCGGAAGCAACGGCATGGCGCCGGAGACGCCACGAGTGAATCGGCCAAAAGAGCCTGGCTGGCACTCTCGACCTACGAGTGCCAACGTATGCGTCCGCCGGGCCCATCAACCAGGGCGGTTCTGTGCGGGTCACCGAACCGCCCTGGCCGGAACGGTGCGGTGATAAGGTTGCGCCGCTTTCGGCGGAATGGTCCGCCGCGCCCCCCGCACTTCCTCACCTATGGCTGCTGCAACTGCCACCGGCATCAAGGGCATCGTCCGGCAGGTCATTGGCCCTGTCCTCGATGTGGAGTTCCCGGCCGGCAAGCTGCCGAAGATCTACAACGCACTCCGGATCGAAGCCACCAATCCCGCCGGTCAGGCCGTGGCTCTGACCGCCGAGGTGCAGCAGCTGCTGGGTGACCATCGGGTCCGGGCTGTCGCCATGAGCACCACCGACGGACTGGTCCGCGGCATGGAGGCCGTCGACACCGGAGCTCCGATTTCCGTCCCCGTTGGTGAAGCCACCCTGGGACGCATCTTCAACGTGCTGGGCGAACCGGTTGACGAGCAGGGTCCGGTGACCTCCACGATGACGGCCCCGATCCACCGTGAGGCCCCGAAGCTCACCGAGCTCGAGACCAAGCCCAAGGTGTTCGAGACGGGCATCAAGGTGATCGACCTTCTGGCGCCCTACCGCCAGGGGGGCAAGGTGGGTCTGTTCGGTGGTGCCGGTGTGGGCAAAACCGTGCTCATCCAGGAGCTGATCAACAACATCGCCAAGGAGCACGGCGGCGTGTCGGTGTTCGGCGGTGTGGGTGAGCGCACCCGTGAGGGCAACGACCTTTACGAGGAATTCAAGGAGTCGGGCGTGATCAACGCCGCCGACTTGAGCCAGTCGAAGGTGGCCCTCTGCTACGGCCAGATGAACGAGCCCCCGGGCGCCAGGATGCGCGTGGGCCTCTCGGCTCTCACCATGGCCGAGCACTTCCGTGATGTGAACAAGCAGGACGTTCTGCTGTTCATCGACAACATCTTCCGATTCGTGCAGGCCGGCTCCGAGGTTTCCGCCCTGCTGGGCCGGATGCCCTCCGCTGTGGGCTACCAGCCCACCCTCGGCACCGATGTGGGTGGCTTGCAGGAGCGCATCACCTCCACCCTGGAAGGCTCGATCACCTCAATTCAGGCCGTCTACGTGCCGGCTGACGACCTCACCGACCCCGCTCCGGCCACCACCTTCGCCCACCTCGATGCCACCACGGTGCTGAGTCGTGGTCTGGCCTCCAAAGGCATTTATCCCGCTGTGGATCCCCTCGATTCCACGAGCACCATGCTCCAGCCTGCGGTGGTGGGCGACGAGCACTACCGCACGGCCCGTGCCGTCCAAAGCACCCTGCAGCGCTACAAGGAGCTTCAGGACATCATCGCGATTCTGGGTCTGGATGAACTCTCCGAGGATGACCGCCGCACGGTGGATCGCGCCCGCAAGATCGAGAAGTTCCTTTCCCAACCTTTCTTCGTGGCTGAAATCTTCACCGGCATGCCCGGCAAGTACGTGAAGCTCGAGGAAACCATCAAGGGCTTCAACATGATCCTGGCTGGTGAGCTCGATGATCTGCCGGAAGCCGCTTTCTACCTCGTGGGCAGCATCGATGAAGTGAAGGCCAAGGCTGAGAAGATTCTTTCGGAAGCCAAGGGTTGATCCACTCCTGATTTCTGAGGAACTCAAGCCATGTCTCTCACCCTTCGCGTTCTGGCTCCGGATCAGAGCGTTTTCGATGGCAGCGCCGATGAGGTGATCCTGCCTAGCACCACCGGCCTGGTGGGCATCCTTCCGGGCCACATCACCATGCTTGCGGCCCTCGAAACGGGCGTGATGCAACTCAAGGCCGGTGGCCAGTGGTCCTCGATCGTGCTGCTTGGGGGCTTTGCCGAGGTGGAATCCGACGAAGTCACGGTGCTCGTGAACGGCGCCGAGCTTGGCTCGGGTATCGACCGTGCGGCAGCTGAAGCCGACTATGAGGCGGCCCAGCAGCTGGCCTCCGGGTTTGAAGGGCAGCCCCCAAGCACGGAGAAGCTCAAGGCTCAGCAGGGCTTGGCCCGTGCCCGCGCCCGGCTCGCGGCCGCTGGAGCCAGGCCTGCCTGAGCTTCACTCATCGCTCGCTCCCGCGGGTACAGCACCACCGGCTGAAGAGGGATCGGGGCGATGAGGATCGGTCAGCAACTGGGAGATGAGCTTCGGCTCTGGCTCGAGGCTGGTGAGCGCCATCAGCTGTCGAGCCAGGCCCTTGCTAACCGCTGGATTGATGCGTTGGGCCGAGACGACGGCCTCAAGGCACCCCTCAGGGATCTCGCGGCTCGTCCGCTGTTCCTGCAGGCCCTGCGGGTATCCGGTCCTTCCCGGCGTACCAGCCTGGTGCAGCTTCGCCAGGAACTCAGCCAGATCTACACCCCCGCGGTGATGAGGGAACTGGTGGCCCTGCTGGAAGGTTTCAGCGGCGAGACTCTCAGCGGCGAGGCCTTCAGCGGCGAGGCCTTCAGCCGGGATGAGCCCGTTCGTGAGCCGTCCCGTTCAGCTCCGGCCCCGATCGCGCCGACCCTGCATCAACTTCGGCTGCTGGCGCCTGGTATCGCCCTCTCAGCTGGTGCCGCCCTGGTGGGGATGTGGCTCGGGCACGAACTGGAGCGCCTTGTGTTCCGTGGCTGGGGCTGGAACGGTTCGGTGGTGTTGATCCTTGGTCTTGCGCTCGTGGAGATCGCCAAGGCCAGTCCCCTGGGGGGATGGCTTCGAGGGGCGAATCTCAGCAGCGGCGATGCTGGCCGAGAGGGCGAGAGCTGGCGCTGGTTGCTTGCGCCCTGGCTGCACCCCAGCCTTCCGGAAGCGGCGCTTTGCCTGCTGCTGTTGGTGGTGCTGCTGGGGCCATCTCCCCTCCCTCTCGGTTCGGTGGTTCTGCGTTATCTGCTCACCAGCCTGGCGGCCCTGATTCCGGCGCTGCTGATCGCCCGTCGCGCCGGCCTGGAGCGGGCCTGGGGGGGCTCGGCGGGCGTGGTGGGCGCCCTGATCGGATTGGGTGCATCACTGAGCCTGTTGCAGGGCCGTGTTCTGGTCTACGCGCTCGGCGGTGACGAGACTCCCCTGCAGGTGCCGGCCTGGGTGTTGCTGCTGGTGTTCACCACGGCGGAGATCATCCGAACAACGGTGTCATGGGAGCGGGATGGCAGGCAGCCGCAGGATCTGAACCGCCGGGAGCGTCTGTTGAGTGAGCCCTGGATCTGGGGATTGATCCTGGGTACCGGCTGGGGGGGAATCAGCTGGCTGCTGAATCAGGTTGAGCGGATCATGCCAACGGCTGGCAGCTGAGCTGAACAAGGATCAGCGCCGAACATCGGGATCATCGGTGCAGAAGCCGTCGTTGCTTCCACCCTGCATCCGCCATGGTGAGGCCCGCATTCAGAGCCCGTCTGGCCTGGGAAACGGAGATTTGTGATGGGCTGCCGAGCAGCTGGCTGTAGCGGGCCAGGGTGAGGTCATTCACGTGAGCCACCTGAAACTCCATCACCACGCGCTCGCGGGCGGCCTTGCCGAAGCGGCGGGCCAGATCAGGGTTCTTGAGCAGCAGGCGGATGGCCAGTTCCAGACCACGGGCGTCATGGATCGGCACCAGCAGCCCGGATCGGCCATGCTCCACCACGTCGCGGCAGCCGGGAACATCGGTGGTGATGATCGGGCGTTCCATGGCAGCGGCCTCGATCAGCGAACGGGATAGCCCTTCACGCCAGGACGGCAGAATCACCACGTCTCTGGCGTCATAGAGGCTGCGCATGTCCTGCACGTGCGCGCTGGAGCAGCCCACCGGGCTCACGTACAGGCCGAACTGCACCCGAAAGGGCACCAGATAGCGGAAATCCCTGTATTGCACATTGAGGCTGACCAGCCACAGTCCCGCCCCCATGCTCGCGGCAAAAGCCACCGCCACCCACAGCGGCAGGCTGAACAGCCGCCAGCTTGGACACCACTGGAACCAAACTGCCAGGGCAGCATCGCCTCACCGGCCAACTTGATTGACGCAAAGCGGCGGCCAAGGGGGTTGACGCGGAGCACAGGGGGTAGCCACTCCTGTGTCCTGAGCGAACGCCTGAGGCAGCGGCAGAACCGCTTGCTATCGAGAAGGCTGCGGGAGAGCAGTGATGGGGGAGGGCGTCAGCGATAGACCTCTCGGCGATGGCCGATGCGCACCACCAGGATCACCAGTTCGCTGCGCTGCCATTCGTAGACCACCCGGTAGTGGCCCACCCGCAGGCGGCGCAATCCTTCGAACTCACCCTTGAGGGCGGAGCCGGCAGCTGGGGTGTCGCAGAGCAGGTCGATCGCCTCCACCACCCGTACCCGATCGGCCTTGGGGAGCGCGGTGAGGGCTTTCGCGGCTGAGCGTTTAATCCGCGGCGAGCAGGGCATCCCGCACCTCAGCCCAGTCGAGTACGGGGTCGGCAGGGTCCTTCAGGGCCGCGACGCCGCAGCGCAGATCCTCGATGTCGTCGAGGTAATACTCGATCGCCTGGCGGATGATGTCGGCCCGGCAACGGTTGAGCTGCTGGGCGGCAGCATCCAGCTCAGCGCCGAGGGTGTCGGGTAGGCGGGCCGTGACTTGGATCATGGGAAAACCCGCGAGATCACGGCGATGTCAGTGACATTAATCCTAGGGCTGTCGGTTGGCGACCGCTCGAGGCTGCGGAAGAACCGCTTGCTTGCGTTCTCCACTCCAACCAGCACGTCGTCGCTTGTCTCAGGCACTCATCCGCTCGATCAGGATCGGCATCGCCGTGTCACGGGGCGGCAGGGTGTGATGCGGGCTTGTTTGACGACAATTAGGTAGGCGGGCGCTTTGCATCGTTAAGGGAGTTACCCGCCTAGTTGTGTTGCATCACAAGCGGGCATGGCATGACGCAGGGATCTGCTGGCAGCACTCGGCCCCAGCTCCTGGCCCCTCCAACCGGCATCGATCGCCAACGACGCCAGGCGGCTCCAGGAACAGCCTGAGCGGCTGGCTGGGGCCAAGGTTGAGCCAGCTGTGGGGCGTGATCACCAGCACGGCCCAGTGCTCAATCTGGGGCTGCTGCTGCAGGAAGCGGTAGGCCTGGGCTGCTGGTTTCAGCGCAGCCGGTGCTTTCTCTGGGCCAGAGCACACCATCAAGGCGGTGGCTGAGCTCTTTGATCTCGAGGGCCTCAAAGCGGCTGGGCGTAGCTCACCCCTCCCTACACCGTGGTGTTCTTCTTCTACAAGGGCCTGCTTTGGCTCAGCCCCTTGGGTAATGCAAGGTCACCGGCTCAGGATTATCGATGTCGTAATCGAGCAGATCGGCTGGGAGCCCCAGCTGCGACTCGCGAGGGTAGACACTGAAATCCTCGATGCGCTTAAACAGCGGCAGCAGCACCCGCGCCAGGGCATTAGGAGCGCCATAGAAGAACGAGTGGTGACCCAGCAGGAATTCGGTGGTGCCGGCGCCTTCCGCTTGCTGCTGCCGGTGCAGGAACCCCCGCAGCTGTTCGCGTTCGGTGGGGCTGAGTTGCGGGTGGGCGACCACCGGGAAGTCGCGGCTGGCCGCCACCAGGCCGGCACGACGCCAGTCGAGGCTGGCCAGGGCCGCCATGAGCTGCTGACGTTCGGGGGCGAAATCGACACAGGTGAGCTGCTGCTCCTCGATCGCCATCACCTGTTCCACGTCGCGGCGTTGCAGCAGCTTCCATTTCTGACGGGCGTCGTCATGAACGACGATCGCCGCGAGTCGCACCCGGGCGTAGCACTGCAGCAGGGCGCAGTTGGCGGCACTGCGGGCCACGAACGTGAACAGAAACTGGGAGCCGGTTCCGATGTAGTCGTCGAGGATCACCAGGGCTCGGCGTTGGTCCGCTGCCGGGGGCGAGGCCTGGAGGGCTTCGATGTTGTGAAAACAGGTGACAGGCAGACGGTTGGCCTTGCGATAGAGGTAAGAAATCAAATCTCCGCTTTTGCAGACAAAAGCGCGCGTAAAGGTGATGTCGCTGCAGCGCTCCACATCGAAGCCGTCCTCAGCGAGATCGACGCAGAGGCGCTCATGCAACAGGCGGCATTCACGGATCAGGCGCGCCCAGCCGTGCATCTGCATGCATTCGAGCAGCCGCAGGGCGATCGCCTGATCTTCCTGGACAAACTGATCGAGCCAGCGACCTAAGGAGGGGCGGGCGATCTCCGCTTCGTTCCAGGCTTCAGCGAGGCAATCCAGACGGCTGGAAAGGCCATCGCGCTGGGAGGGAGATGCCATGGGGCCGGTGCCGATCCGTGGCAGCTAAGCAGGCTGAGCGAGCTGCGCTTCCCAACGGCGGAACAGCAGCGAGATGAGCGCGGTGAGCAGCAGGTAGACCAACGCCACCGCGAGATACACCTCAAAGGCCCGATAACTCGTGGCAACGAGCAACTGGCCTTCGCGAAACAGTTCTTCGAAGCCGATCACGGCGGCCAGGCTGGTGTCCTTGCTGAGCGTGATGCAGGCGTTGGCCAGGGAGGGCAGCACCAGCTGGAGCATCTGGGGCACGATCACGCAGCGCAGCGTGGGCAGGGGCCCGAGTCCCAGGGCCCTGGCCGCCTCCCATTGCCCTTTGTCGATCGAGGCGATGCCACTGCGCAATGTTTCAGCCAGATAGGCAGCGGCATTGAGGCTGAGGGCCACAACAGCTGCCGCAAAGCGGTTGAAGCTCACTGTGTGCCCGAGCGCCTGCGCCAGCGCCGGCAGGCCGAAGTAGATCATGAACAGCTGAACCAGGAGAGGGGTTCCGCGGAAGAACTCCACGTAGAACCGGCAGCTGCGGCGCACGACGCTCTGGCGGCAGAGCAGGCCTGCCGCCAGGAAGGCCGCCGCGAACAGCCCCAGCCCGAAGGAGCTGAGCGTGAGGCTCAGGGTGATCAGGGCGCCATGGCCCAGGTTGTTCACCAACTGGCCGGGATCCAGCTGCGCCTGGCGATCGCGGTTGGCCAGGGCGGGCGCCTGCTCCGGCAGGGGCGGAGGCAGCGTTCCGAACCAGCGCTGATGAAGGCGGGCATAGCTGCCATCGGCGATCAGCTGATCCAGCACCCGGTTCACGGTTGGCCGCAGCGGCGAATCCATGGGGAAGGCCACCCCGTAGTAGTCCTCGGTGAGTGGCTTGCCGGCGATGCGGATGCCGCGCAGACCGATGGTGTTGATGGCGTAGCGGGTGGCTGGCAGGTCGTTCACATAAGCATCCACATGGCCGTTGATCAGCTCCTGCAACGCCAGAGGAGCCGAATCAAAGGTGCTCAGCTTGGCGCCCGGCACGGCGGCCATTGCCTTGGCCCCCACCGAACCGATCTGCACGGCGATCGTGCGTCCCCGCAGATCACGAAGGGTGTTGATGTCGTCGGTGCCGTCCCGCACCACGATCCCCAGCCCGGCGGCGAAATAGGGCCGCGAGAAGTCCACCGTCTCGGCCCGGCTCGCGGTGATCGTCATGGCACTGATCGCCAGATCCACACTGCGCGCCTGTAGGGCGGGGATCAGGCCATCGAACGGCAAGGCCGTGAACACCACGCGGTGACCGCTGCGGCGGGCGATGGCCTTGATCAGCTCGATGTCGAACCCCTTGAGCTCACCGCTTTTCGACTCCTGCATCTCGAACGGCGCGTAGGTGGGATCGGTGCCCACCCGCCAGGGTGATGCCGCAAGACCCGGCAACGCCAGAGCCAGCACCAGGACCGGCACCAGCAGCCGTAGCAGCAGATGCCGCCTCCGTTCAGCTTTGCGTCTGCTGCTGCTGCGAATGGGCATGAACTCTCCTACGCGTTGTGGATCCCACCCAGTGGTAACCGTGGACGGAGCAAAGGACAGCGAGGACCATTTCTGACAGCGGGTCCCACCTCCAACCTCCTGAGGTCCACAGTCGAGCTTCAAGCGCCAGGTGGTGCTGGGCTTCCAGGCTTTTCACAGTGGTTCCTGGACCTCGCTGATCCAGCCTGGCTCCGGTTGCACCACCACGGATTCATCGCAAGCCGAATCAGCCATGACGTTCGGAGCTTGGTTGGGATGGATCAACCCCGGGCGATCCTGCCCATGGCGGTGATCCTGCCCACGGCGGCAATCCATGCCGAATTCTGGATGGGCCCCAGCCTTGAGCTGCATGACCGGCTGCCAGGCCATGGCTTCTGGTTCACGACGCCCGATCTGGAGATAGAGGATGTTTTCTTCTCCACCTACGGCGTTCGCTTCGGTACCGTTGTGTGAAACCCTACTCAACAACACCAGCACCACGGTGGAGAGGGACGGCTCTCACGACTGCAGCCTGGATTGGCCACTCTCCACTGTTCCGCCTACTTAATGGATTCCTTAGCACCTTGCCGTGAATCTAAAGACGCTGGTGGAGATCCTCACCCCATTACCAGCATTCACCCAGTAGTAAGAGATGAACCCCGGGACTTTGGCGATGATCTGGATCCAGGTGTCGGACACAACCCGGGTTGCCTTCTTGGGCATCAGGCACTCCATCGCAGCTGCGGACTGATCCATACATCTGGGGCGGATTCGGGCCATTGGGCTTGGTGAGGGCGAGACCTGAAGACGAGACATTCAGCACAAGGTAGGCTAACAAGCCAGTGATCGCCTTGAAAAACGAAAAATTATACGGAATTTACTGTGATAGAGCAAGCGAGCGTTGATTGAATGGCGACCTGGAATGCCGTCGACCGTCTCACTGGGCTTGCATGGCCTGCTGGGTGCAGATCTGTTTGGCAAGATCAATATTGTGGGATTGGTCGATAGCCTTGACCACACAGTTACAGGTTTTAGGAATCATGTCAGCGGGTGGAGTCTTGCCGGCCTTCTGAAAATCTGCAGCCATCGCAGCAGAGCACTTGTTGTAGATGATCGTGTCCATCATGCTCTGGGCTTTGGTCTCTATCCCAAAGCAAGTCATCGTCAGAGCGGCAGAAAGAAAGACGCCTGAGGAGAAATGCATCTGCCCTGTCAGCAACACCCGCTCTATATAGCATGTCTAAAGCCCTTTGGCCTGCTCGTGCATGACTTGCGGCATCCAGGAATGGATGGCGAGATGGATGGATAGTCCGTTATCAGACTGGAACCGGATGCTACCGCTCCGGACCGATCACAAACAGCGCATGGCCAGCCTGAAGCTTCATATCACCCGCGGGTAGGCGAGGGTCGCCCAGGAGCGCTGCCCTGCCAGCGCCGGCACCTCATGGTTTTCGCTCAGACGACCTGAGGCATGGTCTGGCCGACCCGGGTTTGCCCTCGCAGAGAGGGATGCCATCGCTGCGGGCTTTGCCCACCAGCGCCGCGGCCGTGCACAACCGCATCGTGTCACCGGCCCATCCCAGGGCGTGAATTGACCCTGTTTGGGGGCATCGCCGATGGGGCCTGTGCGTCGAGAGTGGCCTCAACAACAACACGGAGGTCCGCCATGACGGACTCCACCCGCCAGATCGCCCTGAGCAATTGTCTGGGTCGCACCTGCTTGAAGTGGGGAGAGGATGGCGAACTCACAGCCCTCGACTTCAACCTGGTGATGGAACGCCTGGCTCTGGTGGACCAGGAAGTGGCGGCCCTGAATCTGGTCAGCCCCGCGCTCCAGCCATCTCCGTCGATCAGCTGAAAGGCGTGCAGTCCGCGGTGGGGATTGCCACGCAGGTGAGTACGAGGCCAGCGGCGATGTGGTCTTCATCAAGGATGGACTGATTGTCCTCGGCGCAGTCGATTGTCGGGTTGAGGCCCTCGTTGGCATTCACCAGGGTGACCTTGTCGGTGGCCATGGCGGCTGGGCAGGCAAGGGACCGGCTGCCATGCCGGATGCCGGCACCCTGCCTGGACGGCTAAATCTGCCCCAGTCCCTATGCGGGGGCTTTCCTCCCTCATCCCCAATGGCTGCCACCAGGGCGTGCGGGGTTTGCGGGTATGGTTGCCGCCACGGAGTGGAAAGCGATAGCTTCAAGCCCAGGATTACGCCAGCACCATCTCCTGGGGTGTATAAGCTCAGCCCCAAGGAAGCACAACCCGTGCCCAGATGGTCGCCATCCCAAAACCAGCTAGGGCGGCGGGCGGCTCCAAGGGCTGAGGGCTATGAGTGTCGGGGTCAGCGATGGTGAGCTCACGTCCCAGTGGAACCTGGAATGCAGCTGGGCTGATCCCGATCAGACCACTGAGCCAAGCTTTTGGTGTCAACAACAACTTGAAAGGATTCGGCGGCGTGCTAATCTGCTGATATGAGTACGTCGAGTCGTCCTAATCGAGGCAGTTGCCGTTGGCGATCGTTCAGGTTGGCACCTCTCGCTGTTTGTTCTAGCGGTAGACGCTCCCCTGCCGGTCAAAAGAGAGTTGGGCAAAAGTTGAGCCCTGCAAAAGAGAGAGGCGCATGGTGAAAAGAGTCCCGGTCTTGGTCGTCGCTTATCGGCGTTATGACTTCTTGGCTCGAGTGATGGTTGAGATACCTAATGATAGATCTGTCTACATTGTAGTGGATGGGCCGAAGGCCGAGTCGCACGAAAGTGATGTAAGAATTACGCGTGGCCTGGTGGAAGCGTTCGCAGCTTCTCGGCGGGACGTCGACATTCTAATTCGGGACGACAATCTCGGTGGACCTCTTGGAATACCAGCTGCTATCGACTGGGTTTTTGAGCGAGAAGATCAAGCTCTAATCCTCGAAGAAGATTGTGTGCCGTCCCCGCTATCTTTTCCTTTTGTCGATAACATCTTGCCTTCCTTAGCCAAGTGTCCTTCGGCGGCCGGAGTGACCTTGAATAACTGCGTCGCTGCTCGAGACATAAAAAACTACTCGGCTCCCTTCCTTTCTATCTTTACCCATAACTGGGGTTGGATGACGAGTCGCAAGTGCTGGGAGCTGTTGAGGCCGGATCCTCAGTCGATCGGGGCGATGAGCTCCAGTAAAACTGGGCCTGATGTGCGCGCAGTCTTGGCGACGATGTTTCCGGGGGATCTTACGGCCCAGCATTATTGGAAGACTATTTTTGAGAGCCTGCTCAGGGGCGAGAGTTACCATTGGGACTACGCTTACTCCATGAATCTCTGGCTAGCGGGTCTTAAGTTTATTGCCCCACCGTGTAATCTTGTAACCAACATAGGGTTTGACGAGCGATCTCAGAATTGCAAGTCAAAATCGCCGAATCATCTGCTGCCATTCATATCAAATGCATCCGATGGGTCTGCATCTGGCTTGTTCCATGCTCTTGATGAAAATTATTCGTATAAAGTTTTTGATAAGCTCAATCAAGCCATTGTGTTCACTCCTCCCGCCTCATCCATGGCGCGTTCAAGGCAATTCCTCTCTCGGGGGCTTCGTCGCCTAGTAACTTCCTTCTCCTAGGGATTGACTTGATGATCGTCCAGCTGGACGACCAGCTGATTGTCTGGATGTTTTCCATGAACACCTGTTCGAGCCAGGGCGTTTCTCCGATGAAGGTTGCTTGTTGATGCATTCCTGGGGTGAAGCCTGAGTGCATTGCGTCCGCAGGCAGCCGCTGGTCAGGACCCACGATGCTCCGCTCAGATCCCTTTGGATTAGTAGCTGTAGTTGGCCACAAACAGGCTGCTGTCATCCGAGGGTTCTGAGCCCGCCACGTAAGCACCGCGGCTCGCCGCGCCATTGGCGCGGGCCCGGGCCAGCAGTGCCGCCTGACCGGCCTCCAGGTTGGTGCCGCCCCACTGCTGCAGGCAGGAGTGCTGCAGCGCCCGGCCAAAGGAGAAGCCCAGGTGCCAGGGGGCATAGCCCTGGGCCGCCACCTCATTGATGGCATTGAGAAACAGGCTGGCGTCCTCCTCGCTGAGGCCACCGCTGAGAAACAGGATCGCCGGCACCGCCGCCGGCACGGTGCGGCTGAGGGTGCGCACCGTGAATTCACCCACCTCATCGGCGCTGGGTGGCTGGGGGCAGGCCGCTCCGGCGCAGGTCATCGAGGGCTTGAGCAGGCTGCCCTCCAGGAACACCCCATTCAGGGCCAGCGCCTCGTAAGTGGTTCGCAGCACCCATTCCTGCATCGAGGCCGCGGTGATGATGTCGTGATCGCCGTCCATCAGGATCTCAGGCTCCACGATCGGCACCAGCCCCTGCTCCTGCACGGTGCGGGCATAACGGGCCAGGCCCCAGGCGTTTTCGCGCACTGCCAGTTCTGATGGGGCACCGCTGCCGCTGATCTGCAGCACCGCCCGCCATTTTGCGAAGCGTGCGCCGCGGGCGTAGTAGCGGGCAGCCCGCTCGGCCAGGCCCTTGAGGCCTGTGCACCAGCTTTCGCCGGGCAGGCCTCCGGCCAGGGGCTCCACCCCCTGATCCACCTTGATGCCGGGCACGATCCCCTGCCGCTGAAAAAGCTCCACGATCGGCCCGGCTCCGGCCTCGGCGCTGCTGTTCTGAAAGAGGGTTTCCTCAAACAGGATCACCCCCGAGATGTGCTCGTTGAGGCCCGCGGTGGTTGCCAGCAGGCTGCGGTAGGCCCGGCGATGCTCTTCGCTGTTCTCCAGGCCGATCGCCGCAAAGCGTTTGCCGATCGTGCCGGTGGATTCATCCGCCGCCAGCAGGCCGGTGCCTGGGGCTGCCAGCGCTGCGGCGGTGGCAGCCAGTTCATCGCGAAATTCGTCGAGGGCCATCGCTGAAGCCAACGTTGTTCTTCCCTGCCTAAAGCCGCCAGGGCCGGTCGTCAACGAGTTTCTTGATAACCCATCAGCCTCCGTGCCCCTGAGATCCCGTTCGGTGTAAGGCAGGCAGCACCGCACTGAACTGGCGATCCGTTCGGTTATCTCAGTCAGCGAGAAGCGCCGGTTCAAGCGGAAGCAGGTCCACAAGGTTGAACAGTTTCCCTTGCGCGAGGATGCCCCGACGACCACGCCCACCCACTCTCATCAGGCCTGGACCAGCAAAGGGGGCACGTCACACGCACGCAGCAAGCTAAGGAGCATGAAATATCGTTGTGGTTTCAGCCTTTTCCCATCGGGTACGTCGAGCGTCACTTCACTGATCCAGTCAGCAGGCGTTGCTTCTACAGGTAAGGCCGGCGCTCGAAACTCAACGGCGGCGGCGCCAGCTTCGCCAAGCTCAAGCGCTGGGCCCGGGCGCGTTGAAGGGCAGCCACCCGATCAGGGTTCGGGGCATAGCGCACCCCCTCCACCACCAATTCGCCAGCGATAAACAATTGTCGGGCGGCATCCATTTCAGCCGTGCTGATGGAGATATCGTTCCGATCCGCCAACCCTACACACAGCCCGCATTGGAAGC
>JAYKGZ010000058.1:0-10215 GCA_035284925.1 Cyanobacteriota bacterium | reverse complement strand
GTGCCGTAGGGCTTGCCGATCTGCCAGTCGGCGGTGTGGATCAGGCGCATGGCGGCCACCAGCTGCTCAAACCACTGTCACATCTCCGGCCAGGGCAGAACCCCGCCTTTTGAGAAGCGGTCTGTGGTGAGAAGAGACCTGGGGAGCGCCGCTTGTCGTCATCGCTACGGAACCGGTTTGGCGGTACGGGGAAATATGATGGAACTGCGGTGCTTCACCGTGATCACCATGGCTCCATTACTGCCAGTCTCAACAGCCCCACATTCACTTTCTAGATGATGTCAAAGTCATTGATCACCTGGTTGAGAGCTGCTGCAGTCACAAGCCTTGTTGCGTTTCCTGCGGTGGCTCAGCAACTCTCCCCCGGCAGCGCGCCACCGGTGCTCTCGGGTGGCAGCGCGCCACCGGTGCTCTCGGGTGGCAGTTCCAACCCCGTGATTCTTGGGCCCCGACCCGCTGCGGGTTCCGGTGGCTCTGGCAATATTGGACGGAGTTCTTATCCTGGTGGTGGTGGATCCGCTGGCACTGCTCCTGATTTCTGGACTCAGACGGGACCGCATAACCCTACCTGGATCAATCCCTACAGCGTTCCGGGCTGGTGACTCCAGCCTGTGAACATTCTTCCCGGCACAGGCAGAGGTAAGGTGATTATTGGAAGCCCTCTATTCTGCGCGCGAATGGGTTTGTAATCGCAGCTGTGGATTGGCTTTGTGGGCGCCAAGCAGTTCGGTTTCGATAATTACTAGCAATCGACGGCCAAAAAACGCACCAGGCGCGAGCGCTTCCTCTCTGAGATGGAGGCAGTTGTGCCGCGGAAAGTGCTCGTTGATCTGATCGAGCCCCTCTACCCCAGGAGCAGCAGCAAGGGTGGCCGGCCTTCTCACCCTCTCGAGACCATGCTGCGGATCTATTTGCTGCAGCAGTGGTACGACCTGAGCGATGCGCCGCTCTGCCGGTATCGCCCCGATCACAGACCGGATTGCTGAGAAGACCACGATCCTGGCGTTTCGGCATCTGCTGGAGCAGAACGATCTGGTGAGCAGATTTTTGAGGCCGCATGAGCGCTTGTTGTCCAGAGCTTCCCTAAGGGTTGTTTGACTTGGGGCTGCAGGACTCTCCATCCCTGGTGAAGCTCAGTGGATAGTTCGGTTTCAGGGGAAAGCGGGGTGGACCGGCATGGAATCCATGCCCCACAATCAGCGTATAGGTTTGCAGTTCTCGCCCAAACCGTTGGATCCTGAGAGTTTTTGCCGGTTCAATCTGATCGAACATCGCCAGATGGGCTGGGCAGATCGGATGCCAGCTCTCGCCCAGCAGCACGGCATCGCGGCCCTGCATGGCCTCACTGCGATACAGCACATCAAATTGATCAAGACGGCCTGAGATGGCCATGACATCCGGTCTGTCCAGGCTGTAGGCCAGCGCTGAGGCCGAACGATAATCTGTGGTGAGCAACAGGGGCTTGTCAAGACGCGATGCCGCTGTCTTCACCTCTGCGCTCAGCTGGGGCCATCCATAGAGCGCGGTGGAATCACCATCCTTGATCCCGATGGCTGTTGTCACGGGGATCACGTTGTAATGAAAGATCAGCCCTGCAGCCGCGAACAGCCCAAGCCCCTGGGCGACGGCCAGCGGACGTTTGCGCTGGATGGAAGAAGCTCGTTCTGGGTTGTAGAACTGGTCGGTCAATAACGGAAAGAGCAGCGGATAGGCCAGAATGTTCCAGTAATAGAGGGACACGGAAACCGTGGATAACACCGTGAAACCTGCCGTGGAGAGGCCAAACAGCCACCAGGCCAGCTTCGGGTACACCGAATCCCGACGCTGTGAGGCCGTTGTTCTGGTGCCATGGGCCTGCTGAGCGATGGCCCACGACTGAATCGGGCCAAGGATCAGGGCACTCAGCCCGAGAAACACGAACGGCTGCAACCAGTGCATCGAGCCGTATGACCAGGGGGCTGTACGTGCGCCATAAAAGCGAAACGACAAAAAATCCTGCTGCCAGTTCCACAGGGCGATCGGCATCAGCATCACGACAACCAGCCCCAACGCCAGGTAGGTGCGTGGCTCCAGCCAGAGACGTCGCAATGATCGCTGGCTGACCATGGTGGCCGCCATGCTCAGCCCGAGCAGAACGGCGGTGTACTTGCAGAGTCCTGCCAGCCCGAGAAACAGGGCCGCTGCCAACAGATCGGTTGTCTTTCCTGAGCGGTCTGTGATGGTGGCATCGGCAAAGCGGACAAAATAACAACTGCTCAGCACCGCAAAGACGATCAGCCAATGGTCGTTCCAGGCCAGGGCCAGGAACAGAAACAACAGGGGCGATGAGGCAAGCAGCAGCAGCAGCAGCCAGATACGATCTCGGACCTCAGTCCCATAGAGATAGCGCGTGATGCGGTGAAACATCACAATTAAAAGAGCGGTGCTCAGTAGATTCGGCAGGCGGAGCACAAGGGTTGAACGCCCTAAACCAGAGGCGAACACGCCTTGCACCCAGGCCTGGAATCCGGGATGATCGTAATAAGACCAGTCTGGATGTTGTCCCCAGAGCCAGTAATAGGCTTCATCCGGGTTGGGGAACGTGATCAGCCAATAGATCAGCCTCAGAACCAGAAACCCGATCAGGCACCAGCGGCCCCAGCTCAAAACTGGCGACTTCCAGATCCCACCAGGCTGCTCGGTCGTGTTCCCTGTCATCCGCCCTCGACGCCCGAATCGCATTTCATCAAGTTAGGCCACCGAGGGGTTGAAGGTTCCTGCGCCGATGACAACAACGGAGTTGACGGAACTCTGATCCCCAGCTGATGGTACTGGTCTGAACATGTAACCCTTTAGGCTGAACTGTTGACTGTGACGAACGGCATCTTGATTCGTTTCGGCCGGTAGGCGGAATCGACCGCCCTCGCCAGCATCAAGGCAGTACGGCTGAACCGGCGTGAGTTCCTCTGGGCGATCTTCTGCTCGCTACCCATTGAGCGCCGGGGCCCCCGCCCCCCTCGGGGCCACGGTGAAAAGCGGTGGAGTGAATTTCAGCCTCTACGCCCGGGATGCCCTCCACCAGGTGGACCTCTGCCTGTTCGACGGGGAGACAGCTTCAGAGCCCCACACGGTGATCGCCCTGGAAGGGGAGCGCCATCACACCGGCCACTACTGGCATGGCTTCCTGGCCGGGGTGGAACCCGGCCAGGTGTACGGCTACCGGGTGCTGGGCGGACACGGGGATCCGGATTGCCTGCTGCTGGATCCCTACGGCCTGGCGGTGGCGATGCCCCCGGGCTACCTGCGCCGGCGGGGTCAGCGGCGCGATGGTGCTGGCTGGGCTTCAGCGCTGAAGAGCGTGGTGGCGGATCTGTCGCGATACGACTGGGAGGGCGATCGGCCCTTGAGGCGGCCCGGTCGAGAGACGGTGATCTACGAACTGCATGGTGGGGGCTTCACCGCCCATCCCAGTTCCGGTGTGGCCCCGGAGCGGGCCGGCCGCTTCGCCGGCCTGATCGAGAAGATTCCCTACCTGCAGCAGCTGGGGATCACCGCGGTGGAGCTGCTGCCGGTGTTTCAGTTCGACCCCCAGGCCGCACCGGATGGGCTGCCCAACTACTGGGGCTACCAGCCGATCAGCTTCTTCGCTCCCCACCAGGCCTATGGCAGCGGCGGCGGCCCGCTCACCGTGCTCGATGAGTTCCGTGATCTGGTGAAGGCCCTGCATCGCGCCGGCATTGAAGTGATCCTCGATGTGGTGTTCAACCACACCGCCGAAGGGGGAATCGAGGGCCCCACGTTCGCCTACCGGGCTCTGGCCAACAGCGACTACTACCTGCTGCAGAGCGATGGCTCCTACCTGGACGACACCGGTTGCGGCAACACCCTCAACGCCAACAATCCGGTGGTGCGGCGGATGATCCGTCACAGCCTGCGCCACTGGGTGGAGCACATGCATGTGGATGGCTTCCGCTTCGATCTGGCTTCGGTGCTTTCCAGGGATGAGAGCGGCAACCCCGAACCCCGCCCGCCGATCCTGTTCGACATCGACACCGACCCGGTACTGGCTGGCACCAAGCTGATCGCTGAGGCCTGGGATGCGGCCGGGCTCTACCAGGTGGGGAGTTTTGTGGGCGAGAACTGGCAGGAGTGGAACGGCCGCTTCCGCGACGACGTGCGCCGCTTTCTGCGGGGGGATGCCGGCCTGGCCTGGGCGGTGGGTCAGCGCTTGATCGGCAGCCCGGATATCTATGGCATGCGCCGGCGAGAAGCCGAGGAGAGCGTGAATTTCATCACCTGCCATGACGGCTTCACCCTGGCTGATCTGGTGAGCTTCAACGCCAAACACAACGAAGCCAACGGGGAGGCCAACCGGGACGGCAGCGATGACAACGCCAGCTGGAACTGTGGGGTGGAAGGAACTACGGAGGATCCAGCTGTGTCGGCGCTGCGGGGCCGGCAGATGCGGAATTTTCTGACGTTGCTGCTGCTGGCGGGGGGAACACCGATGCTGGCCATGGGTGATGAGGTTGGACGCAGTCAGAGGGGCAACAACAACGCCTACTGCCAGGACAATCCCCTGAGCTGGTTTGACTGGACCCTGGTGGAGGCCAACGCCGATCTGCTGCGCTTTGTCCGCGAGCTGATCGCCCACCGCCAGCGCCGCGATGTGGTGGTGGATCACCTGCCGCTCTCCCTGGCTGAGATGCTGCAGCGCCGCAGGATCGAGTGGCATGGCGTGCAGCCGTTTCAGCCCGACTGGGGCCATGACTCCCATTCGTTGGCGTTCACCGTGACCAGCTTGGAACACCGCTTCCGCCTCTACCTGATCGTGAATGCCTGGTGGCAACCCCTGACCTTCGAGCTGCCTCCCACGGCCATCGTTGATCCCGAGCCGATCTTCACGGGTGACTGTTGGCACCGCTGGATCGACACCGCGCAGTCAAGTCCCGAGGACATCGTGACCTGGGAGGAGGCGATGCCTCTGGCGGAGCCCACCTACACCGTTCAACCCCGTTCCCTGGTGGCGTTGGTTGTGGGCAGGCCAGGCGGTTAACGCACCACCAGCTGCAGCCGATGCCCATCGGGATCGGCAAGCTGGAGGCCGGCGCTGAAACCCAGCCGTGCGGCCGCAGGCGGCGCCAGAGTTATCACGCCGGGGCTCAGCAGCCGGCCGCCGTGGCGCTCCACCTCGGCGGCAATCGATTCCAGCACCGCCGGCCGATCGCCCATCAACAGCCGCAGCTGGCCATGGGCGCGGTCCTGGGGAGCCAGATCGGCCGGCATCGCCCGCCCGCCGGCAGGGCTGCGGTAGTCGAGGCATTCGATTCCGGCGCCGCTGGCACAGCGGTGGCCCGTGATCCGCACCTGGGTGTCTGCCAGGCCATCGAGGCCATCCTGTTCAGGCCCGTGGTTCACCCCATCACCACCCAGCCGCAGGCCCAGGAATTCGTCGTAGAAGCGGCAGCTGCGTGCGGTGTCGCCGATGCCGATGGCGCTGTGATCGAGGCCTAGAAACAGATCCGGCCCGGGATGGGCCTGCCAGCGGGCATCGCCCTTCCCGGGCGGGAAGGCCAGGAGCTCCAGGCTGTGTCCCTCCGGGCTGTGGAACTTGAACGCCTCGATCCCGGCGGCGGCCGTGTTCCAGTCAGGGAGGCGCTGGGGTGCGGAAGAGATGGCCTGGAGCGTGCCGCTGGCGAGCGCCTGGCGCACGCCGGCACTGGCCTGATCCAGATCCCGCACCACGATGCAGATGTGCTGGAACCAGAGGTCGTTGCTGCGGCTGTCAGCCGGGAAGGGTCGGCCAGGTCGCTGACCAGGCCCGGGCTCCCGCACCTCGAGCAGCTCAAGCCGTTCGCGGCCCAGGGCCAGACGCACCAGCTCGAGCTGGGCGCCCGGCAGGCCGATCAACGCGGCGTAGTCGGGCCCCGGGTCGATGCCATCCAGCCGGCGGAATCCCAACTGGCTGCAGAAGAAGGCCGCACAGGCCTCCGCATCGGAGCAGCTGAAGCCAACGGCCTCCAGGTGGGGCCAGGGGGCCAGGGCCGCCGCACCGCTGGCGGCGATCGCCGCATCGCGATCCGGGGTCATGCCCGACACGCCGAGACCGCCCAGCAGGTCGCCATCGAACTGCAGCGCGATCCCGCCCCCCATGGCCACGCCGGCGGGGCTGAGCACGGTGCAGAGCTGCAGCAGTGCCGGCCGCTGGCCGTTGATGGCGGCCTCCTGGCCTGCCGTGTCGTTGCCGGTCAAGGCGGCCATGCGGGCTTTGGCCACTGCGATCTCAGCCGCCGCGGCTGAGGCGCCATTGAGGCGGCGGAAGGCGATCAGCTGGCCGCCTGCATCCACCACGGCCACGGCGACGCGCGCTCCGTCGCAGGCGGCATCGTGCTGCGCGGCCCTGACCATCCGCTCAGCATCCGCCAGCTCCAGCCGCCTCTGAATCTGCACCGCTCTCAGCCCCACACGATCTTCATCAGCCAGAGGTGCCCCTCCAGCTCCACGCCGGCGGCGGCGGCCTCCAGATCGGCCTCGCCCAGGCGCAATGTGGCTTCGGCCTGGTGCTTCACGAGATCCACCCCCGTGAACTGGAAGCCCAGCGAGGCGCCGAGTTCAGCGATGGCCTTGAGATTGGGGCAGTGGCTGAAGCGCTCCAGCAGGGCTGGATCCGCTTTCGCCTGCTTCAGGAAGGCTTCGAGTTGGGGGTTGGCCATGGGAGCTCGGGAAGGGTGCGTCAGGCGGGCCAGCTGGCACCGCGGGTGTTGGTGAACAGGGCGTAGAGGGCGGTGGAGGCGCAGAGGAACAACCGACTGCGGTAGCGGTCGCCGAAGCAGAGGTTGCTCACCCGCTTCGGTACCAGAACTTTGCCGAGCAGGGTGGCATCCGGGGCGACGCAGTGCACGCCATCGGCGGCGCCGCACCAGAGGTTGCCATGCTCATCCACGCGGAACCCATCGGCCCACCCCGGTGTGATCTTGTGGAAGAGCTCGCCGCCGCTGAGGCTGCGGCCATCACCGCCGACCCGAAAGCGTCGGATGAACTGCCGCGGCTCGCTGGCCCCGGGCGCGCCGGACTCGGCCACGTAGAGCCACTGCTCATCGGGGGAGAAGGCCAGACCGTTGGGTCCGTCGAAGTCGCTCGCCATCAGCTCAGGGGTTCCGCTGTCCGGATCAAGCCGGTAGAGCCCCGGAGCTTGTTCGCTCGGCTGCCGGCCGCCCTCGTAGTCGTTCATCAACCCGTAGAGCGGATCGCTGAACCAGATCGAGCCGTCGCTCTTCACCACCACGTCGTTGGGAGCGTTGAGCCGCTGGCCGCCGGCCTGGGTCACCAGGTTGGTGGTGCTGCCGTCGTGCTCCAGCCGGGTGAGGCAGCGGCTGCGGTGATGACAGGTGATCAGGCGACCCTCGCGGTCGCGGGTCTGGCCGTTACCGAAGTCAGACGATGAACGGAACACGCTCACCCCCTGCTGCTCACTCCAGCGCAGGGTGCGGTTGTTCGGGATGTCATTGAACAGCAGACAGTTGTGATCGCCGAACCACACCGGCCCCTCCAGCCAGCGGAATCCATCGGCCAGCAGCTCCAGTTCGGCGTTGAACAGCACCAGATCGTCGAACCGGGGGTCGTGGCTCTCGGTGCAGGACGAGGGTTGCTTCACTGGAAGAATCCCGGACGGGCGCGGCGCCAGCTGTCGTCATTGCGCTGGAGGATCAACTGCACGCAGGGTTCATCACCCACCTGGGCCGAGAGGTGGCCTATGCGGCCCTCCGGGGTGGCGATGCAACCCTGATCACCGCCGAAGGAGTACTCGCCGGCGCGCATCACCACCAGCTCGCCGTCCATGCTCTGCACGGACCAGGCCCCGCTCAGCACGTAGATCCATTTGGGCACGTGGTTTTCATGCCAGTCGGCGGTCCACCCCACCGGCAGGTAGGTCACGAAGGCGTTGCCGGCCTCGAACAGCGGCCGGGAGAACTGGGGTGAGTCGCCGGGGCCGAGCTGCCCGAGCTCAAAGGAGCTGATCGTGCATTGCTGGTGTCGGCTGATGCCCGCGTCGTCCACCCACAGATGCCAGTAGGTTTCGGGCTGGGGGGCCAGGCTGAAGGGATCCGTCATCGAGGTCAGTCCTTCACCGCGATCGCCGAGATCTCGAGCTGGATTCCCAGCACCAGCGCTGACACCTCCACGACGGCCCGCGATGGGTAGGCCTCAGGATCCGGGAAGTACTCCTGCCAAACCGCATCGAAAGTGTCGAGCGTGTCGATGTCGGTGAGGTAAACGGTGGCGCTCACCACGTGCTCGAAGCCGAAGCCGGCCTCCTCGAGCACGGCCTGCATGTTGCGCATCACCTGGCGCGATTCCAGGGTGATGTCCCCATCGCCCACTTTCAGGTTGGTGTGGGGGTCGACAGGGAGCTGGCCTGTGATGTACAGCGTGTGGCCGATCTGAAAGCCCTGGCTGTAGGAGGCCACGGGCTTGGGGAAGCGATCGCTGTGGATGGCCCGGCGGATCATGGCGGCAGGCATACAGAGCAGAACTACTGAGGATCTTTTCAAGCTAGGCGCCGTTCCGTGGATGTCCTGCTTCTGTCATGTCCAGACTTCAAAACCCCTGGGTGTTTCAGGAAGCGGCGCGATCGTCGAACGCCACCTAGGGTCCAGGCAGTTCCCATTGCCAGGCCGGCCGGCCATGACATCCTCCAATCCTTACGCCGTTGAGAAACTCGCCAACTTCCTCAGGGGGAAGGTGATCATCGTGACCGGTGGCAACAGCGGCATCGGCAAGGCGATCGTGGAGGAGGTGGCCCGGCTCGGAGCCCGGGTGGTGATTGACTACCGCTCCCATCCCGAGGCCACCGAGGCGATCGAGGAAGAGATCGGCGAACTGGGCGGCACCTGCATCGGAGTTCAGGCCGATGTGGGCAAGCTCGATGATCTGCAGCGCCTGGTTGATACCGCGGTGGCCACCTATGGCCGTCTGGATGTGATGGTGAACAATGCCGGCATCGAGACGCGCACCTCGATTCTCGACACCACGCCCGACGACTTCGACAAGGTTCTCAACGTGAACCTGCGCGGTGTGTTCTTCGCCACTCAGTACGCCGCCAAGCAGATGATCGCCCAGGGCAGCGGCGGACGGATCATCAACATCTCCTCAGTGCATGAGGACTGGCCGATGCCCAATAACACCCCCTACTGCGTGGCCAAAGGCGGGGTGCGGATGCTCACCCGTACCGCCGGCGTTGAACTGGCCGGCAAGGGCGTCACGGTGGTGAATGTGGGGCCCGGGGCCGTGGCCACCCCGATTAACGACTCCACGATGAACAACCCGGAGCTGCTGGCCAAGCTCAATGCCGCGATCCCGATGGGTCGCATGGCCCAGCCCGGCGAGATCGCCAAGGTGGTGGGCTTCCTGGCCAGCGATGCCGCCAGCTACATCACCGCCACCAGCATTTTCGCCGACGGCGGCATCATGCAGAGCAGCCCTGGTCTGTGAGGCGTCTCAGCCGCGAGGATCTCCAGCGGCTGCGGCATCGCCACCAGGGTTACATCATCACCCTGGTGGTGGAAGCGGTTTTGCTGCTCAGCCTGCCGCTGGCTCAGCGCTGGGGCTGGCTGCTTTCGCTGTTGCTGGTGGCGCTGGCCGGGGTGCTGCTCGGCTGCCTTAGTCGCTACTCCGCGCTGCGCCGCACCCGGCCGTTGGTGTACGGGTTGGGAGCGCTGGCCATCATCCTGGAGCTGCTCTGGCACGGGCTGGGCTTGCTCAACCCAACCCTGGCCCGACCCCTCACCCTGCCCCATGTGATCGCTTGGCTCGGGTTCCTGGCGATTGTGCTGCTGCGCAAGGTGCGCACCTTGATGCGTGAGCCGTATGTGACCCTGCCGGTGGTACTTGGGGCTGCTGCTGGCTACCTGCTGGTGGGGATCGCTGGCGGGCTGTTGCTCACGGCCCTGTGGGTGTTCAATCCCTCGGCCTTCAATCCGGCCGCCCTGCCGATCCCCACTGCGGAGAGCGCGGGTGGCCTGCTCCAACTGGGCAACCTGTTCATCTCACCGGCCCTGATGGCCTCCGCGATCAATCTGCTCACCACGGTGGGAAGTCCGGTGCTGAATCCCCGCGACATCTCTGCCCAGGTCTGCACCGCTGTGATCACGGTGACCGGGCAGCTCTATGTGGCGATCCTGATCGCCCTCATCCTGGGGCGGTTTCAGCAGCGGCTGCGCTGACCAGTTCCCGGGT
>JAYKGZ010000057.1:0-7122 GCA_035284925.1 Cyanobacteriota bacterium | reverse complement strand
TAGCGGCGCTCAAGCCCAAGCAGTGGGTGGCCTGCTACGACGCCTTCGGCGGCGATGACGAGCCGATCGACACCGTGGCCGGCCAGCTGCGGGCCCTGGGCCAGAAGAGCGCCTTCGAGCCCCTGCGCATCCGCCAGGTGCCCCAGACCGGCGACTACCAGCGCTGCGAGGAGGCCGGCACCGACCTGGGCCAGCTGCTCACCAAGGCCAGGGCGATCGCCGCCATGAAGGCCCTCGACGGCGACCTCGACAAGGCCCTGGGCCGTCTGTCCGGAGGGCTGTACGTGGTGACCGCCCGCCAGAGCGATGGCGAGGGGGGCAGCCGCAGCGGCGCGATGGTGGCCAGCTGGGTGAGCCAGGCCAGCTTCGAGCCCCCCGGCATCACCGTGGCCGTGGCCAAGGACCGGGCGATCGAGGCCCTGCTGCAGGTGGGCGACCGCTTCGTGCTCAACATCCTGCGCGACGACAACCACCAGCAACTGCTGCGCCACTTCCTCAAGCGCTTCCCGCCCGGGGCCGACCGCTTCGCCGGCGTCTCCACCCTCGAGGGCGTCGCCGCCGGCGGCCCGGTGCTCGGCGATGCCCTCGCCTTCCTCGGCTGCCGGGTGGCCCAGCGGCTGGAGGGTCCCGACCACTGGATCATCTACGCCGAGGTGGAAGAGGGAAACGTGGCCGATACGGAAGCCGCCACGGCGATTCACCATCGCAAGGTGGGCAACCACTACTGAATCACTGGATTCCGGCGATTGCGGCAGCTGGGTTGCTAGGCGGCTGTGGCCTCGGCAACCCTCTCAGCAGCGGCTATCAGGAGGCCCCCTGTCCAAGAGAGGGGATTCAGATCGCTTATTTCGGTCAAAGCAATTCTGCCAACTCCGTCACACGCAATTCGGTCAAGCCAGGATCATCAGCGCCCTCCCCAGCTAACCTGTTTCAATACGACTGGAGGCGGGGTCGTTGTTATCGCTATCGAGAACCGCTCCTGGGTGCCGATGGCTCCGGCGGGAACAGCATCACCTTCACAGCTGTTGAGCTGGCCCGAACCTTCAAGGGGCCAGTCACGATCATTCCCTTTGGCGTCAGCAGATCGTCGGTGCTGCAATGGGCCTTTGGCCCGCTGGCCCTTCACCAGGAATTCGTGCTTTTCCAAGCCCGAAACAGTGGGCTCTCGCCCAGCATCTTCCTGTGGCACCAGGGCGAAACGGATGCGCGACTCCAGAGTCTGGCCCATAACTTTTTGAAAGGCATTCCTCTTGCTATCCACTGGAACAAGTGGCTAGATGATCGAGGCCGGCATCTCTACGGGCGAGCTCTGCTGACCGTGATGGAACGGTCAAGACGCCACTTCCCGGCTAGTTACTTCGGCATCGCCTTGGCCTCTCGCTGCTCCTCCACTGCACCCTGGCCGTCGATCAGGCAGGCCCAGATGGATGCCGCTCAAAACAATCATCGAACCTTTATCTCGGCCGACAGCGATGGAATTTTCGGCAATTCACTGCGCTATGACGGCTGTCATTTCTCGATCGCAGGATCGGAAGTGTTAGGCCGGCAATACTCAAGGTCGCTCAAGCCGATCCTGAGCCGATCGTTCCAGCACAAAAAGTCGAAGCCGTGAAACCGCCTTGTCTTCCAGAGGTGCCAAGCCCGGGGGCAGCCAGGCCTGGCACTTGCAAGGGGCTGTGGATCAGGCAGAGGCCAGGTTGGCCGCCACAAAATCCCAGTTCACCAGCTTTTCCAGATAGGTGGTGATGTAATCAGGACGACGGTTCTGGTAGTCGAGGTAATAAGCGTGTTCCCAGACATCCATGGTGAGCAGAGCCTTTTGGCCGTGGACCAGCGGCAGATCAGCATTGCCGGTCTTGGTGACTTTGAGGCTGCCATTCTCAAGCACCAACCAGGCCCAGCCACTGCCGAACTGGGTGGCTCCAGCCGCCTTGAACTGCTCGACGAAGGCCTCGAAGCTCCCGAAGTCAGCGTTGATCTTTTCGAGCAGAGCTCCGCTGGGAGTGCCGCCACCACCCGGCTTGATGCACTGCCAGTAGAAGCTGTGGTTCCACACCTGGGCGGCATTGTTGAACACACCTGCCTTGCTGGAATCTCCGGCCACGGCCGTGATGGTTTCCTCAAGGCTTTTGTTCTCCAGCTCGCTGCCGGCCACCAGGTTGTTCAGGTTCGTCACGTAGGCGTTGTGGTGCTTGCCGTGGTGGAACTCAAGGGTCTGGCGTGAGATATGGGGCTCGAGCGCGTCGAGGTCGTAGGGCAGGGCAGGCAGCGTGTGAGCCATGGAGCGGGTTCGGTTGCTGTTGAATGCCGAACGGTAGGCCCGGCGGCCGCGGCATCCTAACGATCACATCCAGGCTCAGCCCTGGCCAACCCGCAGCAATTCCACCTCAAACACCAGGGTGGCATTGGGGGGAATCACCCCTCCCGCCCCACGCTCGCCATAGGCCAGATCCGGGGGAATCACGAGCTTGCGCTTGCCACCCACCTTCATGCCAGCCACACCCTCATCCCAGCCCCTGATCACCCGGCCGGCTCCGAGAGGAAAGGAGAAGGGGCCGCGGCCATAGCTGCTGTCGAACTCCTGGCCATCGGTGAGGGTGCCCCGGTAGTTCACCACCACCGTCTGACCGGCGACAGCCTCAGCGCCGCTGCCCACCACCAGGTCGATGATGCGGAGTCCGGAGGGGGTGACGGTTTCCTTCGGAGCCACCAGGTCGCTGCCCAGAGAACCGGCCTGGGCCAGGGCCTCAGCGCCGGAGGCCTGGGAGCTGATGTCGGAAGCCATGGCGAAGAGTGAGGGATTGGGGTCGTCGGGGTCGAGCTCGAACCGCCCGCGTGTCTGACTGACGACGGCGACTGGAGCTGACTTCGGGGCGGTGCCGCTGGATGGATCTGGGGCTGCCGCCACACGGGTGGGACTCACCAGCTGGCTCACCAGCGCCAGCACCAGGCAGGCCACGCACACCGCCGAGGAAATCAGGATGTCGCGCATGGCGCTCTCGAAGCTGGGGAGATTCTGCCCGTTGCTCAGTCGGTTGACTCGGAGCTGCTGGTGCGCTGACGCAGGCCCTGCTCAAGGCGATCGATCCGACCCCTCAGTTCATCCAGTTCGCGCTGGCGCGCCAATCCCAGATCCTGGAGCAGTTGATCGCGGTTCCGCTCCAGCTGGCGCTCCGCCTGTTCCTCCAGACCCGGGGTCTCGCCGCGCAGGGCCTTGAGCACATCCTCCACGAGGGCCGAGGCATGGCTGGGGTCCAGCTTGCCGCTGCGCACCCATTCCTGGGTCACGTAACGGAGTCGGTCGGCCACCAGAGAAGTGGTGCCAAGCCCGCGCAGCAGCAGAAGCTGCCAAGGGTTGTTCTGATCCATAACCACGGCTTCCTGATTCGGAACCCATCCCAGACCATGACCCTATCTACGCTGGCTCGCCATGGCGACCGGCTCATCAGCGGAAGGCCGCTGGCCTCTGGCCCTGGCGGCAGGAGCCCTGGCGGGGCTGGCACTCCCGCCCCTGGGCTCCCAGCCCCTGCTCTGGCTGGCGCTGGCCGGTCTGTGGCTGCTGGCGGAGCAGCCCAGGCCCTGGGCATCTGGATGCCTCTGGGGATCGGCTGCCGTTCTCGTTTCGCACCGCTGGCTGCTCGGCCTCCATCCGCTCACCTGGATCGGGGTTCCAGGCCCCCTGAGCCGGCCCCTGTGCCTGCTGCTGTTGGCGCTCTGTGGGCTGTGCGGAGGCTTGCTGGTGGGGCTCTGGCTCACCCTCAGCAGCTGGCTCGGGCCGGGGAGCCCCCTCTCAGCCCTGGCTCTGGCAGGCCTCTGGGGGCTCATGGAAGTGGCCCTGGCCAAGGGCCCGCTGTTCTGGATGGGACTGGGGGCAGCAGCCCTCCCCGGCGACCGCTCCCTGGCCGGCCTCGGAGCCGCGGTGGGAGCCGGGGGCCTGGCGGCGATTCAGGTGCTTCTGGGCTGGGCCCTCTGGCGCTGCCTGCTGGAGCTTCGGGCCAGAAGCTGGCAGCGCCTGGGGATGGCCACACTTCTGGTGTCGGTCGTGCTTCTTGGCCTGCAGGGCCTGGCGGCCGACCTGATGCGGAAGCAGCCCCTGCAAAGCGGAGCCCGGGAGCGGGTGCTGGTGCTGCAGCCGGCCATTCCCACCCGCGAGAAGTTCAGCTGGTGGCAGCAGGAGCGCCTGCGGCGGCAGCTGGTCGCCGCTGTTTCGGAAGCGGAGCGGAGGGAGGCCAACCTTGTGCTGCTTCCTGAGGGAGCCCTGGGCCTCAACCCCTCCCTGGAAGCACCTTCGCCGGTGGAGCTGATCTCCGGCGGATTCCGCTGGCAGCTCCACGGTGGGGAGCTCGAACAGCGCAGCGCCCTGCTCCGGTTTCCAGCAGGAGCTGTTGAGCCGGCCGGGGCGCTCGACAAGCATCGAGTGGTTCCCCTCGGGGAGTGGATTCCCCTCCAGGGACTGCTGCACTGGGGCGGCCTCTCCGCCGTTGGAGGTGTTGAACCTGGACCTCCGTCGCGGCTGCTGGACCGGCCGGAGAGTCCGATCGCCGCGGCGATCTGTTACGAGATCTCCGATGGTGCGGCCCTGGCCTCAGCGGCCCGGGAGGGGGCTGGCTGGCTGCTGGTCAGCGCGAACCTGGATCCCTATCCCCCGCTGCTTCAGGCCCAGTTCCAGGCCCTGGCTCAGTTGCGGGCCATCGAAACCGGACGCTGGCTGGTGAGCTCCGCCAACACCGGGCCCAGCCTGCTGGTGAGCCCCCGAGGTGAGGTCGAGGCCCGGCTGCCGGCGAGCCGGGCTGTCTCCGGGGTTTTCGAGGTGGCGAAGCTCGATCGGCTCACGCTGTACTCCCGCCTGGGAGATGGGCCGCTGCTGGTGGTCACGGCGCTGGCGACGGGATCGGTCCTGCTGCTGAGATGGCGCCCCATCCGCGGGACCCGCCCCTGAGGCGAGCGGGCGATCAGAGCGACGGCACCGGCTTGCGAGGGGCTTTGCAGAACAGACCGTCGAGGTAGTGCCGGGCCACGGCCCGATCGTCACAGCCGTGCTGGAACAGAAAGCCGGCAAGAGCGGCGTGCATCAGCCGGTACTGATCCCACTGCGGGTGATCCTTCACGAAGCTGCGGAGGGCGTCATAGAGGTCCTCGGGGAACTCATTCACAACGCTCACGTAACGGGGGGCTAACTGGGGAACCTGACTCATGGACGCCTGTCTCGACCCACCCATCACCTCACACTTCGCGGACGCCGTCAAAGATGCTCACAGGGCCTGGACCCAATTGGTCTCACTCCGGGAACCGCGCTGCTTCGGCTTGCTGCAGGATGCCGCGTGGTCGCGCCAGCGGCAGCCGGAGGGCTGTCAACAGGAGAGCAGAATTTCCCAAGGATTCTGAAGAAATTCCGAGGTTGCCAGGCCTGGATTGCCTTCCGCCTGGGGAAAAGCCCCAGGATTCAGGGGAAAACCAGGCCAGCCTGGGGAAAAAAATGGGATTAAGGATCCCTTCAGATTTGCTGATCGTTTTCGGCGCTCGCATCAACTCTTCATGGGATTGGAGCAGCTTCTGGGCTGTCAGTAGCCAGGAGCACCGCAGTTGTCCACCCCCTTGGGTGATAGACCAGCGGGCTGGTGCGCTCCGGTCTCAGGAGCCCTCTGCCCTTCCCCGCGCTGACCGATGTCTCTCCAGCAGCGCCGTGATCTGGTCTTTCTGGTGCTGGCCGGTCTGTTCCTGGGCACGATGGGGATGCTCAACATCCTTGGACTCACGCGTTTTCTGCAGCTGGGCGTGATTGGCTCCTGGCCGATCGTGGTGGCTGTTGGAGCGCTCCCCTACCCGGTGACCTTTCTCTGCACCGACCTGATCAGTGAAATCTGGGGAGAACAGAAGGCCTCCCAGCTGGTTTGGGTGGGTCTGCTGCTGAACGGCTGGATCGTGCTGATCCTCTGGCTGGGGGGTGTGCTGCCCGGGTTGCAGGGAGCCCCGGAAACCACCTTCTTCGAGGTGCGCAGGCTGGCTTTCGGGGCGGTGGGAGCCTCGATGGTGGCCTACCTGGCCGCCCAGTTCACCGACGTGCGGCTGTTTCACTTCTGGAAGCGCTTCAGCGGCGGCAGAGCTCTCTGGCTTCGCAACAACGGCTCCACCCTGGTCAGCCAGCTTGTGGACACCACCGCCGTGGTGCTGATCAGTCACTACGCCAACCACGTGCTGCCGCTGAATGCCGACAAAGCCGTTGTGCCCCAGCTGATCAGCTTCATCGCCAGCGGCTATCTGTTCAAGGCCGTGGCGGCCCTGGCTGACACGGTTCCCTTCTATCTGCTGGTGAACTGGCTGCGGCGTTGGCTGGAAGTGCCAGGAGAGGGAACCGAGCTCAGCGACTGAGCCTGGCCCCTGTTCACAGCAGAGCGTCCAGAACCCCTGGAGGTCTCTCGGCTGCAGGCAGATCCCGCATCAGGCTGAAATCGGCAAAGTCAAACCCCGGACCCACGCAACAGCTCACCAGGCTCCAGGCACCGAGGCAGCGGGCTGCCTGCCACCATCCCGCCGGCACCACCCGCAGGGCCTCCTCAGGGCCCAGTCGCGTTCGGCAGATCCCGCCATCCGGCGGAAGCAGCAGCAGCTCGAGGGGATCACCGCCGGCGAAGTGCCAGGTTTCATCGGCCCTGATCACCCGGTGCCAGCGGCTCGCGCTTCCGCCCTCCAGCAGGAAGCGGATCACGGTGAGCCCGGCTCGGTGCTGGCCGTCGTCACGCACCACCTGGTGGGCACTGCGATGAACCTCCCGATACCAGCCACCCTCTGGATGGGGCTGCAGCCGATAGCGCTCGATCAGTTGCTTAGCCTCCATTCAGCACAGGCAGAGAACCTGGATCTCAGTGTGGCGAGGGGATCGCCATCATGAAAAACCCCCTGCCGGTGGCAGGGGGTACGGGTCCGTCTTCTGGCTGATCTCAATCAGCTGCTTGGCCTCAGCCGGGCTGTTTAGCCTCAGCCGATCACCGGGGCGTTCAGGGCCACCGGGGTGGCATCAGCTGCCGCCAGATCCAGCGGGAAGTTATGAGCATTGCGCTCGTGCATCACTTCCATGCCCAGACCTGCGCGGTTCAGCACATCCGCCCAGGTGTTCACCACACG
>JAYKGZ010000056.1:0-4162 GCA_035284925.1 Cyanobacteriota bacterium | reverse complement strand
CCGCCGGGTTGCAGGGCTGCCAGGCGATGCGGTCGAGGTTGAGGCTGAACAGGGCGGTGTTGAGCCCCAGCCGGGCGGCGGTGATCGCCGCTTCACAGCCGGCATGGCCGCCACCCACCACGATCACATCAAAGGATTCGGTGGGTGAAGCGGGCTCGGCCATGACTTCATTCTCCACGGATCCGGGGCCCATGGCGACGTGGATGCCGTGGGAGGGCAGAGGGTTGAAGCCTGGGCTGGCCAGATCCCGCGGTCAACCGCTCAACTGCCGTAACGCCAACGGCCACCAAGCTGGAATCCCAGCCGGTTCAGACGGGAATCGTCGCAGGTGGCGGCCCCTGCAGTGGCCCTCAACCCAGCGAGGCCGCGGGAGACGAACTCGGCGAACAGATCGGCCTGGCGCAAGAGCAGGACCGCCCACGGGAAAGAGCTGGTGCTTTCTGCCCGCCTTGGTAGCCCTAGCTTCCGGTGAGATCGGTTCAGTCGCTGAGATGGCTGTTTTCGTCGCTGTCGGTCAGCTCCGTGCGCATCAGGCCGAAGTTGTCACCCCCTCCCAGTTCACCGGAGAAGCCGGCAATGTCGTGGTCTGAAGAGGCGTAGGCCGACTCACCTGGTGTGGTCGCTGGACTCGAGGCTCGTCCGCAGGCAGTTCAAGGCCACCATCTTCTGCCCAATGTCAAATTTGGAGTCGCAGTCGAAGGCTTTGGCAGCTCCTTTCGGCGGATCGATGTTCGCCACGGCATGGCCGGGATCCTCCTGCTTCATCTCCCGCAGCCGCACCCGGAATTCACCCTGGGGGCACTGAATTGAGGTGAGGTTTTTCAGAACTGACGTGGAGATGATCACAACAGCCTCGCTGGCCTTGTTGGCCGGGCAGAACAGCTGTGCAGCCGATTTCGCCGTTGTGATGGTAACAACTGTTTCGGCTCTGGCCGGCAAGGCACTGGCCGCCATCAACACCGCAACGAGGAGAGGTAGCCGTGACATTTAAGAATAAAAGAAGGAACGCACTCAAACTTTAAGGACGGCCTGCGAGGCGCAGAGGAAAGAAAAGCTTTGATTCCGCCGCCCGCCATGGCGGATCCGGGCCGTGCTGCAGTGGTGGGGCATCGCCGCGCCTCTATCGCCTGCTCTGCTTCGTTTCCCTCCACCACCAGCACCGGCGCCTACAGCCGTGAACTGCGTTCCCTCCTGCCCCCTGAGGCCTTCCGCGCCGACGGGTCGCGGCTCACCCTGGTGCTGATCAACCTGGCGATCCTGGCCCTGGGCTGGCTGATGGCCGCCCATCTCCACCAGTGGCCCCTGATGGCGCTGCCGCTGTTTCTGCCCTTCGCCGTGGTGATGGCCAATGCCGTGGTGGTGCTGCTGTTCGCCAGCCACGATCTGCTCCATGGCAGTGCCATCCGCGGCCAGGGCCCGAGACGCTGGCTGGGCTTTCTGGGCCTGGCTGTGCTCTGGATGCCGCCCACCCTCTGGCAGGCGGTCCACAACCGCCAGCATCACGGGCACACCAATTCCCTCGCCGATCCCGACCGCAGCTATCTGGAATCCCAGCCGGCCACCTGGGGCAAGCGCATCCAGCATGCGTTCGTGCCCTCCGATGAGGTCACGCCCTGGGGGCTGGCGCTCGGCATGGGCATGGCCTGGTGGGTGCACAACCTGCGCAGCCTGCTCTCGGTTCTGATCGGCCCCCATCTGCACGCCGCCTCGACGATCGTGCCGGCGGCCTTCCGCGTGAGCCGGCGGGAGCGCAAGGCGATCCTTCTGGAAGTGCTGCTGCTGGTCACGGCCCATGCCGGTGTGATCGCCGTTCTTGGCCTGCGGCCGCTACCGCTGCTGCTGGGTTATGGGCTGCCCCTCGGCCTGGGCACGGCCGTGGCGATGGCTTACATCTACACCAACCACATGCTGTGTCCGCTGGAGGATGAGAATGATCCCCTGGCGAATTCAGTCTCGCTGCGGTTACCGGCCTTTGTGGATCTTCTGCATCTGAATTTCTCCCATCATGCCGAGCACCACATCTTTCCAGGCATGAATGCCGATTACTACCCGCAGCTGCGTCAGATCCTTCTGGAGCGCTACCCAGACCGCTATCAACTGCTCTCCGGTCGCGAGGCCTGGCGCCGCCTGATGAGCACGCCCCGTCACTACCGCGATGGCCAGACGCTGGTGAACTGGTCGGGAGATCGCGCGGTCACCCTGACCCAGCCGCCGCTCAGGCCGCCAGGTTGCGAAAGCGTGTGAACTGAGGCTCGAACAGCAGTTTCACGGTGCCCACCGGCCCGTTGCGGTGCTTCGTCACGATCACCTCGGTGATGCCGCGGTCAGCGGTCTCCGGGTTGTAGTACTCATCGCGATAGATCATCAGCACCAGGTCGGCGTCCTGCTCGATCGAGCCTGATTCCCTCAGATCGGAGAGCATCGGCCGTTTGTTGGTGCGGGCCTCCACGCCTCGGCTGAGCTGGGAGAGGGCCACCACCGGCACATTGAGCTCGCGGGCCATGCCCTTGAGGCCCCGGGTGATGCGGGAGAGCTCCTGCACCCGGTTGTCGGAACCGCTCCCCTCCATCAACTGCAGGTAGTCGATCACCACCAGCCCCAGCTCCTTGCCCGATTCGGCCATCAAGCGCCGACTGAGCGAGCGCATCTCCAGCACACTCGCATTGGGCTTGTCGTCGATGTAGATGGGCATCTGGCCCAGCGCATCGATGCCACGGCCCAGCAGGGGCCATTCCTCCTGCTGAAGGCGGCCCGTGCGCAACCGCCCGCTTTCGATGCCGGTTTCCATCGCCAGCAGCCGATAGGTGAGCTGCTCCTTGCTCATCTCCAGGCTGAACACGCACACCGGCATGTTGTGCAGCTGGGCCACGTTGCGGGCCAGGTTGAGCGTGATTGCGGTTTTACCCATGGCCGGGCGCCCCGCGATGATGATCAGATCGCTGCGCTGCAGCCCCTGGGTGATCGCATCGAGGTCGTAGAAGTTCACCGGGATGCCGGCCACGGCGGTGCCCACCGAACGGCTCTCGATCTCCTCGAAAGTGCGGGTGAGGATCTCCACGGTGGGCGTGAGCCCCTGGCTCGGTTTCTCCTGGCTGATCGCGAAGATCTTCTGCTCAGCCTCATCGAGCACCTGATCCATCGGCTTGCCCTGGTCGAAGCCCAGGGCGATCACCTCATTGCCGGAGCGGATCAGCCGACGTCGCAGGTGTTTGTCCATCACCAGCCGCGCCACCTGGTCGATCGCGGCGGTGGAAGTGACCCGCTCCACGAGTTCCACCAGCCGGCTGCTGCCCCCCACCCTTTCGAGGTGACCGGTATCGGCCAGCCAGGCCGTCATGGCGGTGAGGTCGGTGGGCTTGCCCTGGCTGTGGAGCATCAGGGCGGTGCGGAAGATCTCCCGATGGGCGTTCAGATAGAACGCCTCGGGCTGAAGCAGATCGGCCACACGGCCGATGGCGTCGGGGTCGAGCAGAATCCCGCCCAGCACCGCCTCCTCGGCCTCCAGATTCTGGGGCGGCACCGCATCGGGCAGGGCCTCGAAGCGGGCTTCCTCGGACTGTCGACCGCTCGAACGGCGAGGCCCCCCGCTCCGCGGGCCGTCAGTGGGATCGGAATCGGCCAGGGGAACGGAAACCATGGGGAGGAGGTCAGTAGCTGACCACCTCCACGTTGATCTCAGCGATCACCTCGGGGTGGAGCTTCACCGGCACCTTGTAGGAACCGGTGCGGTGGATTTCAGGCACCGTGATGTCGCGCCGATCCACCTCCTTCTTGGTGGCGGCTTCGATGGCCTCGGCCACATCGCCGTTGGTGACGGTGCCGAAGAGCACATCGTCGCCACCGGTCTGCTTCTTGATGGTGAAGCGGCCAATGGTGAGCAGGGCGGTGCGGAAGGCTTCAGCCGAGGCCTTGAGGGCCGCCTGACGCTCAGCCTCCTTGGCCCGGCGGACCTCCACCTGACGCATCACCGCCGGTGTGACCGCCACAGCCTTGCCGGTGGGAAGCAGGAAATTGCGGGCGTAGCCGGGGGCCACCTCCACCAGATCACCATCCTTGCCCAGGTTGAGGACGTCGGCGTTGAGAACCACTTGAACGCGCTTGGCCATGGGACGACAGACGACGAACGATCGAACGTGAAGCGATTGACCAACCTAGGCCACGG
>JAYKGZ010000055.1:0-29155 GCA_035284925.1 Cyanobacteriota bacterium | reverse complement strand
CGGCAGCTGATGCCACCCCGGTGGCCCTGAGCGCCCCGGTGATCGGCTGAGGCTAAACAGCCCGGCTGAGGCCAAGCAGCTGATTGAGATCAGCACGATTAAGCCCCCTCGCAAGAGGGGGCTTTTTCATGGCGACTTCATGCTCATCCAGGCTCTCAACCTGCCGGTTTAAAGATCAGGGCCACGCCGTTGTTGCAGTAACGCTTGCCGGTGGGCTTGGGCCCGTCATTGAACACGTGCCCCTGATGCCCCCCGCAGCGACGACAGTGATATTCGGTGCGTGGGACGATCAACTTGAAATCCATTTTGGTGAGGATCGCGCCAGGCAGG
Organism: Cyanobacteriota bacterium; assembly: GCA_035284925.1. Classification (GTDB taxonomy): domain Bacteria; phylum Cyanobacteriota; class Cyanobacteriia; order PCC-6307; family Cyanobiaceae; genus UBA5018. Next base: position 28,825 of record JAYKGZ010000055.1, on the reverse strand, counting down.
GGCTGCCAGAAACTGGGCCAGCCGGTGCCGCTGTCGTATTTGGCCCTGGAGCTGAACAGGGGCAGGCGGCAACCGGCGCAGAGAAAGGTGCCGTCACGCTTTTCCTCGTTGAGAGCACTGCTGAACGGACGTTCGGTACCTTCCTTCCGCAACACCGCATAGGCCGACGCACTTAGGCGCTTTCTCCACTCGGCATCACTGAGAGCCCAAGCGGGATCCCCCGCCGCGCTGGCTGCTTCAGCCGCCTGGGCTGGTAGCCAGGGGATCGGCAGCGCCGCCAGCAAAGCCCCAAGCCGGGCCAGCAGACTGCGCCTGGTCATCGGCGCACCCATCCGGCGCTCAACACAACCGCCAGACCCAGAAAGACGGCCAGCAGCGTCCAGCTGATGCGGTTGAGGGTCTGCTCAGCGCTGCGGGCGCTGGTGAACATCGAGCCCCCGCTTGCAGCCAGCCCACCCATGCCGTCGCCCTTGGGGCTGTGCAGCAGCACGCTGATGATCAGCAGAACCCCGCTACCAACCCACACCCAGGACAGGATGCTTGCAATCACGGCAAAGCTTCAGGAGATGGGCTGAGGCTAAACGCTGACAGCCTTCCTGCTCGACGTGGTCAGCCTGGCCTCCTCAGACTCGATCAGGGAGCGGCCACTCATCAATTCCGGCTTCGGCAGGCCCAGGATCTCAAGCAGCGTCGGGGCGATATCGGCGAGGCCCCCACGCTCGCGCAACTGAACATTGGTGCCATGGCCGGGAATCTTGCGCTTTTCACCCTCCACCAGGATCACGGGAACCGGGTTGGTGGTGTGCGCAGTCCAGGGACGGCCGTCCGGCCCCTGCATCACCTCGGCATTGCCATGGTCAGCCGTGATCAACAGGGTTCCCCCCATCCGGTTGGCAGCCTCCATCAGCCGGCCAACACAGCTGTCCACCATCTCGATCGCCTGCTTGGTGGCCTCAATCTGTCCAGTGTGTCCAACCATATCGGGGTTGGCATAGTTGATTACCACCAGCGAGTAAATCCCTTTGTTGATGGCGGCAATGCAGCTGTCGGTGAGATCCAGGGCAGACATCTGAGGGGCCTGGTCATAGGTGGAGACCCGAGGGGATGGCACCAGGTGTCGGTCTTCTCCTGGGAAAGCCTTCTCGATCCCACCGTTCATGAAATAGGTGACATGGGGATATTTCTCGGTTTCCGCCGTGCGGAACTGGCGGAGCCCAGCTTCGGAGATCACCTGACCCAGCAATCCGTCGAGCGACTCCGGAGGGAAGGCCACGTTCACCGGTAGCCCCGCTTCGTACTGGGTGAAGGTGACCACATCCAGCGGCTCGACACGCTGCCGACTGAAACCATCGAACTCTGAGCTCACCAAGGCACGGACCAGTTGCCGGACCCGGTCGGGTCGGAAGTTGAAGCACACCAGGCCGTCGCCGGGCTTCAACACCCCATCGCTGAGCCGCACAGGCTCCAGAAATTCATCGCCAACCTCCGATGCATAGGAGGCCTCGATGACGGCCTCGGCGGTGAGATCGGAAAGCGGGCAGGTCTCGGTGAGCAGGCGATAGGCCTTTTCAGTGCGCTCCCAACGGTTGTCGCGATCCATCGCCCAGTAGCGACCGCAGATCGTGGCGATCCGGCCCACTCCGCACTGGTTGATCAACTCCTGGATCCGGCGGATGTACGTGAGCGCACTGTTGGGTGGGGTGTCGCGTCCGTCGGTGATCACATGCAGTGCCACGTCGGTGAGGCCTCGTCCTGCCGCCCAGCGCAACAGCCCGCCCAGGTGATCCACATGACTGTGGACGCCCCCGTCGGAGCAGAGACCGATCAGGTGAAGGGTGCCACCGCCGACCAAGAGGCGGTCGCCCATCGCCTTGAGCGCGTCGTTGTCGAGAATCGAGCCATCCGACACCGCCTGGCTGATACGCACCAGCTCCTGGCGGATCACCCGGCCAGAGCCGATGGTGAGATGGCCCACCTCGGAATTGCCCATCTGATCGTCCGGGAGGCCGACGGCTCCACCGCTGGCTTCGATCAAGGTGTGGGGATAGGCCTGCCAGAGCGCATCCATCACAGGCGTCTCAGCGGCCTGGATGGCGTTGTGCTCAGTTTCGGGACGATGGCCCCAGCCATCAAGGATGCAGAGCACAACCGGCGCCACCGGGACTGAATCACGCAAGGTGGCTTGGGTGAGGATTGGGCTTCGAGCGGGGGTGGCCGCCGTGCGGGCACCGGCCCTGGAACTGTTCTGGGAGGGAATAGTCGTCACCCGTCTCCTGATCGCCAGACCTGCGCGACAGCGCCTGATCGACGCCTCACTCCGATGCCTTGCCTCGTTAACCTACATTCCGACCTTGATCTGCTCCCTGACGCCGTTCGCTGCGTCAGCCTTTGGTCACACTTCAGGTCACCATTTCAGGTCGGAAGGTTGATGTCGCGTCTCGAGCTGCTCTCCGAGCAGGACATGAGCCGAACGCTTGATCGTCTGGCCAGTCAGATTCTGGAGAGCGTTCCACGCAGCAGCGACCTCCTGCTGGTGGGTATTCCCACGAGGGGGGTGGCGCTCGCCGCGGTGCTGGCCCATCGTCTGGAGGGGCTCTGCGGTCATCCGGTGCAACGGGGAACCCTGGACCCCACCTTCCACCGTGATGATCTGGATCGGGTGGGAACCCGCCTCACCCAGCCCACCGACCTGCCCGGGACCATTGACGGTCGCCTGGTGGTGCTGGTGGATGACGTGATTTTCACCGGCCGCACCGTGCGGGCTGCCCTGGAGGCCCTGCAGGCCTGGGGCCGACCGAAGCGCGTCACCCTGGCCGTGATGGTCGACCGGGGCCACCGGGAACTTCCCATCCAACCCGATTACTGCGGTCGTTCCGTTCCCACCAGTCGGCAGGAAGCGATTGAAGTGTGTCTGAAAGCGATCGATGGCGAGGAAGGGGTCTTCTTGGTGCGCCCTTGATCAGCTCAGGCCGGCTCCAGCTCGTCGGCCCGAAAATGTGCCCGGAACTTGCCGAACGCCACCACCACCGGGTGGGTGGGACTGATCACCCGGCCTTTGTAGTCGGTCAGCACCGAAACCACTTCGCCCTCCTGGCCGACCAGATCGAAACCCTCACCGCGATGCTGGGGGTGGTGGTAGACCACCACGTTCTGGCAGACCTTCACCCGTTCACCTGGCTGCATCGGAGCTCCTGCGTCGCGGCCGCGTCATCTTGTCACGCGCTCATCGCTGGCAGGCGGATTCCGGACCAGCCTCCACAACCCGCCCGCCCAGAGAGCGGCAGGCGCTCTGGAAGGCGCTCCACTCATCCATGCCGGCCGCGATGCGCCGCTGAACCTCGCCATCCAGTCGCTCGGCCGGAACGGTGTGGGGCATGCTGCCGTGGGCATCCTGCTCCCTGTGCTCCCGCTCGAGGTCGGCAATTCCCTTCTCCACCTCGCGGCGCAGGGCCAGGCTGCGGTTCTTCCACCAGGGGTGGTCGATTCGGTTGAGGGACTCCAGCGCCTCGAACCAGCGTGTCTGCTTCGCCAGTTTGGAAGCCCGGTCAAGGTTCAACGTGTTGCGGGTCCAGCCTTCCCGCAGGCGGTCGCCCACGCTGGTGCCATCCGCACGCCGGTCTTCCCCCATCGCAGCCAGCATCGCCAAGGCCCCCTTGAGATCTCCATCGCGATAGCGCAACAGGGCCCGACGCTGGAGCTCTTCCTGCCAGGTGATCAGCTGCTGTTCGTCTGCCCGCTCAGACGAACCGGAATTCACCAGCTGCAGCTGCAGCTGGAGGGCCTGAGCCCATTGCTGCCGCTCCCAGAGCAGCCGGGCCCGGCGTCGCCGGCAGGAGCTCTGCGCCTGATCGATCTGGCCACCCCGCCAGCGCAGGGCCTCCAGCTGGTTTCCGTATCGCAGGCAGGCCTCCAGATCGCCACGGGCCGCCGCCTGCTGAAGGCGTGCCGGAAGCTGACGCTCCCACCAGAGGGCGGCGCCTGTACCGGCCATCACCAGCCCGAGGGTGATGCCCAGCCAGAACCGGGGCAGCCTGTTCCGGCGCAGGGCCAAGACAACGACGCGCAGACAGCCCCCATTGTTTTATGCAGCGGCCCCCACCCCTCAGCGCACGGCACCAAGGGTGCGTTCAGGGAGCTCTCTGGCGCTGCGGAGGTCGCGACCGCTCATGGTGAGGTTCCCCTCGGCATTGATGGCGAAGCGGAGGCGAAGACAGTCTTCGCCCCGGCGGGCCGGCGGTTCAAGGCCGATCGGCAACGGCTGGTTCGCCCAGGCCTGCACCGGAGCCGAGCCGGCCGGGCGCTGGCGCAGCACCGGCAGACCGTTTTCAAACAACACCTCCGCCCGCTGCTCCGCCAGGGGCTCCCCCAGCACCAGCTCCAGCTCCGACTGACCATCGCGGCTGGCGGCCACCACCAGCTCCAGGCCCTCGGGCGTCGGCCAGCCCTGGCCCGCCAGGAACAGCGGGTGCCAGCGATGCGCACCATCCCGCTGGTCCCAGCAGCGCAGCGACACCCCATGGCTGAGCACATCCAGCAGCTGCAGCCCTGGCGTGAGCGCGAGCGCACCCATCGCGACAGCTTCCACCGGACGATCGCCACGGATCGGCACCCCGGGGCAGCGCTCCTCGAGCCAGCGCCGGATCCGAGGCATACGGCTCGCCCCTCCCACCGGCAGGACAGCGGCGAGATCGTTGAGACGGATGCCTGCAGCACGCCCGGCGGCCAGAACCGCTTCCAGCTCCCGGTCCAGCTGGGCGATCAGGCCCCTGTCCTCAAGAAGGCGATCCAGACCGTTCCGGCTGAGCCGGAGCTCATGGCTGCGGCCCTCACCATCACTCCAGAGAGCCAGGGCCTCGGGCTGGAGGCTGAGGTCGCACTTGAGCCGCTCGGCCGCTGCCAGCAGCGCATTGGAGGCAGGTGTGCCGGGCATCAGCAGCGCTGCGATCCAGTGGTCGATGTCGCGACCACCGATCGCCAGCCCACCCTTGCCCGCCACACGGGCGGTGCGCAGAGCCTGGCGGCTGCGTTCCAGATCACGGCCCGCGAAGCGCAGGAGCTGGGTGATCGGAGCAGCCCGACCCTCACCACCCTGAAGGGTCACCAACGCCAGATCCACCGTGCCTCCACCCAGGTCCACCACCAGCACGGTGCTGCCTGGCGGCAGGCCGGCGCCGATGGCGGCGGCGGTGGGCTCATCCACCAGTGCCACTTCGGCCACCGGCAGGGGGCGGCAGGCCTCCAGCAGCCACTGGCGGTAGCCGCGGTAGGTGTCGATCGGAGCGGTGAGCACCAGCCGATCCGGTTCCAGGGCCTCCGGCAGGGCGCGCCAGAGCTGCTGCAACAGCAGGCTGCCGGCCTGCTCCGGGCTGAGCAGGGCGGGGGCTGCATCCGAGCCGCCGGCCCCGATGCGTCGTTTGAAATCCCTGTGAAGGTGCGGCGAGTCGCTGCTGGCGAGGCCTGCATCCAGCACCTGACGACCGATCAGGGGCCGGCCCCTTTCCGCGTCTGGCAACCAGAACAGGCTTGGCACCACCGGCGGGTCGGCCAGGGCGTAGGGATCGACCCTCAGCAGGGTTGGAGCACCACCACCACCGGGCAGCCAGGCCACCACGGTGGTGGTGCTTCCCAGATCGATCGCCAGCGTGCCCCGCATCAGGTTCTTCTAGCCAGTCGCCCCGCGGTCCGGAGCGGCTCAGGGCCTTCTGGCTAGGGTGCGGTGGAACGATTCCCGGCCCATGCACAGCGGAATGCAGCTGAATTCCAAGGAACTGGCCCAGCGGGCCGAGAGTCTGATCCGCAACTCCAGCAACCGATACCTCACCACGGTTCGGATCGCCTTCCGGGCCAAGCAAAGACGGTTTGACGACTTTGACGGCCTGCTGGATGAGGTGATGGTGAAACCGGTCCAGCGGGCGATCATCGAGCTTTCCGACGAGCAGGATCAACCGGATCTCCTGCCCGGCTGATCCAGCTCCGTGCAGCAGCATGAAGCAGAGGGCTGGCGCCTGCAGCTGGATCAGGAGCGGGCGCCCTTCCCGGTACTGATCGGAGGATCGGACTGGGCGGCGGAATTCACAGCGGCCGAAGCCCTCGAGCTGGCCCGGATGGCCGGTGAGCTCGAAGGTGAGCTCCTGGCCATGACCGCCTTGTTGATGGCCGATGAGCAGATCATCCTGGAACTCGAACGCAACCACCCATGGGGGAGCCTCTGGATCGAGCTGGAGGGTGTTCCCGAACGCTGGAGCCTGCGGTTCGTGCTCACGCCAGAGCCGCCCCTGAGGGCCCTGGAGGGGAGTTGGAGCCCAGAGGCGAGTGGAGCTATCGCAGCGGCCCTCCAGAACCTCTTGTCAGCCCTCACGGGCGATCCTGCCGCCGGGCCGCACGAACAGCTGGCCGTAAGCTGCTGTCAGGATGCAGAGCGTCAGGGGGAGGGTCACCGCCAGGCCCGCCAGCAGAAGCAGCACGCCCACCAGCAGCAGCAGGCCCACCACCAACAGCAGACCCAGGGCCTGGAGCCAGTGGGGATCAATCGCACGGCGTCCGCTCTGCAGCGCCGCCCAGGGTGAGGCCCTGCCCAGCACCGTGATCGGTAGGCAGAGCACCTGGTCAACCGCCACATAGACCAGCACCGCCAGCCGGGCAAGCAGAGGAAGAGAGGCAAGCCAGGGCTGCAGGAGTGCGAGCAGACCGGCGGTCGCATCGGCCAGCTCCCGCACACCCCACAGCACGCCGGCGATCATGGCGAGGGCGCCTCCGCACCGCATCATCGAAGCCCAGTCGGGCTTCAACAACCGGATCGCAGCCACAGGCTCGCCATCAAGGGCCGTGGCCGCACCCCGCATCAATCCCACCAGCAACCACAGGCCGCTGAGAGCCCACCCCACGAGCATCGTGCCGGCCAGGCCGATAGCCAGCGGCTGGGGATCCCCGGCCGTGGACACCAGCGCTGCGCTTGCGCTGCGGAATCCCAGCTGGGCCAGCAGATTCACACCCCCCGCCAGCACCGTGAAGCCACTGAAGGCCAGGCCATGGCTGCGATAGGCCTGCCAACCCCGATCGAAAGCGGAGCGGATCGCGATCGGGGCATCACTGCAGGGCTGGTGGAGTGGCATCAGCCCGCCTCCAGCATCTGCAACAGCCGTTCGGCGCTGGCCTCCGGCACCGGCAGGATCGACAGACGGTTGCCGCGCCTCACCACGGCCAGCTGCTCCGGGGTGAACGCTTCACGCAGGGCATCGAGGCTGAGGAGCCTGGGGAAACGACGGACAAAACGCAACCTGACGCAGTCCCAGCGTGGGGTATCCCGGCTTGAAGCCGCGTCGAAGTACTTCGATGCCGGATCAAACTGGCTGGGGTCGACAAGGCCTGTCTCGAAGACCTCCATCAGACCGACAATGCCCGGGGGCTTGCTGTTGGAGTGATAGAAAAATGCGTTGTCTCCTTCCTGCATGCTGCGCATGAAGTTGCGGGCCTGATAGTTGCGGATGCCATCCCAGATGGTGCTGCCCTCCCGCTCAAGATCGTCGATGCCGTAGACATCCGGTTCGCTTTTCATCAGCCACCAGGCCATCGCAGCTTGTCCGAGACATCCCGATCGTATGTCAGATCACATCGGTGCGCTTGACAGTCCGCAACCCCATGCAAACACTCGGGTGGCAACGCAAGATGTTCATCACCTCCATGCAAAACGGCATGCAATACGGCGCCATCATCCGCAACGGAGCCCGGGGCTTTGCCCGCAATGCCTGGGTTCTTGTCAGCTTCTCTGTTCTTTATTTCATCGCGATCGGCGTGGTTTCGCTGCTGGCTGGAATCGTGGATGACGGGCTCATCGGGCCCAACCCCCGGCTGCTTCTGCTGATCCCCTACGGCCTGCTGCTGCTGCTGCAGGTGGTTCTTCACCTGGTGGGGAATATCGCCCTGATCCACGGAGCTCTGATGGCGGCGAGGGGGCAAACATTTCAGTTCGGTCAGCTGTTTGCCGTTTCGGGCGAGATCTTCAACCTGCTGGGCTATTCGGTGTTTGTCGCCGTGGCGGTTCTGCTGGGGTTGCTGGCCCTGGGGATCCCGGGCATCTACCTGGCTGTGGCCTATTGGTTTGCAGCCTTCGTTCTGGTGGACCGGAGGGTGGCCTTTCTCGATGCCATGGCCCTGTCACGGGCCCTTGTGACGGCTCGCTGGTTTGACATCGCTGCCTTCCTGGTTGTGGTTGGCGCCATTTCGGTGTCTGGAATGATCGCCTTCTTTGTGGGCCTGTTCGCCACGGTGCCCCTGGCCGTGTGCATCGGAGCCTCGGCCTATCTGGCACTCACGGCCGATCAGGGCTGATCAGGGCAGCGCCTGCACCAACCGGCGGAAATGATCGCCGCGGGCTTCGAAGTCGCTGTACTGATCGAAGCTCGCGCATGCCGGCGACAGTAGAACGGCGTTGCAGGAGAGTCGTTCGGCCAGCTCCGCGGCCAGGGGAACGGCCTGATCGAGTCCCCCACAGCAATGCAGCTCACCGCCGTAGGCGCCACGGCTGAGCAGCTGCTCGAACTCCTCGGCCGCGGCGCCGAACAGCACAACCGCGGCCGCCTTGTGGCCCAGGGCTTTCACCCAGGCCGCCGCGTCGCCCTGCTTCGACTGCCCACCAGCCAGGGCCACCAGAGGACCGTCCAGAGCCTTGAGGGCCACCTCGGCAGCGTCGTAATTCGTGGCCTTGCTGTCATTGAACCAGTGGATCGCTCCGGTCTGTCGGATCCGTTCGAGCCGGTGCGGCACGCCCGGGAAGGAGCGGAAGGCCCGCTCCATTCCGCTGCCGCTGAGGCCCGCCTGGAGCCCGGCTGCGGCTGCCAGCAGCAGGTTCTGACGGTTGTGCTCGCCCGGCATGGCCAGGCAGTCGGCCGCCATCAGATCCACGGGTTCGGTGCCGGGTGCCGGCTGCTGCCACACCCGTCCCCGCTCGATCCAGAGCAACGGCTCGATCCCTTCGGGAAGCCGATCCCTGGGGCCGGCGCTCACCCACTGCACGCTCTGCTGCCAGCTGGCGGCATGGGCACGCAGGTCGGGGTCGTCGGCATTCAGGATCCGCACGCGGCTGCGTTCCAGCAGACCGCGCTTGATCGCCCGATAGGCCTCCAGCGTTCCATGACGTTCGAGGTGGTCGGGGGTGAGGGTGGTCCAGATGCCGACAGCCGGGGCGATCTGGGGGCTGGCTTCGATCTGGTAGCTGCTCATCTCGATCACCAACCAGTCGGCAGGCCGCTGGTGGCGAAGGCAGCGTTCGAGCACAACCTCGGCAGCCGAACAGCCCACGTTGCCCCCCATGGGTGCAACCAGGCCCCCCTCCTGAAGGAGGTGACTCACCAGATGGGTCACGGTGGTCTTGCCGTTGGTGCCCGTGATCGCCATCCAGGGTGTGGTGCCGCTGGCTTGCCAGGCCGGCAGCAGATCCCCCTGAACCACGATTCCACGGCTCCTCAGCGCCTGCAGTGCGGGATGGTCCCAGCGGATCCCCGGACTCACCACCACGGCGGTACCGGGTGGGAGGGGCGCATCGCTGAGGCTGGTGAGCGAAATTCCAAGCCGCACCGCCAGGCCTTCCTGCCGCATCTGCTCAGCGCGGCTGCGCAGCTCAGCTGAATCGGCACTGTCGATCAGCTCAACATGGCGCCCTTGGGCGTGGAGCAACCGAGCCACTCCGATTCCTGATCGGGCCAGACCCACCACGAGGGTCTGGTCGGGGGAAGTGGCAACCTGCAAGGCTGGATCGCGGCGGCGATGCCACTTTCCAGCACCCGGGGACCGGAGACAACCATTGGCACGATGAGCTTCAGCATCAGCACCCACGATTCCTGGGGAGTGGTTCAGGTAGCCGAGTGCGAGAGCCTGGAGGAGGCGCGCAACCTCTTCAGCCAGCTCTGCCAGGACCCCTGGTATCGGGAGGATGGAACCGTGCGGGGCATCGAACTGACCGAGCAGTCCCCCAACGGGAACAAGCAAAGGCTTGATTGGGTGGCCTTCCGATAGGCGATGGACCGCAACATTCCAGGCGAGTTGCCCCGGTAATCCTCAAGCCTTACAAAACTCCGGCCAAAGGATCGTCTAATTCTGAAAAAGTTCCGGCTTCAAATATATAATTAGCGCAATAGCCTTAATAAACTAGCAAAATGGGCGATACTGGAATCGAACCAGTGACTCCTACCGTGTCAAGGTAGTGCTCTACCTCTGAGCTAATCGCCCGCGTGGCTGCAACCTAGCAGCCCCCGCTCAGCGGCGCACCAGGGTCACCCGCCAGCGATCCCGACGGGTGAGCGCCAGCTCCTCGACGAGCAACTCTCCCCGACCCTGCAGCTGAACCCTGTCTCCAACGGCCAGCTCGCGACTGGGCGTGAACATGGGCTGCCAGTTGAGGCGCACGGCTCCTCCGCGGATCAGTTCAGCCATCCGGTTTCGTGAGACTCCGAAACCGGCAGAGGCCAGGGCATCAAGCCGCAGGGAGGCCTCCACGCTCGTCTGGCGCCGGCTTGCCCGCTGGGCCGGTACCTGCAGCTCGGCCAGGGGCCGGGCCGTGAACTCCACCGCCACGCTGCGGATCCGACCGCCCTGGCGGTTCAGACGGTCCGCCAGCTCGGTGGTCACGATCGCCTGGGCACCGCGGTCCCCCCGCATCCAGATGTCTCCGAGCTCGCCGGTCCCGGCTCCGGCTGCCAGCAGAACCTGCCTCACGTCCTCAGGATCGGCCGGATCGAACAGGAAATTGCCACGGATTTCCAGACCAGCGAGTCCCGCCGGGAGGGCCAGGGGGTCGGGATCAACCTCGGATCGCCGCAGCAGCAACCGCCGCCGTTCGGCGCCCCTATGGCCACCATCGCCATGAAGGCTGAGTTCGCTGAGGAGGCCAAGTCGCCGCTCGGCCTCCTCCCGCAGCTCGGCGGGCAGGAACGGGGTCCATTGCGGCTGCCAGGTGCGCAGCACCTGTTCAGCGAGATCGATCAACCGGGACAGGCCCTCGGGATCCGGGGTTCCCTCCAGCAGCTCATGGCGGGGAAGCATCAGGCCGCTCCGGCGCTCAAGTGTCGCCCAGGCGCACCACCGCCTTGGGGCGTGCCTGGCGGAGCGTGTTCCAGGGCATCTCCACACCGTCGGCCGTCTCCAGCAGCAGCAGCCAGTTGCCTTCCTCCAGCCGGTTGCGCAATCCGCGGATCCGGTCGTCCTCCTCCGAGGCCACCGAAGCGGCTGCGGCAAAGCTGCCCATCCAGCCGGATACCAGGCCCAGCAACGCGCCGATCAGGTGCTGACTCCAGGCACCGAAAAAGGCGAAGGTGTCGAGATCGGTGATGTAGGTGAAGGTGAGCCCGGCGAAGAACCCGAAGGGCAGCAGCCAGCGCGCCATCCCCCGCTGGCGGGCCCGTCGGGCCGCCGCCGGATCCAGGCGAACCACCTGGGCCAGCGGCGTTTCCCCCTCCCCGATCGCGAGCAGGGTGGTCAGCGGAGGCTCGAGCCCCTGCAGTTGATGTTCCAGCTGCTGGAGTCGCTCGTGGTTGTCGAGCACCAGCACCACGCTCGTGGCCACGGCCTTTCCCCCTGCCACCGGTCGGCGGCATCCGTTGGATCCCGATTCTGGCTGCTCACTACACTGCACACCCGGCCGATTTCCCGCCGGGCATGACAAAAGTACTGGTCTCAGATCCCATCGATCAGGCGGGGATCGACATCCTTTCCCAGGTGGCGAAGGTCGACGTTCGCACCGGCCTCCCCCCCGAGCAGCTCAGGGAGATCATCGGGGACTACGACGCGCTGATGATCCGCTCCGGCACCACGGTGACCGCCGGGATCATCGAGGCCGCCGACAGGCTGCGGATCATCGGCCGTGCCGGGGTGGGTGTCGACAACGTGGACGTGCCGGCCGCCACCCGGCGGGGCGTGCTGGTGGTGAACTCTCCGGAGGGCAACACGATCGCCGCGGCCGAACACGCCCTGGCCCTGATGCTCTCGCTCTCACGCCATGTGCCCCACGCCCACGCCAGCACCATGGCCGGCGGCTGGGACCGCAAGACCTACGTGGGCAATGAGCTTTACAAGAAGAAGCTCGGCGTGGTGGGCCTGGGCAAGATCGGCTCCCACGTGGCCCGGGTGGCTCAGGCCATGGGCATGGAGCTGCTGGCCTACGACCCGTTCGTGTCGGCCGAACGAGCCCAGCAGATGCAGGTGAAGCTCCTGCCCATCGCGGATCTCTTTTCCCAGGCCGACTACATCACCCTGCACCTCCCCCGCACTCCCGACACCGAGAACCTGGTGAACGCAGCCCTGCTGCGCACCATGAAGCCCAGTGCCCGCCTGGTGAACTGCGCCCGCGGCGGCATCGTCGATGAAGCCGCTCTGGCGGAGGCCGTGGAGGCCGGCGTGATCGCCGGCGCCGCCCTCGACGTGTTCGCCAAGGAGCCCCTACCGGCTGATTCGCCGCTCCGCAGCGTCAGAGAGCACCTGGTGCTCACCCCCCATCTCGGGGCCAGCACCACGGAAGCCCAGGAAAACGTGGCCATCGATGTGGCCGAGCAGATCCGCGATGTGCTGCTCGGTCTGCCAGCCCGAAGCGCCGTGAACATCCCGGGCCTCAATGCCGAGGTGATGGAGCAGCTCAAACCCCATCTGCAGCTGGCTGAAACCCTCGGCCAACTGATCAGCCAGCTCTCCGGTGGGCCGATCAGTGCCCTGGAGGTGCGGCTGCAGGGGGCCTTCGCCGGTCACCCCTCCCAGCCCCTGGTGGTGGCGGCCCTCAAGGGCATGCTCTCCACTGCTCTCGGCGACAGCATCAACTATGTGAACGCCTCGCTGGAGGCCCGCGACCGCGGCATCCACGTGCTCGAGGTGAAGGATGAGGCAGCCCGCGACTTCGCCGCCGGTTCGCTGCAATTGAGCTCCAGGGGGTCCTTCGGCAACCACGTGGTGACAGGAGCGGTGTTCGCCGACGGGGAGCTGCGGGTCACCGCCATCGATGAATTCCCCGTGAATGTCACGCCGAGTCGCCACATGCTGTTCACCCGTCACCGGGACATGCCGGGGATCATTGGTCAGCTCGGTTCCCTGCTGGGCCAGCACAACGTGAACATCGCCTCGATGCAGGTGGGCCGTCGGATCGTGCGGGGCGATGCGGTGATGGTGCTCTCCCTCGATGACCCGATCCCGGCCGAGCTCCTGGCCACGGTGCTGGCGATCAACGGCATCCAGGAAGCCCATCCGGTGACCCTCTGATGGCCAAGACCTGGTGGCGGCTGGAGATGGCCGCCCCCGCCGAGCTCGAGGACTCCCTGCTCTGGAAGCTCAACGAGCTGGGAATCCAGCGGGTGGCCTTTCGTCATCCGCCGGGAGCCCCCCTCGAACGGGAGCTGCTGGCCTGGCTGCCGGTGGTTGACTGGCCGGCCGCCGAGCGCAGCCGCCTGGAGGAGGCCCTGGCCCCTCTCGCCCACACCTTCGGGCTCCAGCTGCCGCCGATCAGCTGGTTCTCTCAGGCCGACGAAGACTGGAGCATCACCTGGAAGCAGCATTGGCAGCCCGATCCGGTGGGCGAGCGGCTGCTGATCCTTCCGGCCTGGTTGGAGCTTCCCCCCGAGCATGCCGATCGGCTGGTGATCCGCATGGACCCCGGCAGTGCCTTCGGCACCGGCAGCCACCCCACCACCAGACTGTGCCTGGAGGCGATCGAGCAGCTGGCGGATTCGGCGGGATTGGGGGAGATCCGGGTGGCGGATCTGGGCTCCGGCAGCGGCATCCTGGGCATCGCCGCGCTGCTGCAGGGAGCTGCGACGGTGGCCGCGGCCGACATCGATCCCCTGGCGGTGAGAGCCACGCGCGACAACGCCCGCGTGAGTGGCTTTCAGGATCGCCTGCAGGTAGCCCAGGGCTCGCTCGACGAGCTGGCCGGGCTCCTGGAGCAACGCCCGGCCGACCTGCTGCTCTGCAACATCCTCGCCCCGGTGATCGAAGCCCTTTGTCCGGGCTTTGACCGGCTGCTGGCACCCGATGGCGTGGGGCTGCTCAGCGGAATGCTGGTGAGGCAGGCCGCCGCACTGGAGGCCGAGCTGATGCGCTTCGGCTGGCGGGCGCAGCTGGCGGCGGAACAGGGCGGCTGGGGATTGATGATGTTGCATAAGGCACACTGATCTGTGCCCACGCTTTGATTGGGCTTCCCGGGCACGACACTCAAAACCTGCAGCAAAGGCCGGCCATGGGAGTAGGAAGGGCGAGTCCTACAGGCCCGGACCTCCGGGTGCCTGTGAGCCCACATTCGTTTCATGGCTTCCTACAAGGTCACCCTCATCAACGAGAGCGAAGGCCTCAACAAGACCATTGAGGTTCCTGACGACCAGTACATCCTCGACGCCGCTGAAGAGCAGGGTGTCGACCTGCCCTATTCCTGCCGCGCCGGTGCCTGCAGCACCTGTGCAGGCAAGATCACTTCCGGCACGGTCGATCAGAGCGATCAGAGCTTTCTGGACGACGACCAGATCGAAGCCGGCTTCGTGCTCACCTGCGTCGCCTACCCCACCAGCGATTGCACCATCAAGACCCACGCCGAAGAAGAGCTTTACTGAGCTCCCTTCCACCTCGGTTACCGTTCAGCCACCCGCAATGGGGTGGCTTTTTTTATGTCAGCCCCACAGACAGCCCCTGCCGCGGGTCAGGTTCTCCTGGCGGCCGGCAGCGAACACACCAGCCTTGGGGGTCAGTTCAGCTACCGCGTGATCGGTCCCTGTTGCCGACTCTTCGACCGGGAGGAACTGCCCTGGCCCTGCTGCCGGCTGGCCTGGCGCAGCAAGGAGCCGAGCTGGCGCAGGGTTGGTCGCCGGTTCGTTCCTGATCTGGCCGCGCGTCGCTGCCCTTCCTACGCCGTGGAGCTGCTCCAGCCCGCGGCGCGGCCGACGCACACCGTGATCACCCTGTTCCCCGTCCGACTGTCGGGTGAGCTTCAGGAGTGGTGGTACAGCCGGCTCCCTGCATCGATGGACCCGGCCAATACCTCCCCTCCCGAGTGAGAGGGCATCAGAATCAGAAATAGATCTTGCCGCCGCCCCACTGAACGCCCTGCACCTTCGGGGCCACGAGGATGTAACCAGCCATCTCACGCAGGTCCTCGTCGTCGAGGTCGCGCATCTTCACAAAGATGTCACTGCTGCGCAGGCTGGGGTGCACATCGGCGATCGAGTACTCGCCGTCGTAGCTGGTTGGATCCTTCATGTAGTCCACCAGGGAGGCGACGTTGTCGCGGGCCGGGGTTGCCAGAGCGAGGGTTTCGGGATCAAGGCCCACGTTCTGATTGGTCTTGGTGATGCCGCCCGCATGGCATTCGCCACAGCTTCTATTGAAGACCTTGCGACCACTGCGGATTTCTTGTTCGCTGAAGGTCACCAGGGTGCCTTCGGGATCAGCGGGAACCGTCAGTTGCTCGGCCGTCCACTGGGCGGCCTGGGCGGGGCCGGCAAGACCGCTGAACATCAGCAGCACCAGGGGCAGAGCCAGAAGCGTGCGCACCAGCGTGCGAATGGCTGAGGTAAGGGAGGAGGCCATCAGGAGGAGCCGGTCAGTGGGGCGGTCGTGACCGCAACGCAGACCTTGTATCACGGGGGGCGGGGGCTCCGACAGCGAATCGCGTGAACTGTTGCGCTCGGATAGCGGCCGCTCAGTCGGCAGCCGGCTCCGGCGGGACCACGTCCAGACTCAGAAAGTCCCTGGCGAGCAGGGTGTCGGGGAAGATGGAGCGGGCTTCAGCCAGCAGATCGTCGGGGGTCACGGGATTGCCGACCACATAGCGGGGGCTGAGATGGGTGAGCACCAGTCGCTTCACCCCGGCGGCCAGCGCCGTCTGAGCTGCCATCGTGCTGGTGGAATGATCCCGGGCGATCGCCATGGCCGCTTCGGCGTGGGAGAACGTGCTCTCGTGGATGAGCAGGTCGGCGCCGGCAGCCAGCTCCACCGCTGCCTGGCAGAACACGGTGTCGGTGCAATACACCACACTCGAGCCAGGGCGTGGCGGCCCGCAGAGGCTGTCGCCACGGATGATCCGTCCGTCGTCAAGCGTCACGGTCCGGCCCTGCTTGAGCTCCGCGTAGATCGGCCCCGCCGGGATCCCGAGCGCCCGGGCCCGATCCACATCGAAGCGTCCTGGCCGGGGCTTCTGATCCACCCGGTAGGCATAGGCCGGCACCCGGTGGGTGAGGGGGGCGCAGCGCACGGTGAGGTCGCCATCGTCGAGCACCAGGGCACCACTGGCAGCGGCCTGGCGCACCCTGTGGGTGCGCAGCGGGTAGTTGATCCGGGTGGATGTGGTGCGCAGCACGCCTTCCAGGTAGTCGCGCAAGGGGTCGGGCCCGTAGAGATCGATGCCAGGGCAGGAGCCGGCCAGGCCAAGACTGGCCAGAAGGCCGGGGAGCCCGAGCACGTGATCGCCGTGCATGTGGGTCACGAAGACCCGACGGAGCTGGCTCACGCGCAGTTCGCTGCGGAGGAACTGGTGCTGCGTGCCTTCGCCGCAGTCAAACAGCCAGAGCTCAGCCCGCTGAGGCAGCCGCAGGGCCACGGACGACACATTGCGGGCACGGGTTGGGACGCCCGAGCTGGTGCCCAGGAAAGTGACCTGCAAGCCGACCGTGCCTCTGGCGCATGTTGCCACGACAGCCACAATGGCGTGCCCGACCGCTCAGGCAGTTCCGTGTCGTCCGCCACCCGTCACGTGCGATCGCGACTGGCCCCCGTTCTGCTGCTGCCAGCGCTGGCGCTTGCCGGGGCGATTCCGCGGCCGCCGCTGGCCTCGGCCCAGGCCCGCACCGAGTCGCGTCAGAGCGCAGACCCCACGATGCGGGTGCTGGTGCTTGAGAGCGCCACCCTCACGATCACCGCCCTCGACCGCCCCCTCCGGCTCCAACCGGCCGACCTGGTGATTCCCGCCGGACAAAGCGTGCGACTGGAGCTCCGGGACGGTCAGCTGGCCTGGAGCCTGGGAGCGGAACGGCGGCTCCTGCCTGCTGAGGACTCCTACTGGCTGCAGCCGCTCACTCTCCGCACCGTGGTGGGCCCGGCCGAGACAACCCCTGCCGGTTCGGCCGCCAGCCCGGGTGATTTTCAGCTACAGCAGCGTCGTTACCGCGGACAGCTGCAGCTGATGGTAGGCCGGGCTGGCCTCCAGGCGATCAACCACATCTCACTGGAGAGCTATCTGCCGAGTGTGGTGGGCGGCGAGATGCCGGCCAGCTGGCCCCAGGCCGCACTGCGAGCCCAGGCTGTGGCAGCCCGCAGCTACGCCCTCCGCCAGCGCAAGCCCGCTGCCAGCTTTGACGTGAGCGCCACCACCAGCAGTCAGGTGTACAAAGGCACGGATTCGGAAACCGCCTCCACCCGCGAGGCGGTTTCCGCCACCCGAGGCCAGGTGCTCACCTTCAACGGTGACCTGGTGAACGCTGTGTTCCACAGCAGCAGCAGCGGCAGCACCGAAAACAGCGGCGATGTCTGGAGCCGTCAGCTGCCTTACCTGGTGAGCGTGCCGGACTTTGACGCTTCCGGACCCGTGAGCCAGTGGCAGCAGCGGCTGGATCCCGACCAGCTGCTCGGGGCCTTCCGTGAAATCGGCGGCGCCACACGCATCGATGTGCTGGACACCACCGGCAGTGGTCGGATTCGCCGGGCGCGCGTGATCGGTCCGGCCGGCACCATCGTGCTCACCGGGCCGGAGCTGCGCAGTCGGCTCGGATTGCGCAGCACTCTGGTGCGCTTCGAAACCCTGGCCCCTGAGCTGGCTGGGCTCCCAGCTGGCTGGACGGCGCCAACCTCGGCCCTTCCGCTGCCGCCGCCCCTCCCTGGCGGCGAGGCTGAACCCCTGCAGCTTCCCCAGCCCGCCCTGCTGGCCATCGGACGGGGCTTCGGCCATGGCGTCGGCATGAGCCAGTGGGGGGCCTTGTCCATGGCCCAGCGGGGGAGTACCTATCAGCAGATCCTCAGCCACTACTACCGGGGCACCGAGCTGAGCCTGTTCTCGGCGCCCTGAGCGTGGAGCTGCGGGTTGAAGCGGATCCCGCCTCGGTGGCGATCTGGGTGGCGGATCAGCTGCTCAGCTACTGGCGCGGCCCCCTCCAGGCCAACCCGGGAACAGCCCGTCCGCTCGGGCTGGCGACCGGCCGCACCATGGAACCGGTCTACGCCGTCCTCGTGCAGCGCTGGAAGGCGCTGACAGCGGAGCAGCGGCCGGCTCCGTCGAGCTGGCGCAGCTTCAACCTCGATGAGTATGTGGGTCTGGCCGCCGGGGATGGTCGCAGCTTCCAGGCCTTCATGCACCATCATCTCCGCGGGCCCCTCGGACTGGATCCGGCCTGCCTGCAGCTTCCTGATGGGATGGCGGCGGATCCTGCCCAGGAAGCCAGCCGCTACGCCACCGCCGTGGCGGCCTCCGGCGGGATCGGCCTGCAGCTGCTCGGCCTCGGGCTCAACGGCCATGTGGGCTTCAACGAACCTCCCTGCGGGCCGGAAGCCCGTTGCCGCTGCCTGGCACTTTCCGACAGCACCCGCCACCAGAATGCGGAGGCCTTCGGGGGCGATCCTGAGGCGGTGCCGAGCCAGGCCATCACCCTCGGGCTGGCTGAGATCCTCGAGGCCCAGCGCATTCTGCTTGTGGTGACGGGAAAGGCCAAGGCCAGCGTGCTGCGCAGGCTGTTGGAGGACCCCCCGGGCGTGGATCTGCCCGCAAGCTGGCTGAGGCGCCACCCCGACGCCACCGTGATCGCCGATCGGGCGGCCGCACCTTGAATTCTCTGCCCTTCAGTCCAGGGTGGAGCTCACGCTGCGCACGTCGTCGAGCGATTCGATCGCATCGAGCATCCGCACGCAGCGCTGCAACTGGTCGGGATCATCCAGTTGGCAACGGTTCAGGGGAATCCAGCGCTGCTCCCAGCTCACCACGCGCCAGCCCTGGCAGCGCAGCCCCTCCTGGAGCCGCTCCAGATCCCCATAGGAGCCGAACACCTCGGCCTCCGGCTCTTCGCCAGCCAGCTCAGGATCACACTCCAGCAACTCGTAGCCCATCACCGCTGGTCCCCCCGACTCCTCCAGCTTCAGCAGGCTGTCCAGCAGGGTCTCCTCGTTGAGCGTCGCGTGGGTCGGGGCTGGCCCGGGCCCCAGGCGAACAACGCTGCGCAGCTCGAACAGATACGCCACGCAGCCCGTCTCCCCCAGGTTGCCGCCGTATTTGCTGAAGGCCAGGCGCAGATCAGCCGCGGTGCGGTTGCGGTTATCCGTGAAGGCCTCCACCAGCACCGCCACCCCACTCGGGCCATAGCCCTCGTAGCGCACCGCATCGAACTGCTCCCCTTCACCACTGAGCTGACCGGAGCCCTTGGCGATCGCCCGCTCGATGTTGGCGTTGGGAACTCCCGCCGCACGAGCTTTCTCGATCGCCGTGCGCAGCTGGAAGTTGCCGGCCGGTTCGGCTCCGCCGCGGGCCGCCACCATGATCTCCCTGGCCAGCCGGGTGAACACCGCGCCGCGCTTGGCATCAACAACGGCTTTGGTGCGCTTGATCTGGGCCCACTTGCTGTGGCCTGCCATCGGGATCGAACAGGGACGGTAGGGAGGCGCTGGAGCCGGGCCTCAGCCTGCGGCATCCAGCACCAGTTTCGGCTGCAGCCGGTCGTGACTGGCGTGGGCGATGCCGGCCAGCCTGCCTTGCGGAGACAGCACCGCCACCGGGGTTCCAGGGTCGAGGCTGAAGCTGGCAGGGAAGGCACGACCGCAGCGCCAACCATCCCATTCATCGAGCTGAAGCTGTTGACGGGGCAGGTGGCCCAGGGCGCTCAGGGGATCCAGCAGGGGCTGGGGTAGGGATTCGGGCGGTACGGCCTGGGCGAGCATGAATCCGAGCGCCTCGGTGCGCCTCAGCCAGGCCAGGGCTCCTCCACAGCCCAGCATTTCCCCCAGATCACGGGCCAGGGCGCGGAGATAGGTGCCCGCAGAGCAACGCACCAGCAGCTCCAGCTCCCCCTGCGCCGGATCCCAGCGCAGCAGCTCCAGTTGGTGGATCGTCACGGGGCGGGGGTCGAGCGCCACGATCTCGCCACGGCGGCTGCGTTGATAAGCCCGTACGCCCCCGACATGTACCGCCGAGACCTGGGGCGGTTGTTGCAGGATCTCCCCACGGAAGGACGACAGCGCCTGCTCGAGCGAAGCCCGATCCAGCGACGGAGCGCCCCGCTGCTCCAACACCTCTCCCTCGAGATCATCCGTGCTGGTGCGGAGCCCCAGTCGCACCACTCCGCGATAGGCCTTAGGCCCGTTCAGATAGGGCAGCAGCCGGGTGGCGGAGCCAAGGGCGATGGGGAGCACACCCGTGACCGCCGGATCCAGGGTTCCGCCGTGGCCGACACGCCGTAGGCCATAGGCACGCCGAACCAGCCCCACACAGTCATGGGAAGTGAGTCCAGCCGGTTTGTCGAGGACCAGGAAACCCCAGGGCACCTGTTCTGGCATCACGATGGGAGGGCCGCCGGATCGGCGCGTAGGTTGAGCGTCGCAATCAGAGCCGGCGTGAGGCAGCAGCAGGGCAACGTCGCGCTTGGCGTGGAGGAATTCCTGGCCGATGGCTTCTGCCTCCGCCAACAGCTTGCCAGCCATCTGGGGATCACGGAGTCTGAGCTGGAGCAGCGCTTACCGGGAAGCACCAAGGAGTTGGCGGCCCTTCATCCGGGCGCCTTCGAGGCGGAACGGGCCGGCAGCTTCTACGAAGACACCGTGGGCACCGCCCACCTGCTGGAACTCGCCGCCTGGCATCTCGGCAGTGCCGACTACATCGCCGACACCCTGCGGCTGCAGCAGCGGTTTGCCCGAGGCCTCGTGCTCGACTTCGGTGGTGGCATCGGCAGCCATGCCCTGGCGGCAGCAGCCCTGCCAGCGGTGGAGCAGGTGTGGTTCGTGGATCTCAATCCCCACAACCGGGCCTTTGTGGAGGCGCGCGCGGCCCAGCTGGGGCTGGACAGGAAAGTGATCTGCTCCCGTGATCTGGAGGCTGCGCCCTTGCCCAGCCGCTTTGACACCGTGGTGTGCCTGGACGTGCTCGAGCATCTGCCCGATCCTGCCGCCCAGCTGGAGGTTTTCGCCGAGCGGATGGACGATGAGGCCGTGGCGATCCTCAACTGGTACTTCCACAAAGGCGACATGGGTGAATACCCGTTCCATTTCGATGATCCGGCCCTGGTGGAAGCATTCTTCCGAACGCTGCAGAGCCGGTTTCTGGAACTGTTTCACCCACTGCTGATCACCGCGAGGGCCTATCGACTGCTGAACTGATGACCGGGGGGGAAGGGCTGTCCGATCAGCCGACAGCCACGTTGACGCGTTTGCGGCTGCGCAGGCCTCGCTTGATCGAGTCGAAGCTCACCACTCCGTCGACCAGCGCGAAGAGCGTGTCATCAGAACCACGGCCCACATTGACACCAGGCAACACCGAGGTGCCGCGCTGACGGATCAGGATCGAGCCTGCACTCACGCTCTCGCCGCCATAGGCCTTCACGCCTAGACGTTTGGCGTTGGAGTCGCGGCCATTGCGGGTGGAGCCGGTGCCTTTCTTATGAGCCATGGCTTGGAAGGGAGGAAGGAGGGAAGGGAGGGTCGAGGCCGGCTGAGGCTCAGGCCAGAACTTTGCCGGCGAGCTTGATGGACTCAACCATCACCCGGGTGAGCTCCTGACGGTGGCCATTCTTGCGGCGGGTCTTCTTCTTGGGGCGCATCTTGTACACGATCACCTTGGTGCCGCGGCGGTGGGCGAGAACCTTGAGCGTCACGCTGGCCCCCGTCACGAAGGGTTGCCCCAGGGTGGTGGTGGTGCCGTCGTTCACCAGCAGCACCTGGTCGATCGTGACGCTGTCGTCAACGTCGGCGGAAAGCCTGTCGAGATCGACGTAGCGGTTGGGTTGGAGCCAGAACTGCTGCCCGGATGCCTCGACAATGGCGTAAGGCTGGCCGGCGTAGGGCTGGGCGGCGCTGGGTCCGTTGGTGGTGTCGCTCATGGCAGCGGAGGCGTGGACAGGCTGGCGGGTGCGCTGCAGAAGCGTCCTTGCAGACGGCTTTCAGAAGGCGGCGACCACCATTGGGCCTGGCGCACAACAAGTGGAAGACAATCCAAGATACTCGCTCCCGGGGCGCTCTCCCGTCAACATTGAGGCCACCCCGCTGCGGTCTGCCCTGCCATTGATGGTCGACTCAGCACTCACCATCGCTTTTCTGGTGCGCGATGAGCGCCTGCGTGATGCCTGCAGACTCTGGCTGAGGGATCGGGCTGTCACCCTCCAGCCCCTCGATCTGGCGGCCGATCCGGTATTGCAGCTCGAGCGTCTGCGGGATTCCTTCGACGCCCTCCTGCTGGAGCGGGGCCTTCTGGATCCGGCCAGCACCCAGGCACTGCGGGAGGCCGGACTCGTGTTCCCCGCCGTGGTGATCGGCGAAGTCAGTGGCGACACCGACTACCACCCCAGCGAAGTGCATCTCCCGCCCGATCAGCTGGAACAGCTTCGTTACAGCATTGATGCGGCGATCTCAGGCTTTCTGCGGCAGGGCCTGCAGGAGAGTTCGGAAAGTGCCCCAAGCGGGGCTCCGCCCGTGGAGGGGGATGACCGCTGGAAACTGGCCAACCGCCTCAGAGAGCGCCTGGGATACCTGGGTGTGTTCTACAAGCGTGATCCGGCGCGCTTTCTTCGTAATCTTCCTGAGTCGGACCGGGAAGAGCTGACGCGGTCACTGGAGCGCACCTATCGCGATCTGCTACTCAGTTACTTCAAGAACCCAGCTGCAGCCAACCAGGCCCTTGAGAGCTTCGTGAACACTGCCTTTTTTTGCGACCTGACAGTCACCAAGACTGTTGAGATTCACATTAATCTGATTGAGGGCTTTGCCAAACAGTTGAAGATGGAAGGCCATAAGAGTGACTTTCTGCAGGACTACCGCCTCGCCCTCATCGACGTGATGGCACATCTGTGTGAAATGTATCGTCGCTCGGTGCCTGCCGATCCCCCGATCACGGCAGCGCCTGTCAGCACCATGGATTCGCCGGTTTCACTCTCAACACGGAGGTTTGAGTCGTGAGCCCACGCAAGACCTACATCCTCAAGCTCTACGTGGCGGGGAACACACCCAACTCCATGAGAGCACTCAAGACCCTTCGCAACATTCTCGACACCGAATTCCGCGGGGTTTATGCCCTCAAGGTGATTGATGTCCTCAAGAACCCCCAGCTCGCCGAGGAGGACAAGATCCTGGCCACACCAACCCTGGCCAAGATCCTGCCTCCTCCGGTGCGTCGGATCATCGGCGATCTCTCCGATCGAGAACGGGTGCTGATCGGCCTTGATCTGTTGTACGACGAGCTTTCTGATGAAGCCCTGATTGGTTTCGAGGAGGAGCCAGTGGAAGGCTCTTCGGCTGAGAGCTCCTGATCTTCCGTTCAGCTTCCTACCCATCCCGGTCACCAAGGCCTACGGTCTAAACAGGACACCCCCGTCGATGCAGGAACCACCCGCCACAACCAGCTCCCTGATGCAGGTGCAGAAGCTCCCCACCGGGATCGAGGGCTTCGACGACGTCTGCCATGGCGGCCTGCCCACCGGCCGTTCCACCCTGATCAGCGGAACGTCGGGCACCGGCAAAACGGTGTTCTCGCTCAATTTTCTCTACAACGGCATTCGCCAGTACAACGAGCCCGGCATCTTTGTAACCTTTGAAGAATCGCCGCTCGACATTCTTCGCAACGCGGCCAGCTTCGGCTGGAATCTTCAGGAGATGGTCGAACAGGATAAGTTATTCCTGCTCGACGCTTCACCCGATCCCGAGGGTCAGGATGTTGCTGGGAGCTTTGACCTGTCCGGCCTGATTGAACGCATCAACTACGCGATTCGAAAGTACAAAGCCCGCCGTGTGGCGATCGACTCCATCACCGCTGTCTTTCAGCAATATGATGCGATTTCTGTCGTACGGCGAGAAATCTTCCGGCTGATTGCCCGGCTCAAGGAGATCGGGGTCACCACCGTGATGACCACCGAACGAATCGACGAGTATGGGCCGATCGCCCGTTACGGCGTTGAGGAATTCGTCTCCGATAATGTGGTGATTCTCCGCAATGTGCTGGAAGGAGAGCGGCGGAGGCGCACCGTGGAAATCCTTAAGCTGCGCGGTACAACCCATATGAAAGGGGAGTTTCCCTTCACGATGGGGAGCCATGGCATCAGTGTGTTCCCGCTGGGAGCGATGCGGCTCACCCAACGCAGCTCCAACGTACGCGTGAGCTCCGGGGTGCCCAAGCTCGACGAGATGTGCGGAGGTGGCTTTTTCAAGGATTCAATTATCCTGGCCACCGGAGCCACCGGCACCGGCAAAACATTACTCGTCAGCAAATTCGTCGAGGATGCCTGCCGGAGCAGAGAGCGAGCGATCCTGTTCGCCTACGAGGAATCAAGGGCCCAGCTACTTCGCAACGCCACCAGTTGGGGCATTGATTTTGAACAGATGGAGCAGGATGGCCTGCTGAAGATCATCTGCGCCTATCCCGAATCCACAGGCCTTGAGGATCATCTGCAGATCATCAAGACGGAAATCAGTCAGTTCAAGCCATCTCGGATGGCCATCGACTCCCTCAGCGCCCTGGCGAGAGGGGTAAGCCACAACGCCTTCCGGCAATTCGTGATCGGCGTCACGGGATACGCCAAACAGGAGGAGATTGCAGGCTTCTTCACGAATACCTCCGAGGAATTCATGGGAAGCCATTCGATCACCGACTCCCACATCTCTACCATCACCGACACGATCCTGTTGCTTCAGTACGTTGAGATCCGCGGGGAGATGGCTCGGGCCCTGAATGTGTTCAAGATGCGCGGTTCCTGGCACGACAAGGGCATCCGCGAATTCGTGATCACCAGCAACGGGCCTGAGATCAAGGATTCCTTCTCCAATTTTGAGCGAATCATCTCTGGAGTTCCCCACCGAATCACCAGCGATGAGCGCAGCGAGCTTTCCCGCATCGTGCGCAGTGTTGAAGGCGACTGACCCCGCTCAGCAAACCCGACCGATCTCCTCCACGCCAAAACGCTCCTCCCGGGTTCGGCGTTCGATCTGCAGCGCCAGTTCATCCCCGTCTGCACCTTCCAACGGCAGATCGAACCAGAACGTGGTGCCCACGTTGGGTTCGCTCACCATCTGCACAGAGCTGCCGTGCTTCTCGAGGATGCCACGCACGATCGAAAGCCCCAGGCCCGTGCCCACCTGGGTATGAACCGCATTCTCCACCCGGTAGAACCGTTCGAAGATGCGTTGCTGATCTGTTTGATCAATGCCGCAACCGGTGTCGGCGATCTCCACCCGCAGACGCGGCAGCGGTGAGGTGAAGACGCAGCTGGGGTGTTCGCTGACCTGCGGCGGTGGTAGCAGCGGGCATTGATCGGGCCATGGATAGGCCCGCACCATCAGTTGGCCGCCCTGCGCTGTGAATTTCAGCCCGTTCCCCACCAGATTGTCGAACACCTGCAACAACAGATCCCAGTTCACCAACACCCGGGGTGACTGGGGCTCCACCTCCTGAAGCAGGGTTACGCCCTTCTCTTCGGCATTGAGCCGGTAGGTACGGAGGGTCTGCTCAATCGCCGGCCCGATCTCCACTGGCTCGAAGCTCCACTGACGGTCGGACTCAAGCCTCGAAAGGTCGAGCACATCGTTCACAAGCCTGGTAAGACGATCCGTTTCCGCATTGGCGATGCCAAGGAATTCGAGCTTTTCCTCCTCGCTGAGCTGATCGCCGAGATCGTGGAGGGTTTCCACATAGCTCTTGATGTTGAACAGAGGCGTTCGCAGTTCGTGGGAAACATTGCTGATGAAACGACTCTGCGCCGCATTCAGCTCCACCTCCCGGGTGAGGTCCTGCACGGTCATGGCGATGCCCTTGAGCGATTCACCGCTGGCATCACTCACCGCCTGCAGCACGATCCTCAAGGTGCGGGCCGGCTCTCCAAAGCTGCAGCGCACATCGGTTGCCTCGCGCTCACGGTTGATCAGGCTCTCCAGTGGCGTCTGCAGTTCCATGGCCAGTCGTTCCGGAAGCGCCTGGATCAGAGCCGTGCCCTCGAGATTCCGGCCCTCCCAGCGGAACAGGCGGCGCGCGGTGGGGTTGGCCAGCACGGTGCGACCTTCCCCATCGAGCAGCACAGCGCCGTCGGCCATGGTGGCGATGAGCGACTGCTGCTTCACCTGCTCGGCCTTCAGCTCCTCGATGTTGGCGGTTTTGTAGGCCTGAAGCTCCGTGGCCATGGTGTTGAAGCCCTCCAGGAGTTCCCCCAGCTCACCAGCCACCGGCAGCTCGATCCGCGTCTCGAAATTGCCGGCCGCCACCAGACCGAGACCCCGCAGCAATTCCTTCACCGGCCTGGTGACCGTGAGGGCATTGAACACCGCACCGAGAATCACCAGCACCCAGATTGAGATGAACACCGCCACCGTCACCTCCCGGGTCAGGGCGGAGCTGGCCAGGAGGGTTTCGTTGGGGTTGATGCCCAGGGCCATCACCCCCAGGTAGCGATCACCACTCACCAACGGCACGAAGACGTCGGTCAACTGGCCGTCAGGTGCCAGGTGCTGACGCACCAGGGGGCTGTCAGGCCGGTTGCGGCTGTCGGGCGGGAGCTCGAGCCGACGACTCAGCAACAGTTCACTGCTGCCGGCGCTCGATCCGATGGGAATTCCCAGATAGATCACGCCCTCGGGATCGGCGAAGAAGATGTAACGGAGGCTGCGGCTGGTGCGCCAGAAGCGTTCGGTCACCGCCGCGAGTTCCCTGTCCTTCCCTTCCGCCACCAGGGGGGTCACATTGGCCGAGAGCAGCAACCCGAGGTCGCGGGCATAACGGGTGTCGCTGCTGCGCGCATCCTGCTGGATGCCATTGAGGGCGAAAAAGGTGATGCCGGTCATCAGCAGGCTCACCACCAGGGTGGCCACGGCCAGCAGCTTGGTCTGCAGGCTGAATTCGGCCCACCAGCGGGCCAGGCCCTCTCTCCACTTCGTCATCATCGGCTGCGCACCTGGTGACCGATGTCCCGTCGGTAGATCATGCCCTCGAACTGAACCTGGTCCATGGCGCCATAGGCGAGCCGGAAGGCTGCGTCGAAGTCATCGGCCTGGGCCACCACCGCCAGCACCCGGCCGCCGCTGGTGATGCAGCGGCCGTCCGGCAGCCGGCGCGTTCCGGCATGAAACACCTGCAGCGCAGGGCTGGGCGTGAGGCGGGTCGACACCAGATCGCCGCTGCGAATCTCTCCGGGGTAACCCTGGGCCGCGGCAACCACGCAGGCACTACAACCTGGCAGGAGGCTGAGCGGCGGGGCCTGATCCAGCCGACCCCTGGCGCAGGCCAGCAGTACAGCGGCCAGTTCCGGCCCCAGCAGGGGCATCAGCGCCTGGCACTCCGGATCGCCGAAGCGGCAGTTGAACTCGATCACACTCGGACCGGTTTCGGTGAGCATCAGGCCGGCGTAGATCACTCCGCGGTAATCGATGCCGCGGGCCTGAAGGGCGGCGAGAACGGGCTCCAACACACCCCGTGTGACCTCCGCCAGGCCCGCCGCATCCAGCAGCGGCGCCGGGGCATAGGCACCCATGCCGCCAGTGTTCGGCCCGGTGTCGCCCTCGCCGATCCGTTTGTGGTCCTGAGCCGGCGGCAGCACCACCAGCCGCTGGCCATCGCAGAGTGCAAACACCGACACCTCCGGGCCGGTGGTGCGCTCCTCGAGGATCAGGGAAGCTCCATCCCCGAACCGGCCAGCGAAGATCTCGCGGATGGCCGATTCCGTTTCCTCCAGGGTTTCGGCCACGGTCACACCTTTACCGGCAGCCAGTCCGTCGGCCTTCACCACCAGGGGGCTGTTCTGGCCGGCGAGCACCGCCAGCGCCTCCGCTTGGCTGGCGGCCGACCAGTGACGGGCGGTGGGTACCCCCGCCTCCTGCATCAGCTCCTTGGCCCACTGTTTGCTGGCTTCCAGTCGGGCGCCATCGGCTCCCGGGCCGAACACCGGACATCCAGCGGCGCGGAGCTGGTCAGCCAGGCCGGCAGCCAGGGGGGCTTCCGGACCCACCACCACCAGATCGATGGAATGGTGCCCGCAGGCCTCGAGAATCCCCTGGTGATCGGTCTCGGCGATGGCGAGCTGGTAGCAGCCCGCCAGCTCAGGCGTGCCGCCGTTGCCGGGGGTGAGGAACACCTGTTGCACCTGCGGGCAGCGGGCCAGGGCCCAGGCCAGGGAATTTTCCCGGCCTCCCCCTCCGACCACCAGGATCCGGGCCGGAACTTCAGGAGATGGGCTGGGCATGGCGGGCTGGGTTCAGGAGGGGATTGGCGGTGGCGTTTTGATTAGGTTGTTGCACACGCTAGGGGCCGCCATGGGCCCCTCTTACCATCGTGGAAGAAGGGTCGGACTTGGTCAGGGAGCAGCCGGGCCGATTCAAGGTTCCTGGCAGGGTGGGAAGGCCCATCCAGGCCATGGTGATTGCCATGGTCGGGGCAGCCCTGGGGCTGCTGATCATCGGCCCGCCCCAGGCTGAGGCACGACGGAGCCAGACCAGGCCCACGGCCCGGGAACTGGCTGTGGGTCCAATCCTGCGCAGCGGAACGCTGGAGCAGCTCGCCCAGCTCTGCCCAGGCTTGATTCAGGATGGGGAAACGGCCCTGCTGCAGAAGGTGCAGGCCAGGCTGCTCTCGCTGCGACCGGCCCCCCAGAGCCTGCCGGTGGTTCTGGCCAATGCCGAGGCCCTGCTGGTCTGTCAGGCCCCCCAGTCGGCC
>JAYKGZ010000054.1:0-18527 GCA_035284925.1 Cyanobacteriota bacterium | reverse complement strand
TGAGCAAGCCGTCCTCCGGGGAAGCGGCTAACGAGCTGCTCGCAGTGCGCAACCGACTGGATCAGGTGATCACGCAGTTGAACCGCCTGAACCGCATCTCCCATGCCCTGCTCTCCAGCAGTGGCCTCGACTGTCGCCTGGAAACCTTCGCCGAAGCCATCCCGGAAGTGCTTGAGATGGCAGTTGGTGCTGTATGGGAGCTCGAGGCGGAGGCTGTGACCGCCATGGCGGTCCATGGACTGCAGCCTGGTGAAGGGCTGTTGCGGTCGATCGGAATGGAGCTGCTCGGGCTGGTTCGCACCCGAGGGCTCAGCCGGGCCCAGCTGCTGGAACCTGCCGCTTCAGCAAGTCTGGCCAGCCTCAACCTGTCCGACGCCATCCTCTGCCCTTGCCTTGATGGGGAGGGACAGGTGATCGGGCTCACCCTGGCAGCAAACACCACTCCGTCGTCATGCCCCGACGTGTTGCGGAATCAACAACTGGACGTGCTCAGCCAGATTGCCGAGCGTTTCGCTCTGCATCTCTGCGACCGCCGCAACCAGAAACAGGTTGCCAGCCAAGTGCAGAAACTTCAGGAGTCGGAACAGCGCCTCCAGCAGATCCTCAGCGCCACCAACGATGGATGGTGGGACTGGGATCTACGCACCGATCGCTGCCTGCTCTCCAGCCGCTGGGTGGAAATGCTCGGTGGCCACGCCGACGGGCCCATCGAGCAGCAGGGGTTCTGGCTGGATCGTGTCCATCCCTCTCAGCGAGAGGAATTCAGCCATTGCCTGCGTCGAATCCTGGCCGGGGAAGCCGACCACACCCTGGTGCAGGAGGTTGAGCTTGTGCGCAACGACGGCACGGCGCTTCCAGTGCTGGTGCGGGGAAGCACCAGCACTGGGAACGATGGCGCCACTGTTCGCTTCTCCGGCACGATCCTCGATCTCACCGAACGGCGTAAGCATGAGGCCCATGTGCGTCACCTCGCCTTTTACGACGACCTCACCGATCTACCCAACCGCCGCCGACTCCTGGATCTGTTGCCCCAGGCCATCACCGCCTGCCGGGGAAGCGGACAGCAGCTCGCCCTGCTGATGATCGACCTGGACGGATTCAAGAAGGTGAACGACACCCATGGCCATGCCGCCGGAGACCAGATCCTGCGCATCGTCGGTCAGCGCCTGCGTCAGGGCGTTCGTCAGTACGACCTCGTGGCCCGACTGGGAGGCGATGAGTTCGTGGTGCTGATGTATCCCATCCACGGCAATCTGCAGACCGCCCGCGCTGCGGCTGAGCGGGTAGCCAAGGGGATCGTGAACCGTCTCAGCCGCCCCTATCAGCTCGATGGCGGTATGAGCCATCACAGTGCAAGTGTGGGGGTGGCCCTGCTGGCTGACCAGAACCGCACGGCCGACGAACTGATGCACCACGCTGATCTGGCTCTTTACGAAGCCAAGAGCCGCGGCCGGGCCAAGGTGCGGTTGTTCCAGCCTGGGATGGAGCTGGTGTCCACCAGACGTGCCCTGCTCGAAGGTCAGTTGAGGACCGCCATGGATGACGGGGAGCTCGCCCTGCATTTTCAGGCGATCGTCAATGAACAGGGGCGCATCTGTGGGGCTGAGGCGCTGACGCGATGGAACCGGTCTGGTCACCCGGTGATGTCACCGGACCAATTCATCCCGGTGGCCGAGGAGTCGGGACTGATCCATCAGCTCGGTGACTGGAGTCTGCAGCAGATCGGTGACGTGCTACAGCGCTGGACTGACAGGCTCGACGACGCCTTCCGGATTTCGATGAACCTCAGTGCCAGCCAGTTTCTGCAACCGAATTTCGTGGAGCGGATGCTGTCACAGCTCAGGTCTAACCGGATCGATGGCCGGCGGCTGCGCCTGGAGATCACCGAGGCCACCGTTCTGGATGATCTTCATCAGGCGGCAGAGCACATGAATCGCCTGATCGAGCACGGCATCGAGTTCTCACTGGATGATTTCGGTACCGGCTACACCTCAATCAGTTACCTGCGTGCCCTGCCCCTGGCCGAAGTGAAAATTGATAAGAGCTATGTGCATGGCTTCCTCCACAACAGGATTGACGCCGCCATCCTGCGAGCGCTGATGAGCCTCTCCGATGCCCTCGGTTTCCGGCTGGTGGCCGAGGGCATCGAGAACGAGATGCAGTGGCAGCGGCTGAGCAAGGATGGTTGCCGACGCTTTCAGGGTTTCCTGTTCAGCACCCCGGCCGAGGCGGGCCAGGACCCCGAGCTGCTGCTCCGGAGTCGCTGGCGCCAACCCGTGCCTTCGCTCAGCTCTCCTGCTTGAGCTCCTGAAGAGCTGAGAAATCCACAGCCACCGACGGGCCCATGGTGGACGTGACATACAGGGAGCGCCAATAGCGGCCCTTCGCACCACTGGGCTTGTTGCGGTCGATGGTTTCCTGCAGGGCCTTGAGGTTGTCGAGCAATTTCGGGGTGGTGAAGCTCGCCTTCCCGAACCGCACGTGAACGATGCCGGTGCGATCAGCCCGGAACTCCAGCTTTCCGGCCTTGAACTCACTGATGGCTCCGGCGAGGTCGGTGGTGACGGTGCCGGCCTTCGGGTTCGGCATCAGGCCGCGGGGACCGAGAACCCGGCCAAGCTTGGCCACCTTCGGCATCATGTCCGGCGTGGCGATCAGCAGATCGAAG
The DNA here is from genome assembly GCA_035284925.1 of Cyanobacteriota bacterium. Classification (GTDB taxonomy): domain Bacteria; phylum Cyanobacteriota; class Cyanobacteriia; order PCC-6307; family Cyanobiaceae; genus UBA5018. The sequence continues at coordinate 15,859 of JAYKGZ010000054.1, read as the reverse complement.
TCCATCGCTCCTCCGGCAATCTGTTCCACGAGATCGTCGTCGCCGGCCAGATCTGCGCCGGCGGCCTTGGCGGCAGCTACGGCTTCACCCCGGGCGATCACGGCGATCCGGATGGTCTGTCCGGTGCCATGGGGCAGGGCCACGGTGGTACGTAGCTGCTGGTCGGTGTACTTGGGATCGATGCCCAGACGCACATGGGCTTCGATCGTTTCGTCGAAGCGGGCGTTGGCATTGGCCTTCACCAGCTCGATCGCTTCGAGCGGGGAGTAGGCGCGTTCTTCAACCTTGGTGGCGAGGGCGGCGTAGCGCTTAGAGACTTTCGGCATGGTCGATGGGGTGCGAGCGACCCGATGGGTCTCCCCCGATAAAGGACAGGGAATGTTGAGGCTGGACGCGGGTCTGACGCTGACCGGAAGGGCAGGGAAGACTTCAGTCCTGGACGGTGACGCCCATGTTGCGGGCGGTACCGGAGATGATCCGCATCGCCGACTCAACGCTTGAGCAGTTGAGGTCGGGCAGCTTGGTCTTGGCGATCTCTTCAAGCTGGGCTCTGGAGATCACGCCGGCCTTGCCTTTGGCGGAAGCGGCAGCACCCTTTTCGATGCCGGCCGCCTTGGAGATCAGGACGGACGCGGGAGGGGTCTTGGTGATGAACGTGAAGCTCCGGTCTTCGAAGACCGAGATCTCCACCGGAATCACATAGCCGGCCTTGTCCTGGGTGCGGGCGTTGTATTCCTTGCAGAACGCCATGATATTCACGCCATGCTGACCGAGGGCAGGACCCACGGGTGGCGCTGGATTTGCCTTGCCGGCCTGGAGGGCCAGCTTGATTACGGCAACAACTTTTTTGGCCATCGTCTGTGCGTCGGAACGGAGCTCCCGGAGGGAGCGCTGCGGATTGCCGCTGGAGAAGCGACAGGTCTGGAACGGCCGCCCTCCGCAGGGAGGCGGCCGCTACGAGCCGGGGCCTTGGCCTCAGCTCTGCTTGCTGATCTGGGAGAACTCGAGTTCCACCGGGGTTTCCCGGCCGAAGATCGAGAGCAGGGCCTTGAGTTTGTTGCGCTCCCCAGACACCTCAATCACCTCACCCTGAAAATCCTTGAACGGACCAGCCGTCACGAGGATCTGGTCACCTTCGGTGAGGTCGACCTTCACGACCGGTTTCTTCTCGGCGGCGCGCTTGAAGATCCGGTCCACCTCCTGACGGCTGAGCGGACGCGGCTTGATGTGGCCGCGGGCCTTGGCGGTGGCGCGGCGATCCTCCTGCCCCACGAAATTGATCACGTTCGGAGTGCTCCGCACGGCCATCAGGGTGTCCTCGTCAAGGACCATCCGCACCAACACATAGCCGGGGAACACCTTTTCCTCGATCGACTGGCGGCTGCCGTCCTTCTTGAGCTTCACGCCAGGGGTCTGGGGAATCTCGATTTCAAAGATCCTGTTGTCCACCCCCAGGGTGACAGCCCTCTGCTCAAGAGTGGCTTTCACCTTCTTCTCGCAGCTCGAGGCCACCTGGACGGCGTACCAGCGGGCCACCTGGGGCCGGACTGGTTCGGCGGCCATCGCTTCGGCGGCCATCGGCTCGATCAGAGCCTCGCCGGCTCCGATCTCAACAAGGCTGTCGGTAACGGACTCAGACACGGAGCTCAGGGAAGGGGAGATCAACGGAACACCTGGCTGGAGCCCCAGCCGTAGAAGCGATCAATCGCTGCGATCACAGCGGCCGAGAGGCCCACCATCAGAATCACAGCCACTGTTTCGCTGAACAGCTGCTGGCGACTCGGCCAGACCACCTTGCGCAGCTCATCGACACTGGCACCCAAAAATCCCCCAGAGGCTTTTGTGTCCTCCGGGAGGGAGGCATCGGGATCGGGCAGGGTGGTTGGCTCGATGCTGGGTTCCACGGACGCTCGCGCGGTTGCTTCCGCACGACTCGGCAAACCAACACCCTACCGGATGCTTCAGACAAGAGGTTCAAAGCGCAGCGCATCAGCTTCGCCGGCCTCCACGCGCACCCCACGCATCCCGCTGAACCGTTCGGCCAGCAGTTCCGTGGCCAGTGGATTTTCAATGCGCCGGCGCAGCACCCGCCGCAGAGGCCGGGCGCCATATTCCGGCTCATAGCCCTGCTCAGCCAGGGCCTGCACCACCGGTTCGGTCACCTCCAGGCGCAGCTCTTGCTCCGCCAGCAGGCTGGCCAGCTCGGCCAGCTGCAACCTCACGATCCGCTGCAGGTCGGCCCGCTCGAGGGGACGGAAGCGGATCACCTCGTCGATACGGTTGAGGAACTCCGGGCGGAACTGGACGCTCAAGGCCTGATCGATCTTCAGCTGAAGCTGCTGGCTGCGATCGGATCCGGAGCCCTGGGGTTCGCGGCTCTCCAGTCGGGCATCCTCGAGGATGGCCCGGCTGGCCAGGTTGGTGGTCATGATCACCACGGTGTGTCGGAAATCCACGGTCCGTCCCTGGGAGTCGGTGAGTCGACCGTCGTCGAGTACCTGCAGCAGCAGGTTGAACACCTCGGGGTGGGCTTTCTCCACCTCATCGAGCAGCAGCACCGCGTAAGGGCGACGGCGCACCGCTTCGGTGAGCTGGCCGCCTTCCTCGTAGCCCACATAGCCGGGGGGGGCACCCACCAGGCGTGCGACGGCGTTGCGCTCCATGAACTCGCTCATGTCGAAGCGCACCAAGGCCTCCTCCTCGTCGAACAGGGCAGCGGCCAGGGCCTTGGCCAGTTCGGTCTTGCCCACGCCGGTGGGGCCCAGGAAGAGGAAGGAGCCCACCGGTCGGGTGGGCGCCTGCATGCCCGCTCGGGCGCGGCGGATCGCCGCCGCCACCGCTGCGACAGCCTCGGGCTGACCGACCACCCGTTCAGCCAGACGGCTCTCCAGCTCCAGCAGCTTCTGGCGTTCACCGGACATAAGTCGCTGCAACGGAATGCCGGTGGATCGGGCTACCACGTCGGCGATGTCGCCGGCCTCCACCTGCTCCCGCAGCATCGGATCCCGCTTGAGTTCGGCTTCCAGTGCCTCGCGCCGCTGCTGCACGCTCTGGAGCTGATCCATCTGGAGCCTGGCGGCCTCCTCGTAGTCGCCGCCGCGTTCGGCCTCGGCAATCGCCAGGCGCAGCGCTTCATCGTCGTGCAGCAGCCCTCGCAGCTCCTGCAGGCGTTCACGCTCGGCTCGCCACCGCTCCTGCAAAGCATTGAGCGCTTCCGTGGCCAGCCGTCGCCGCTCCTGCAGGGCCGTGCGCTCCTCCAGCGGTGCAGTCTCCGCTGCCAGCAAGGCCAGTTCCACCCGCCGCAGCTCCGCTTCGGCCTCCTCCACCAGCAGGGGCTTGGAGGTCACCTCCATGCGCAGCTGGGCAGCGGCCTCATCAATCAGATCGATGGCGGAATCAGGGAGGCTTCGGTCGGCGATGTAACGATCGGCCAGCCGGGCCGCAGCCACCAAAGCCTCATCACTGATGGTCACACCGTGGTGAAGCTCGTAGCGCTCCTTCAGACCTCTCAGGATCTCGAGGCTCGTCTGAACATCGGGTTCGCGGATCACAACCTGCTGGAACCGCCGTTCAAAGGCTGGATCCTTCTCGATGCTGCGGCGGTAATCCTCCGGCGTGGTGGCGCCGATGCAGCGCAGTTCTCCGCGCGCCAGGGCCGGCTTGAGAATGCTGCCGGCATCGGCACTGGAGCGCTCGCCGCTCACCACGGTGTGCAGCTCATCGAGGAACAGGATCACCCCGGTGCCGGAGGCACCACCCGAATCGGCATCACGCACCTCATCCAGAACCCTGCGCAGGCGTTCCTCAAACTGGCCCCGGAACTTGGCACCGGCGATCAGCGCCCCGAGGTCGAGGGCCACCAGCCGTTGGCCCCGCAGGGAATCAGGCACCTCGCCAGCAACGATCCGCTGGGCAAGCAGCTCGGCCACCGCCGTCTTGCCCACTCCCGGTTCGCCGATCAGGACGGGGTTGTTCTTGCTGCGACGCGAGAGCACCTGGATCAGACGGCGGATCTCGGCATCGCGACCGATCACCGGATCGAGCTCTCCGGCGCGGGCTGCGGCTGTCAGATCTCGGCCATAGCGTTCCAGGGCAGCCGGTTCGGGAGGCTCCGCCTCCAGTCGCAGCTCAGCCACCGGCCCTGCCTCAGCCATGGGCCTTGGCTCAGCCATCGGCCTTGGCTCAGCCATGGGTCTGGATGGGGGCCCGGAAGCGGGAGACGGGGGGCCGTCGATCCAATCGCCATCGTCGGCGACCACAGGCCTGGCCGCTCGAACGGATTGGGTTGGTGCTGAAGTTGGTGATGGGATTGGGGCTGCAGCCTGGGGGGGCTCCGGAGGGGCTGCAGTTCCCGGGAAGCGGCGGCGGAGCAGGTCTTCGCTCAGCCCTTCAGCCGCCAGCAGCGCGGCTCCGATCCGCGGCTCAACCAGCAGCCCCACCAGAAGATGGCTCACCTCCAGCACCCCATCACCCCAGCGGGCGCGGCAGCGCTCGGCGTCCTCCAGGAGATCCTCCAGGGCCTCTCCGATGTAAAGCTCCGCGCCCCGCGCCGGTGGCTGGTCGGCGCAGAACGCTTCCAGTCGGTCGAGAAGCCTGTCGGCATCGACGGGGAGTGGCTCAACCCAACGGGCAAAGCGACGGTCGAGCCAGAGCGCCTGAAGCAGGTGCTCCACATCCATCGAGCCGTGGCGCCAGCGGCGGGCCTGATCCTGCGCTGCAAGCAACAGATCCCAGGCTGGGTCGCTGAAACGATCCGGTTCGGAGGTGAGGCTGGCGGGTGCGGCCGAGGCGGCGGGGCGCATCAAAGACTCAGGAGCGGGAGGAGAGCTGGATCAGCTCCACCTTGTAGCCATCAGGATCCTCAACAAAGGCGATCACGGTGCTCCCGTGTTTCATCGGCCCTGGCTCGCGGGTGACGCGGCCTCCCCCGGCCGAAATCTCTCCGCAAACGGCATGGATGTCGTCCACGCCGATGGCGATGTGGCCGTAGCCCGACCCGATTGCATAGTCGGTCGTGTCCCAGTTGTGGGTGAGTTCCAGCACGGTGTTTTCCTGCTCGTCGCCGTACCCGACAAACGCCAGCGTGAAGCGGCCACCCGGGTAATCCTTGCGGCGCAGCAGCTGCATCCCGAGCATTTCGGTGTAGAAGCTGAGCGACCGATCAAGATCGCCCACGCGGAGCATGGTGTGCAGCAGGCGCACGGCAATGGCTGGCGGATGAGCCCATTGTGGCGAGTGTGGGGAGCGCCAGTGATGGCGGGCCCTGTCAGCCCATCCACCCAATCACCGCGGTGGTGGCCGTTGGCACATCAGCCAGGTTGGGGGTGCCCCATAGGATCCTGGTTAGTCAGCGACATCCGGGCTTTCGTGATCGATTCCCTCGACCTTGTGATTGACACCGTGGTGGCCCGGGAAGTCCTTGACTCCCGCGGCACCCCCACGGTGGAGGCGGAGGTGGGGCTGGAGGGTGGGGCCAGCGGACGGGCCATTGTTCCCAGTGGTGCCAGCACCGGCGCCCACGAAGCCCACGAACTGCGGGACGGCGGCGGACGTTATGGCGGGAAGGGCGTTCTTCTGGCTGTGAGCCACATTGAGGAGAAGATCGCCCCTGCCCTGTGCGGCCTCTCAGCGCTCGACCAGGCGGCCGTCGATGCCGCGATGATCGAACTGGATGGGTCGGACAACAAGAGCTCCCTCGGTGCCAACGCCATCCTGGCGGTGAGTCTGGCTGCCGCGCGGGCTGCGGCTAATGGGGTTGGTCTGCCCCTCTACCGCTATCTGGGAGGCCCGATGGCCACCCTGTTGCCGGTGCCCCTGATGAACGTGATCAACGGTGGGGCCCATGCTGCGAACAGCCTCGATTTTCAGGAATTCATGCTGGTGCCCCACGGAGCGCCCAGCTTCCGTGAGGCTCTGCGCATGGGAACCGAGGTGTTCCACACGCTCAAAGGACTGTTGAAGGACAAGGGCCTCAGCACGGCCGTTGGGGACGAGGGTGGCTTCGCGCCCGATCTGGGCAATGTGGAAGCCGGTGAGCTGCTGGTTCGAGCCATTGAGAAGGCTGGATACAAGCCCGGTGATCAGATCTCACTCGCTCTGGATGTGGCCAGTACCGAGTTCTACCGGAACGGTCACTACGCCTTTGACGGCGGCAGCTACACAAGCGCGGAGATGGTCGATCAGCTGGTCGCGCTGGTGGATCGCTTTCCGATTGTCTCGATCGAGGACGGCCTTGCGGAGGATGACTGGGATGGCTGGGCCATGCTCACCGAGCGGCTGGGCCGCACCGTTCAGCTGGTTGGTGACGACCTGTTTGTGACCAACACAAGCCGACTGCAGCGGGGAATCGATCTCGGAGTGGCCAACTCGATCCTGATCAAGGTGAATCAGATCGGCTCGCTCACGGAAACACTTCAGGCGATCGATCTGGCCGGCCGTGCCGGCTACACCAGCGTGATCAGTCACCGCTCCGGTGAAACGGAAGACACCACCATTGCCGACCTGGCGGTGGCCACCCGTGCTGGCCAGATCAAGACCGGATCCCTGAGCCGCTCAGAGCGAGTGGCCAAATACAACCAGTTGCTCCGGATCGAGGATGAACTGGGAAATCAGGCCATCTACGCCGGTGCCGACGACCGTGGACCCAGGGGCAAAGCCTGAAACAGATCAGCTCACGTGCTGCCAGGTCAAGACCTGGTGAGCTGATCGAGTCGGCTATCTCGCGCCAGTTTCGACTGGCATCGCAGCCAGCCCCAGGCCACTGGCAGCCCAAGGGCAATCGGAACTGCCACCAGGCCCGGCAGGCTGCTGGTAGCCAACACAGCGGCGGCAACGCCCAGGGAACCCAGCAGGAAGGCCTGTCCGGTGCTCTGCTGAGCCAGAGCCAGGCGCCTCAGCAGACGATCGGTTTCTCCAGCCCGAATCTGGACCTGAAGGTCGCCCTGCTCGATCCGAGCGAGACTTTCATCGAGTCGGCGTGGGATCCCGAGCGCTCGACTTCCTACTTCGGCAGCCTGGCGGGAAAGCTCGTTGATCAGGTCGTTGGTGCCACTTCCGCTGGAATTCATCAGGGGCAGCAGGTAGGGCTTTGCGATGGCGACAAGGCTAAAGCCCGGGTCGAGGCTTCGGCCCACTCCCTCGAAGGTGGAGAGAGCCCTCATCACGAAGATCAGCTCGGCCGGTAGACGGAAGGGCTGGCCGTAAACAAGGTCGTAGAGATCCCCCGACAACTGATCGAGCACATTCGCGGAGAAGGGTGGTGTGAGGGCTTCGTTGAGCATCACCCTCACCAGCCGGCGCACCGGACCAACGTCGATGTCATCGGCAATCACTCCTGCACCCTGCAGTTCGCGCACAAGAGCAGAGGCATCCCTGGCAGCAGCGGCGGTGATCATGCTTCCAAGGCGAGAACGCAGCCGCAGCGAAAGCTGCCCCATCATCCCGAAGTCGTAGTAGATCAGGGCACCATCACTGCTCACGGCGAGATTGCCGGGATGGGGATCGGCATGGAAGAAACCGAAGCGCACCAGCTGCTGGAGATAGCTGGCAGCACCTTTTTCCGCCACGGCCGACGGGCTGATCCCAGCGTCGAGCAGGCCCTGACGGTCCGTGATCTTGATGCCGGGAACAAAGTCGAGGCAGAGCACTCGCCGACCACTGAGTTCCCAGACAACGGCGGGCACCCGGATGCCGGGATCGTCGAGAAATTGCTGACGAAATCGGGCGGCGTGCTCGGCCTCCAGTCGGAAATCGAGTTCGCGTAGCAGCACTCGACGGCATTCCTGAGCGATCCCCACCCAGTCGCGGCCCCGACCCCAGCGGGGATGGCGTTGCACAAGGGCGGCCAGCTGTTGCATCACCTCAAGATCGAGGCGGAAGATCCGCTCGAGGCCGGGACGCTGAACCTTCAGCACCACCTGTCGACCGCTTCGAAGGCTGGCCCGGTGCACCTGGGCCAGACTGGCGGAACCCAGGGGGGCCTCCTCGAGGTCGATGATCTCGGCACAGCGCTCGCCGAGTTCCTGCTCCAGCAGCTCCTGGACCACCCGGAAGGGGAAGGCCGGCACGCTGTCCTGCAAGTGGGCCAGCTCCTCCACCAGCTCCGCCGGAAGCACATCAGGTCGTGCGGAAAGGAGTTGACCGAGCTTGATGAAGGCTGATCCCAGTTCGAGAAAGCGGGAAGCCAGCCAGCGGGCACGGATTCGACTGCGAAGCTGCTGCCGCTCTTCGCTCCAGCCGCCCGGATAGCTCCAGCGTTGCCCGCCCCACCAGATGCTGAGGAGCAGACGCAGAGCCAGCCACCAGATACGCAGCGGGCGGCTGATCACGACCGATCGAGGCGCTGGGAGAACGCAGCGATCCGGGCCCGCAGTGCATCAATCCGATCCTGGGGGTCGAGGGATTCGGCGGTCTGTGTGGAAACAGTCGTGCTGGCGGGTCCAGCCTCCTCGAGCCGTTGGGCTTCAGCCTCCACTTCCTCCCAGAACCGCTGCAATTCGGCGCGCATCCGATCGGGAGCATCCTGGGCTAGTGCCGTCAGTCCGGCAGCCGCATCCAGCAATCCGCTGCCCAGCCGGGCGCTAAGTCGATGCAGCGTGGCCTGGATCAAGGTTTGTGGCGCGCTCATCAGAGGCTCAGGGGTGCCCTGAACTGTGGCAGATCCGACATCAGCGCGGTGTCTCCGGCGGGGGAGGCAGCTGGGGTGGAAGGGGAGCATCCCCCGAGGGTGAAGGGCTGGTCGTGCTGCCAGGAGGCTTGTCACGGGGTGGCTCTCGACTGTCCTGCAGATTCCCGGTGGGGGTGGACTCCTGAAACTCAACAGCACCGCGCTCGGGCTGCGTCACCTGGTTGGGCGGATCCTCAGCTGCCTGACTGGTCGGCTCCTCCAGCTCAAGCAGGTCAAGCTCGCCCCGGATCGGCTGGCTCTCGGTGCCAAACTGACGCCTCAGGCTATCGAGGGACGTGCCCGGGAACGGACGCACATCAAAACTCTGGCCCAATTGCAGAAACCCGGGGAGGCGAAGGGCAAGCAGGCGAATGGTGACGCCGTAACCGAGGCCGCAACAAAGACCGACGACCAGGGGCGTGCGCCACAGAGCACGACGCATAGGAAGAACGGACTGTCGTGCGGCGGCTGATTCATCGGGCATGCAGCTGGAGCCGAGGACGACTGTTCAAATGAGGCACCTGCAAGAAGAACAAACGGATGAGAGCGAAAAGGATGTGTCGACCGATAAAGCCAAACCCTGGTGATTGATGCATCGGGATGGTTGGGTGTGGCCCGTCAAACAGCATCAGGACTGACGCCTGATCACCGTGTCATCAAGGACAAGAACATCCATTCGAGTTCTCAGGAAGCAATTTAACGCCTGAGCTGGGGTACAGACGATTGGCTCATTTTCATTGAATGAGGTATTCAAGAGCATGGGAATTCCAGTTTGCGCCTGGAACTGCTTGATCAAGCGGTAATAGCGACCGTTGTCGGCCTCAGTAACAGTTTGCAGTCTTCCGGTGCCATCAACATGGGTGACCGCTGGAATCGAAGGACGCTTATCGGATCTGATGGGATAGACCTGCATCATATAGGGAACATCACCGTCTAGCTCAAACCATTCACCAACGTATTCGCGAAGCACAGATGGAGCAAATGGCCTGAATGACTCACGTCGCTTGATCTTAAGGTTCAGGATGTCTTTCATGTCGGCACGACGAGGATCCCCCAGGATCGAGCGATGACCAAGCGCTCTCGGCCCCCACTCCATTCGTTCGTTAAACCATCCGATGACGAGTCCATCGGCGATGCATGACGAAACGAGACGCAGCATTGATTGCTCATCTGGCAACTGATCGTCACCAATTCGGGTGACAAGGCAGTGCTCATTTCTCAAGCTATCAACGACATTGGAGTCATCAAGCAAATCCTTGATTTCCGAGGAACCTGGCTTTGTTCCAAGATATGCCGAACCCATGGGTTGGCAACGGTCTTGACCGATCTCATGCCAGACGGCTAAAGCTGCTCCAATAGCCCCACCAGCATCTCCGGCTGCAGCCTGTACATAGACGTCACGGAAGGGCGTGTTTGTGGTGATCTTGCCATTCGCGACAGAATTCGCCCCACACCCACCGGCCACACAGATCGCATCGACTGGGTGGCGGCTATGAAGAGCCTTGAGCAGATTGAAGAAAGCTTCTTCGTACATCACCTGAGCAGAACGCGCAATATCCTTGTGGAACTGCTCAAGCGGCTGGTCAGGCTTCCTGGCAGGGCCCAACAAGTCTTCGAGCTGGTGGCTGAAGTGCGTTCCTACTGTTGGAGCGCCATTGCTCCACTGGTGAGGTAAGCGTTGAGTGGCATGCGTGAAATATTTCAGATTGAGCTCAAAGCGTCCGTCAGGGAAAAGCTTGACGATCTGCCGCATCAGATCAATGTAGAGGGGCTCTCCATAGGGAGCAAGACCCATAACCTTATACTCGTCGCCGTAATGAGGAAAACCAAGAAACTGCGTGATGGCTGTATAGAAAGCCCCAAGAGAATGGGGGAAATAGATGTGGCCATCAACACTCAGATTGGCATCACGACCGAAGCCCCATGCACTGCTGGCAAAGTCGCCAAAACCGTCTACAGATAAAACGGCTGCCTCACGGAAAGGAGATGCATAAAAAGCTGAAGCGAGGTGGGCCCTGTGATGCTCAACAAAGTGAAGTTCAGCCGTTAGGGGCTCATTGGGTATGGCTTGGCGGATCTGCGAGTCAATACCAACTCGCTCCTTTTTGTTCTTAAGCTTTTGGAGGATAAAGCGGGGGTCGGGCTTGTTAATTAGAGTGTAAGCTATCTTGCGAAAGAGATGGGCATTGGGCTTGGTATTGATCGCTACATGCCCAACATCGCTCAAAGAAAGTCCAGCATCCTTAAGCAGCCAAATAATGGACTCCGATGGAAATCCCGCCCAGTGCTTTATCCGGCGAAAGCGCTCTTCCTCTGCAGCTCCTACCACCTTGCCGTCAATGACAAGAGCAGCTGACGCATCGGCGTGAAACGCGTTTATACCAAGAATGCAATTCATGTTGGTGGTTACCTAGGGAGACTCTGGTCGGAGCCGGAGGCGGCTTGCGAGATTCACATCAACCGATAAATTAACATTCAGCAATCGGCTCTGCAAGCCTATTGGTAGAGACAGGTGGAACTTATTGGACTGGGTGCAGTGGCCACCTTGGAAAGCGGGTGGTGGCTGGCAGAAAGCGTGTTAGGGGTTGGCTGAGGTCTGAGGGCTAGAAAGGACCCAAGGGCGAGTAGAACTAGGGCAAGAGAAAGGGGTTGAGCAAATCAACTAATGCGTGGCACGCCTTTCCCAGATCATCAGACTGAGAAGCACTTCAGCGTAGACCCGCTGAAAAGCATAGAACCAACCCCTCCACCCGTCAAATAATCCTCGGTGCCAGACAAGACAAAGAACTAATACGGCAAAAGGTGCAATGACACCGTGCAGGCGTAAGCGATCATTGCGATTGAGTAGATTCGGCGGGGTAAGCAGCAACTTCTGAACCTCATGATTCATGTAAGTGCGCTGTGAATCAAGCCATCGACTTAGCGGCTTGCGATCATCGTGTTGCAGAGGCTGGGTCATGGACATGGTCCTTCCGCTCGGCTTGAAGAAGTGACCATGGCCATCGTTCACGTAGAAACCAGCGCCAGGACGGAACAGGTTGAAACGTGGCGGAAGAAGAGAGCCTCTCAGCGGCCTACCGTGTACCAGGTATTGAAATGGCGTCAATATGGCGGCAAGATCCTCAGGCGCGGAGGCAATCAGAGCTTCCAATTCCTTGCGAAAACTACTCGTAACAACATGATCAGCGTCAAGACTTAAGCACCAAGCACTTGAAACATGACTAACGCCAAACTGGGATTGATTGGCGAAGTTGTCAAAAGGCCGAGTAAAGACTTCAGCTTGTGGGTATTGGGCAATAATGCTTAGAGTCTCATCGGTGCTTCCACTGTCGACAACAACGATTCGATCAGCCCACTTTAGTCCATCAAGCGTGCGGCCAATGTTGTCTTCTTCATTGTAGGAAAGAAGCAACGGAGTAACCGTGGAAAGGCTGTTAGTTGCCGATTGCTCTCTCATATTCAACGATTAGATTCTTGCTGATAGACCCCCAAGTGTAGCGCTCCTCGGCAAGCTGTTTGGCGGCCGCCTTCATTGCTGGCTCAGGAGGGACAAGGCATCGTTCGAGACAGCTACTTAAGGCTTCAACAGTTGGTTCACAGACAAAACCTGCCCTGTATTTCTCGACATCCGCAGCAACGGCGACACCTGGAGTAAGAATGACCGGCAATCCCAACTTGAGAGCCTCAACGACAGAGATTCCAAAGTTCTCAGAGAGAGAAGGAAGAACAAACCAGTCGGATTCGCGGAGCAGAGCAGCTTTTGCCTCTCCACTCACATGGCCATGCCAACGGATCTGATCAGAGATTCCAAGGCTGTGGCTAATTACCTTCAAAGAATCAAGGTAGGAGGAATTGCCGTCACCAGCAACATCTAGCTGCCAACTTCTTCCTGGATTATTTTTCTTCAGAAGCTGGAGCGCTTCAAAGAGAAGAGGTAATTGCTTCTTAGGATGAAGTCGAGATAGGAAAAGAAAGCTCAGTGGCTTGGATCTATGATCATGAAAGGCTGCTGCTATGAGAGAAGGCTCCCGGATGTCTTCCGCTTCAACGCCAAGGGGGAGAACAAAGCTGTAAGTGCTCCCACTGAGCCTTTCAGATTCCGAACGTTCAAAGTCGCTTGTAAAATGCAGTGCCGCAGCCCCGAGAATATTAGCCTGGTCAAAGAGTGAAAGAAACAGTTGCTTACGATGAGGGCTTTGAGTGAGGCTCCAACTATTAAGTTGGCCAATTGTCCGCAGAATATAAGGCTTGCCCAAGTGGCGAAGCCGAACCATGGCTATGGATGTGGTGAAAGAGAAAAGCGCGTGCACATGAACAAGATCGTAATCATCAGAAAACCTGGTGAGCCAGTGAATAAACTCATCGGAAATACAGAATTCTCGCAACGCATGCACAGGAGCATTCCACCGTGGGAAAGCCAAAACAGGGATTTCATGGCCATGCCGACATTGTGTATGCCAGCATCTCAAGGGCATCTCTTTCTGAATAGTGCTGCCATGATCATTTGTCGTTAATATGCGGGCATCGATTCCCTGATACCGCAGAGCGCCAACCATGGAGACAATGGCTTGACTTGGTCCACCGCGCAAGGGGCTGATCGAGGGGATGACATGGAGTACTCGCATCGACTATTTCCTGATTCTCTGGATTGCGCTCTGACGGCGACAAGAACGTCCTTTTGATCGCTCTGTGACACTCTGAACCACGCACCCTAGGCTTTTACTGGCAGGTAATAAGAGATGCGATTCAAGTTGATGCACAGTTACCGAGGCAGACCAGGAAGAGTCACCATAGAAGACACACATCACTGCTGGATATTTGAGGATTTCAGTAAGTCTGCGTATGAAACAGCCATTTCCTCTGCGACTGTTCTCATGGTTCGGGGGGATTTCACAGCTGCACGCCAATGCTTCACGATCTGTGGATTAGCGGCTAGGCTCGAAAGGGTCTCCGACCAGATCTTGTGATCCCCGGTAGGTAGTAATTGTCCATTGATCCCACTCTGAACGAGTTCTGCTATCCCTCCACGATTCGATCCGAGCACTGGCACGCCAGCGGCGAAGGCTTCAAGTACCACAAGTGGACCTGTTTCAAGCCAAAGGGACGGCACCACGACCAGATCGAGACCTGCCATGGTCGCAAGGACCTGATCGGATGAAAGACTTGGCAGAACCCGAATGCGCTTGTCTTCCCGCGCCATGGTTTGAAGCTGCAGGCTGTAGCTGTCAGACCCCTCCTGGCTCACGCCGTAGATGTTCAACTCAAGAGGCGCTGTTGGAATGCACCGCAGGGCTCGGAGCAACACCTCGATGCCCTTGGTGGGGTCTATGCGCCCGAAGAATCCCAGGGCAAGCGTAGGTCCTTGAGATTTACGAGAAGGCTCGTTGGACGGTAGCGGATGGGCCAGGCCCTGCCTGCAGAGCCGTAGCTTCTCCTGGGATAACCCGTTGGCGAGCAGCAGATCAGCCACCCACTGGCATGGGGCGACCACAAGATCGGCCAGGGATAGGAACCGTTGGGTGCGGGCTATGTGCTGGCTCACGATCTGGCGCATTCGCAGGGCCCGCCAAGGCCCATACTCCAATCCAAGGGCCTGTAGGCTCACTCCAAGCCTGGCAGGAAGTCGTGCCAGTGCGGCTGGTAGAGGGTCGATCACACCGTGGCGACGAAGGACGCAGGCAGCACAGCGGCGCGCATCCAGGACTCCATCACACTGAGTACTGCCATTAAGCAGCATCGTGCCACGTAGGCAGCTCAGTGTTGGGGTGTGATATGTAACCACGGTGCGGGCACCAGATGCCCGAGCGGCATCCAACAGCAACCCTGAGACAGCTGCGGAGCGCGCATGGAGATGAACGATGCTCGGGCTGGTCTTTGCAAGGATCTGCTGGAATGCTGAAGCAGCATTCAGGTCAGGCACACCCTCAGCTGCAGCGTCGGGGGATTGACTGCCTGCAAACCGGTAAACCTCCAGGCCACCCTGCAGACCACTGGAATTCTTCGACCCAGGTGCTGCAATCGTGCTTGAGAAACCACAATGTTGAAGATGCTCAGCAAGGGAACGCACGTAGTACTCGGTGCCACCCATTGGATCGGGAGCATACGTGTAGGGAACATGCAGGATCTTTGTCATCTCAAAACAAGCTCCGGCCTACAGTTCACAAACAAGTGGAAGAAAGACTCAGGACGTGGACATCGCAAGAATTTGAAAGGCACCGCAGGGTTAGCAGCCCAGCAAAATGGAAGCTCACAGCTGTTTGAAGCTACATATCATATTGTGGGATAGCCAAAAGAGGATAAGACAATAAACTGTAACCACCTTGAGTGCTGAAGCCGAAAAGCAGGCTCGGGGCCAACATAGCCAAAAGAGGAAATCTTGCCTGCCCCTGTCGATCATACCAGGAAAAACAGTTTGCCCTAAGCAGGATAGCTTCTGGCACCTACAACGTTGACAAGGGAGAAAGCAAAAAGGAGGTGATGCCTAGTTCTCTCGGATACGCTGAATAAAACTGGTCGTTGAGTGGCCCTCGAGAAAGTCAATGATCTGTACTTTGCCGCCTGCAGCTTTCACACAATCGGCGCCAGCCACTTGATCTTCTGTGTAATCGCCTCCCTTGACCAGGACATCGGGCAGCAAATGGCAATAAAGGCGCTCGGGGGTATCATCACAAAACGGCACAACCCAATCAACGCTGGCCAAAGCTGAAAGCATAATCATACGGTTGGCTAAAGAGTTGACAGGACGATTAGGCCCCTTAAGGCGCTGCACAGAGGCGTCATCATTGACAGCCACGATAAGCCGATCACCAAGTTGTCGGGCTTTGTGTAAGTAGTCGATGTGGCCTGGGTGTAGTATGTCAAAACAACCGTTTGTCATAACGATGCGTTCGCCTAAAGAACGAGCCGCAGCGACCTGTGCATACAACGAGGCTTCATCAATAATGCCGCGCTTAAAGGTTGCAGTATCACGATACAGGGCAAACTGCAACTCCTGGGGACTAACAGTGGCAGTACCTAGCTTGGAAACAACAATACCAGCTGCAACATTGGCCAGTGTCACTGCATCGTGCAAGGGGAGACCTGCAGCCATGGCGACCCCCAAAGTGGCAACGACAGTGTCCCCCGCACCTGTTACATCAAAGACTTCCTGAGCTCGGGTAGGTAAATGAAAGGGATCGCGATCGCGCGCCAAAA
>JAYKGZ010000053.1:0-30369 GCA_035284925.1 Cyanobacteriota bacterium | reverse complement strand
CCCAGGTGACCGTGGGCGCAATGGCGCTGGCATCGATGCGCACCTCGTCGTCGTAGACGGCGTCGGCATCGCTGGCCAGGGAGCTCCACCAGTCCAAGGCCCGCTCCCAGGCCTCTCCGGTCGGTGCCGCCGGCCGACCCTGCAGGGCGGCGTAGGTGGTGGCATCGGGGTTGACGTAGCCGACCCGTGCCCCGCCTTCGATGGCCATGTTGCAGAGGGTCATGCGCTCCTCCATCGACAGGGCGGCGATGGTGGGACCGGCGAATTCATAGGCATGGCCGACGCCGCCCTTCACCCCCAGGCGGCGGATGATGTGCAGCACCAGATCCTTGGCATAGACGCCCGGCTGCAGGGCTCCTTCGACCCAGAGCCGCCGCACTCGCAGCTTCGTCATCGCCAGGCTCTGGCTGGCCAGCACATCACGCACCTGGCTGGTGCCGATGCCGAAGGCGATGGCCCCGAAGGCCCCGTGGGTGGAGGTGTGCGAATCACCGCAGGCCACGGTCATGCCCGGCTGGGTGAGGCCCAGTTCGGGGGCGATGACGTGGACGATGCCCTGGCGACCGCTGCCGATGCCGTGCAGGGTGATGCCGTGGTCGTGGCAGTTGCGCTCAAGGGTGCTGAGCATCTCCTCGGCCAGGGGATCGGCGAAGGGACGCTGCTGGCTTGTGGTCGGCACGATGTGATCGACGGTCGCCACCGTGCGTTCGGGGTGGCGCACCGTCAGCCCCAGGTCGTGCAGGGCGGCGAAGGCCTGGGGGCTGGTGACCTCGTGGATCAGATGGAGACCGATGAAGAGCTGGGTGGAACCGCCCGGGAGTTCGGCAACGGTGTGCAGGTCCCAGACCTTGTCGTAAAGGGTGCCGGCGCTCACGGAGGCATGACTGCGCGATTCCAGCCTAGGCCTTGCTGTTTCAGGGTTCGGTGATCCCGGGTTGCCGATCGGGGCGGATGTTCAGAAAATCCGCGGCAATCCGCGTTCCCACGGCCCCAACGGTCCAACGCTGACCGTACAGCCCCGCTCTCCAGACCCGCCCCAGATGCGCATCGCCCAGATCTCACCTCTGCACGAAAGCGTTCCTCCTCGCCGCTACGGGGGAACCGAACGGGTGGTCCACTACCTCACGGAGGAGCTGGTCCGTCGCGGTCATGACGTCACCCTGTTCGCCAGCGGCGACTCAGTGAGCAGCGCCGAACTCCATGCCTGTGTGCCCAGGGCCCTCAGATTGGCGGGCTACAGCGGGGATCCCATGGTGCAGGAGCTGATCCAGCTCGATCAGGTTGCCGAGCAGCTCGACCGGTTCGACGTGCTCCACTTTCACACCGGCCATCTCCACTACCCGCTGCTGAACCGCCTGCCGGTGGCCCATCTGAACACGATGCACGGGCCCCTGGATGCCGCAGACAAGCGCACGCTGTTCCATCAGTTTGCCGCGATCCCGCTGGTATCGATTTCCGATGCCCAGCGGGAACCTCTCCCGCAGGCGAACTGGCTGGCCACCGTCCACCACGGGCTGCCGCTCGATCTGTATCAGGCCGTGAATGAGCCTCAGGAGTATCTGGCCTTCATCGGCCGGGTGTCGCCGGAGAAACGGCTGGATCGGGCGATCGCCATCGCCACCGCCGTCGGCCTGCCCCTGAAGGTGGCTGCCAAGATCGACGCGGTGGATCAGCCCTATTACGAGAGCACGATCGCACCGCTCATCAGGGGCAACCCCCTGGTGGAGTTCATCGGCGAGGTGGATGATGCCGGCAAGCAGGAGCTGCTGGGCCATGCCCTGGCCCTTCTGTTCCCCATCGACTGGCCGGAGCCCTTCGGATTGGTGATGATCGAGGCGAACGCCTGTGCCACGCCCGTGATCGCCTGGCGCAACGGCTCGACGCCCGAAGTGATCACTCCTGGAGTGAACGGCGAACTGGTGAGCTCCATCGAGGAAGCGGTGGCCGCCCTTGGACGTATCGACCGTCTGGAGCGGGCGGCGGTTCGCGCTGATTTCGAGCGGCGCTTCAGCTCAGCCCGCCAGGCTGCCGACTACGAACGCCTCTACCTGCACCAGATCCAGGCCAGAAGCGAACGCTCCCTGCGTTGCCCACCTCGCATCGATCCCCTCGGACCGTTCCTGCATGCCGCATGATCAGCTGCCCCCCTTCGTTCTGAAGGACGGCGAAACCTTCGCGATGATCGATGGCCGCGGCGAGATCTGTCCGCGCACCCATCCCGATTCCGGGATCTTCCACCGCGGCACCCGCCACGTGAGCCGGCTGGAATTACTGCTCGGGGATCGTGCCCCAGCCGTTCTCAGCGCCACCGAGCGGGGCGAGATCGGGGTGCACGTGAGTCACCAGAGCGACGCCGCCGGTACGGTGCACCTCGAGCGCACCACGGTGCTCACCCCCACCGCCTGTCTGCAGCAGCTCACCTTCATCAGCTACGGGCACGAAACCGTGGAGGTGCCCATCCGTCTGGTGATCGAAGCCGACTTCTGCGACATCTTCGAGGTTCGGGGCTACCAGCGCCCGCAGCGGGGAGCCACCGTGCGTAGCTGCACCTCCGATGGACTCGAGGCGGTGTATCGGGGACTGGATGCCGTTGACCGTCAGACCCTGGCAAGGCTGAGTGGTCCGCTGAAGGACGTGGATGAGGGCCAGCTCTCCATGGAACTGACCCTCCAACCACGCCAGTCCCTCCGGATCTGCCTGGCGCTCGATTTCGCCTCCAGCCCGGAATCGGGGAGTCCAGAGGAGCTCTTTGACAGCGCTCTTGAGTCCACCACGGCGCGCTTTCGGGCCGCGCGCCTGATGGCCGCCGAGGTTCACACCGACAACCCGGCGTTCAACGCCTGGCTCGGGAGGTCGTTTTCAGACCTGCATCTGCTGTCGAGTCAGCTGGCGCACGGTCTTTACCCCTACGCCGGGGTGCCCTGGTTCAGCTGTCCCTTTGGCCGTGACGGGCTGATCACAGCCCGCCAGATGCTGCTGTTCGAGCCCCGTCTGGCCAGGGGGGTCCTGGGTCTGCTGGCCGACCTGCAGGCCAGGCGTCAGGACCCGGCCAGCGATGCGGAGGTGGGAAAGATTCTCCATGAAACTCGTCTGGGGGAAATGGCCGCCCTGGGGGAGGTGCCCTTCGCCCGCTACTACGGCAGCGTGGATGCAACCCCGCTGTTCCTGATCCTGGCGGGCGATTACCTGCTGCGCAGCGGCGATCACACCTTCCTGGCCGAGCTGCGCCCGGCCCTGGAGGCTGCCATGGACTGGATCCAGAAGGCAGAGGGAAGGGCCAGCGATGGTTTTCTGCGCTACCTCTGCGCAGCCCACGGCGGCCTGCGCAACCAGGGCTGGAAAGACTCCGATGACGCCGTCCACGATGCCGACGGGAACCTGGCGGAGGGTTCGATCGCCCTGTGCGAGGTGCAGGCCTATTGCTACGCCGCAAGACGGTCGCTGGCTCACATTCAGCAGGCCTTCGGTGAAGCGGATGCGGCCGAGCAGCTCCTGGAGGAAGCCAGGGTTCTACGGCGGCGTTTCCACGATGCGTTCTGGTGCCAGCGGCTTGGCACCTATGCCCTGGCCCTCGACGGCCATGGCCGCCCCTGCGAGGTGCGCAGCTCCAATGCCGGCCACTGCCTGTGGAGCGGTATTGCCAGCCGCGAGACGGCCGCGGCGGTGGCCCGCCAGCTGCTGGAGCCCACCAGCTTCAACGGCTGGGGTGTACGCACCCTCGATGAACGGGAGAAGCGGTTCAACCCGATGAGTTACCACAACGGTTCGATCTGGCCCCACGACAACAGCCTGATCGCCCTGGGGCTTGCCCGCTACGGCCACACCGGAGGGGCGATGCGCATCCTCATGGGCCTGTTCGATGCGGCCAAGGCGATGCCCCTCTCCCGGCTGCCTGAGCTGTTCTGCGGATTGCCGCGGAGGCCGGAGGAGGGCCCCACGCTCTACCCAGTGGCCTGCAGCCCCCAGGCCTGGGCCAGTGGCGTGCCCTTCGGGCTGCTGGAAGCGATCACGGGCATGGGGGTGGGCCGTGACAGCCGCACCGGTCGCATGACCGTGCTGTTCCGCAACCCGGTGCTTCCGGAGCGGATCAACCTCCTGGAGATCCAGGGCCTGCGTCTGGGGGATGAGGAGATCGACCTGGAACTGCATCGCGGCGAGGCAGACACCGGCGTTCTGGTGAAGCGGCGCAGCAGCGGTGTGGATGTGGTGGTTTACAAGTAGGAACGATCGCCCCAGGCTCCGCTCCTCAACCGGCGAGCAAGCGGCGGCGCAGGCGGTCGAGGCCCTCCCCCACCGTGAGCTGCTGGATCCACAACCGGCCGCGGCCTGAGCCGAAGCGCACCCCGCTGCTCCCGGCACCATCCGGGCCTGCGACAGCGATATGAACCAACCCCACCGGTTTCTCAGCGGAACCACCGCCCGGTCCGGCGATGCCTGTCACGGCGATGGCCCAATCGGCGCCACTGCAGCGGCGTGCCCCCTCCGCCATGGCCACGGCCACCGGATCGCTCACGGCGCCATGGCTGGCCAGCAGATCGGCGGCCACTCCGAGCAGCCCCTGCTTGACGGCATTGGCGTAGGCGATCACCCCGCCAAGGAACACCTCGGAGGCTCCGGGAACAGCCGCCAGGGCCGCCCCGATACCGCCTCCGGTGCAGCTTTCCGCCACCGCCAGCGTCTCTCCGCGCTGACGCAACTGCTCCAGCACCACCTCGGCCAGCGACTGCCCGTCGACCCCATAGACATGAGCCCCGCCGCGGCGACGCAGCTCCGCCTCCACCGGCGACACCAGGGCTTCGGCCGCCTGAACGGAGTCAGCGCGGGCCGTGATCCGCAGTTTCACCTCTCCAGGGCTGGCGTAGGGAGCCACCGTGGGGTTCTGGAGCTCCAGCAGATCGGCGACCTGCTCGGCGAGAGCCGACTCGCTGATCCCCCAGAAGCGCAGCTGGCGACTGACGAACACCCCCCGGGCCAGACCGGCCTGGCGCAACCAGGGAGCGGCGGTGGCCTGCCACATCGCCTGCATCTCGCTGGGCACGCCCGGGAAGGTGAGCACGGTGAAACCGGTCACAGGGGTCCAGATGATGCCCGGGGCCGTGCCGGTGGGGTTGGGCAGCAGCGCCGCCCCCTCAGGGAGCAGAGCCTGCCTTCGGTTGCTCGGGGAGCAGACACGGCCACGTGCCGAAGCCCTTGCCTGGATCTCCGCCCAGACCTGGGGGTGTTCCACCAGGCGAACTCCGAAGGCCGAGGCGATCGCCTCGGTGGTGAGGTCATCCGGGGTGGGACCCAGGCCACCCGTGATGATCAGCACCCGGCTGCGCGCCGCCGCCTGGCGAACGGCCTGAATCACCCTCTCCCGGTTATCCCCCACCACCGCCTGACGGAAGTGCGGGATTCCGAGAGCGGCCAGCTGCTCGGCCAGCCAGCGGGCATTGCCGTTGGTGATGTTGCCCAGAAGCAACTCCGTGCCGATGCAGAGCACCTCGGCGGCTGCGGCCCGCTCGGAGCAGCTCGGAACCATGGCGGGGTGGGGCAACACGGGGACCGAGAGGATCAGGATCGATCGGGAGGGGCTTCGTCGGCGGAGGCGCCCTGCTCGCTGGCCTCGCACTGCTGCTGGCGACGGGCGAAGACCACCACCCCGATCAAGACCGCGGTGGCCAGGGTGAGCCAGAGAAGATGCATCTCGGCATTGGCCACCACCAGCGCCAGGGGGGCCAGCCACTGGGTGAAGGCGTAGATCAGCAGCACGGTGCGGCGATGACTGAAACCGGCCCGCAGCAGTCGGTGGTGCAGATGGCGGCGGTCGGGATAAAAGGGTGAGCGACCCTGTCGAACCCGGCCGAAGATCACGGCTGACATGTCGGCCAGGGGCAGGGAGAGGATCACCAGCGGCAACAGCAGGCTCACGCTGGTGATTCCCTTGGCGGGTCCGACGATGCTCACCGCGGCCAGGGCGAAGCCCAGGAAATAGGAGCCCCCATCCCCCATGAAGATGCGGGCGGGGTTGAAGTTATGGCGCAGAAAGCCAAGGCAGGCACCGGCCAGGGCCGCCGCCAGCAGGCCCGCAGCGGCCTGATCGAGGCTGAAGCTCACCGAGAGCAGGCCGAAGGCTGCGATTCCACTCACCCCGGCGGCGAGGCCATCCAGGCCATCCAGCCAGTTGATCGCATTGGTGATGCCTACCAGCCAAAGCACGGTTCCCAGCAGGCTGAGCCACTGGGGCAACACCAGCACTGCGGGTTGGCCTCCGAGGGCCGCCAGCTCGATCGTTCCGATGCGCACGCCCTGGCTCCAGACCGCCATGGCGACCGCCAGCTGAATGGCCAGGCGCGGGAAGGGCGAAAGGGCGAAGAGATCGTCGGCCAGACCCACCAGGAAAAAACAGAGCGAGCCGCCCAGGGTGGTCCAGATCAGCTGATCCTTGGCCATGGGGAGTTCCGCAAACCCACCGAAGCCCCAGGTGATGGCCAGCGCCATGCTGAAGCCCACCACGATCCCGATGCCTCCAAGCCGCACCATCGGGGTGGAGTGCTGCTTGCGGGGATCAGGCGTGTCGGTGAGACCGAAACGCAAGCCCAACCGCCGTACCAACGGCACCACGACTGCCGTGATCACCGCAGCCATCAGCAGCGTCAGCAGGGCCGCTGCGTTGGGGCTGTAGGCGAGGTTCACTGGAAAGGGCTTTTGGGCACCACGTTACGGGCCCCCGCCACCCTCAGACGTGCTGGAGCTGACGCTCGGCGGAATAGAGGCGGAAGCGCTCGCAGAGGGAGGCAACCCTGTCCCGGCACTGCTTCTCGATGGCGATGTCCTCAGGGTTGAGCAGACGGTCGGCGATCACGTCGGCCACCGTGCGGAACGCGTCTTCATCAAAACCCCGGGTGGTCATGGCTGCGGTTCCCAGGCGCAGGCCACTGGTCACGAAAGGCGACTGGGGGTCGAAGGGAACGGTGTTCTTGTTGGCCGTGATCTGCACATCACTCACCAGCAGATCGGCCACCTTGCCGGTCATGCCGATGCTGCGCAGATCCAGCAACACGAGGTGGTTGTCGGTACCGCCGCTCACCACAGCGATGCCGCGCTCCTGGATCCGTGCAGCCAGCGCCTGGGCGTTGGCCACCACCTGCTCGGCGTAGGTGCGAAAGCTGGGCTGCAAGGCCTCACCGAAGGCCACCGCCTTGGCGGCGATCACATGCTCCAGCGGACCGCCCTGGCTGCCGGGGAACACGGCCTTGTCGAACTGCCGGGCGAATTCGGCGTCGCGGCAGAGGATCAGGCCGCCGCGGGGGCCCCGCAGGGTCTTGTGGGTGGTGGTGGTGACCACATCGCAGACAGGCACCGGGTTGGGGTGCACGCCAGCGG
This sequence comes from Cyanobacteriota bacterium, assembly GCA_035284925.1. Taxonomy (GTDB): domain Bacteria; phylum Cyanobacteriota; class Cyanobacteriia; order PCC-6307; family Cyanobiaceae; genus UBA5018. The sequence continues at coordinate 23,004 of JAYKGZ010000053.1, read as the reverse complement.
CCACCAGGCCGGCGATATGGGCCATGTCGGCCAGCAGATAGGCGCCCACCTCATCGGCGATGGCGCGGAAGGCAGCGAAATCAATGGTGCGCGGATAGGCGGAATAACCGCAGACGATCAGCTTCGGCCGGTGCTGGAGCGCCAGCTGTCGGATGCTCTCAAAGTTCAGCTGGTGGGTGTCGGGATCGACGCCGTAGTGCACCGCCTTGAACCACTTGCCGCTCACGTTCACGGGCGAACCGTGGGTGAGGTGCCCGCCATGGCTGAGATCCATCCCCATGATCGTGTCGCCGGGCTGGAGCAACGCCAGGAACACGGCGAAGTTGGCCTGAGCCCCGCTGTGGGGCTGCACATTGGCCCAGGCGGCACCGAAAAGCTGCTTGGCGCGCTCGATCGCCTGCTCCTCGATCGCATCCACGTGCTCACAGCCGCCGTAGTAGCGCTTGGACGGCAGACCCTCGGCGTACTTGTTGGTGAGCACCGAACCCTGGGCCTCCATCACGGCGCGGGAGGCGAAGTTCTCGGAGGCGATCAGCTCCAGGTGGGTTTGCTGGCGCTCGAGTTCCCGATCGATCAGCGCCGCGATCAGCGGGTCGGCCGACGCCAGGGCGGTGTTGATGGGGGCGGTTCCCGGCTCGGCCATGACAGCGGCGGATTCTCGATCAAGCCGAATCGTAAGGAAGCCCGGTGAGACACCCACGGCCGGAACTGTGTGTGTGTCCGGACAACCCTCGGTGATGACGCGCCTGGAGAGATTCGAACTCCCGACCCTCTGATCCGTAGTCAGATGCTCTAATCCGCTGAGCTACAGGCGCATGGCACAGTCCGGGCTGGCCTTCGCCATTCTCAGCGCAAAGGGGGACCTTCCGTCAACCACCGAACGATCAGCGCCTGGAACGGGGCATGATCATGGGGAAGGATTCCCGCGCCTCCATGCCGATCCGCTGGTATGGCCCAGCCAACCCCGACGACCCTCGTTTCCGGCATTTCGAGCGGATCGTGAACCTCACCCTGCATGCGTCCCTCTTTGCCGCCATCAACAGCGGCCTCTGGGTGGTGGAGGAACTGCGGCATCCGTGGGAGCACCTGAGCTGGCTGACCCTGCTCTGGCTGCTGCTGCTGCTGCTGCATGGGGGAGCGGTGGTGGCCCTGCGTCCTTCTCCCGAAAGCTGAGGACTGCAGTGAGATGACCCTGAGCGCCGCCGATCTCCGCGAGCTGGAAGTGGCCCTGGCCGACCGGCTCTTTCTGCAGGTTGCCGGGTGGCACCTGTATCTCGGCGATGCCGGTCTGGCCCAGACCCTGGCCATCGAGTGTGCTTCGCGGCTCGATCAGGGTGCCGGGGTGGCTGCACGCCAGGCTCTCGAGGCGGTTCAGGTGCCGATCGGGGCCGGCAGCCTGCGGCTTCCCCTGGCCAGGCTGGTGCCGGCCGGACAGCTGCGGGATCTGGAGGATGTGCTGGAAACCTTCTGCCGATAGGGTTGTGCCCATATCAGGGGTTACGCGTGCTGCTGATCGAGGTCACCAACGCCCGCGAGGTGGTGCGTCAGCGCATGGGAAAGCTCGGTGGGCGGCTGATCGGCCGGGTTGTGGACGCAGAAGCCCAGGTGGAGAAGGTGCTGATCCATGAACTGGAAACGGCCTTCCGCGAATTCGGAATCGAGGCCAGGATCTTTTCGGTGGGCGGACCCCAGATGATCGGCCGCTCCCATCTGGAGATCCCTCTGCAGGTGCGCGAGGAGCGCCGGGTGCGACTCAACTCCGACGAATCCGAGTCGCCAGCTGGGTGAGCATCTGCCGGGCCTCCGGCACACCGCTCGCTGAAGCCACCACAGCGAACAGGGCCATCCCCAGAGCTCCGCTCAGGGTCGGGCGCAGCAGCAGCCCGGCCAGATTCCGGGGCCAATCCAGCTCCTGGGCCAACCACCAGGCCAGCAGACCCCCGAGGCACGCCGCGAGCAGCAGCAGCAGGGTGTCACGGCTCCAGGCCTGCAGCGGCAACCCTTCCAGGCGGCGATGCAGCACCCAGAGCAGGGCGCCGCAGGTGAACACATTCACCCCCACCGTGGCCAGCACCAGCCCCGGGGCACCGAAATTCAGGCCTGGAAGCTGCAGACCCCAGGGGGTGGGGGCACCCACGAGCAGCCAGTCGAAAAGCGCATTCAGTCCGATGCCGGCCATCGACAGCCGGAACGGCGTGTTGCCATCCCCGAGGGCGTAGAACACCCGCACGAGCACATCGCGGCCCAGGTACACCCCCATGCCCACGCCGTAGGCCATCAGCAGGTTTTCCACCAGATCGCCGGCCGCCGCATCAAAGGCGCCCCGCTCGTAGATCAGATCGACGATTGGGCCAGCCAGGCCCACCATCAGCGCCCCCAGAGGCAGCATCGACGCGCTGGAGAGCATCAGGCCCTGACGAATCCGAGCGATCAGGCGGGGGCGATCCTCCACGGCCGTAAGCCGGGCATAGACCGGCAGCAACGGCACCAGCAAGGCGTTGGAGATCAACCCCAGCGGTGTTTGCACCAGCAGGTTGGCGTAGCCCAGACCCGCCGCAGCGCCCACGATGCCGGAGGCGAAGAAGAGGTCAACGAACACGTTGATCTGGAGCATCCCGGAGGCGAAGGTGGCCGGCCCCATCACCTGCAGCACCTCGCGAACTCCCGGGTGTTGCCAGTCCCACACCAGGCGGAACTGATGGAGTCCCTGCCGGGCCAGGGCCGGCAGCTGCACCAGCCACTGCAGAACGGCTCCGAGGGTGGTAGTTCCGGCCAGCACCACGGCACCCGCCAACACCGCAGCGCTGCTGGTGATGCCGCTGCCGAGCTGCCACCACAGCACTCCGATCCCGGCGATCACCGCCAGGCTGGAGAGCAGAGGGCTCACCGAGGGCAGCCAGAACACATCGGCGGCGTTGAGAGCGCCAAACCCAAGGCCGATCAGGCCGGCCAGCAGGGCCATCGGGGCCATCCAGCGCAGCTGCAGCACGGCGATGGCGTGCCGCTGCGGATCGAGGCCGGGCCCCACCAGATCGATCAGGGGATCGGCAGCCAACAGCATCAGCACCGTCACCACCAGCAGCGCCGCACCCACCAGGGTGTTGATGGCCGCCAGCACATGGGCGCCCTCCCGACGGTCGCGACGGGCGAGCACACTCACCATGGCGCTGTGGAAGGGTCCATTGATCCCGCCCAGCAGAATCAACAGAAATCCCGGCAGCACGTAGGCGTAGTTGTACGCGTCGTAGGCCACGCCCACACCGAAGGCGGCCGCGATCACCTGCTGGCGAACCAGGCCGGCCACTTTGCTGAGGCCGGTGGCCAGCGCCACGATCATCGCGATGCGCTGAAGGGAGCGCGAGCGGGGTGGGCTGGCCATCCGGGTCGGGCTGGAGGCCCCGAGGGTCGAGCGGCAGTATGGCGAGGAGCAGGATGGCCGCCAGCCGCCCCGCTACCAGCCATGGCCCTATCGGTTCTGCCGGTCGGCCCGATGCTCGAGGGCCGGCTGTTGAAGCGCTACAAGCGGTTCCTGGCGGATGTGGAGCTGCTTGAACCCAGCCCGGGAGGTGAGGCCCCCGGATCCGTGGTCACGGCCCATTGCCCGAATACCGGCCCGATGACTGGGGTGCTGATCCCCGGCGGGAGGGTACGGCTGCGCCACGCCCCTTCCCCTGCTCGCAAGCTGGCGTTCACCTGGGAGCAGGCCGAAGTGACCGGTGCGGGCGGGGAACCGATCTGGGTGGGGATCAACACGGCACTGCCGAACACCTTGGTGCGGGCCACGATCGAGGCTGGGCTGCTGGAGCCCTGGCTGGGCCCGATCGGCGCGATCAGGGCCGAGGTTCCCTACGGCGAGGGCCGGCGCAGCCGGATCGACCTGCTGCTCACCCCTGCCGAGGGAGCGGTCGACCCACGACCGGTGTACGTGGAGGTGAAGAACACCACCTGGACGGCCGGCGACCTGGCCCTGTTCCCCGACACCGTGACCGAGCGGGGGCAGAAACACCTGAAAGAACTGATGGCCCTGCTGCCGGAGGCTCGGGCCGTGCTGCTTCCGTGCCTCAGCCGGGAAGACGTGAGGCGCTTCGCACCCGGGGATGCGGCCGACCCCGCCTATGGCGAGCTGTTCCGCGAGGCGCTGGCCAGGGGGGTGGAGGTGCTGCCCTGCCGCTACCGGTTCGAGGCGGCATGCGTCAGCTGGCTGGGGCTCGCCACGGTGGAACCGCACTCAGCGAGCACCACCAGCCGCTCGACCCAGGGGTAGGGCTCAAACGACGCAGCGATCTTCCCGGGCAGGGCCTGGACCTCCCCCATCTCCACCGTCAGGAAGGCAACAGCCCACCAGTCAGCCTGGCAAGCGGTCCTCATAGAGTCGGGATCCGCCGTGCTCCCTGCCGTGGATACCCGCGCGTTCAAGCGCTCCCTGCACCACTCCGAGCACTACAACCGCCGGGGCTTCGGGCTGGGGGAGGAGGTGGCCGGCACCCTGCAGACCGCCTACCAGAGCGATCTTGTCGCCAGGTTGCGGGGGAACGGCCTCGTGCTGCAACAGGGCCGACTCACCGTGCGCCTCGCCGGGGCCTTCGGTTTCTGCTGGGGAGTGGAGCGCGCCGTGGCCATGGCCTACGAAACCCGCCGCCATTTCCCCAGCGAAAAGATCTGGATCACGAACGAGATCATTCACAACCCCTCGGTGAACACCCATCTGCTCGAGATGGATGTTCACTTCATCCCGGTGGAGGGCGGTGTGAAGGATTTCTCAGAGGTCGCCAGCGGCGATGTGGTGATCCTGCCGGCCTTCGGAGCCACAGTGCAGGAGATGCAGCTCCTGAGCGAGCGTGGTTGTCACATTGTGGACACCACCTGCCCCTGGGTCTCGAAGGTGTGGAACACCGTGGAAAAGCACAAGAAGCATGCGATCACCTCGATCATCCACGGCAAGGTGAAGCACGAGGAAACCCTGGCCACCAGCTCCTTTGCGGGTACCTACCTGGTGGTGCTCGACCTCACGGAAGCCCAGGTGGTCTGCGACTACATCCTTGGCCATGGCAACCGAGAGGCGTTCATGGAGCGGTTCGCCAAGGCCTGCTCACCTGGCTTCAACCCCGACCGCGACCTGGTGCGGGTAGGTGTGGCCAACCAGACCACCATGCTGAAGAGCGAAACCGAGGAAATCGGCAAGCTGTTCGAACGCACGATGCTGCAGCGCTTCGGTCCCACCGAGCTGAACGACCACTTCGTGGCGTTCAACACGATCTGCGACGCCACCCAGGAGCGCCAGGACGCCATGTTCGCGCTGGTGGACGAGCCACTGGATCTGATGGTGGTGATCGGGGGCTACAACTCCTCCAACACCACCCATCTGCAGGAGATCGCCATCAGCCGCGGCATCCGCTCGTTCCACATCGACAGGCCCGAGCGGATCGGCCCCGGGAACAGCATCGAGCACAAACCCCTGGGAGGGGAGCTGACCAGGGAGGCGCCCTTTCTCCCGGAAGGCCAGATCCGCGTGGGCATCACCTCCGGTGCCTCCACCCCCGACCGGGTGGTGGAAGAGGTGATTCAGAAACTGATCGGGCTGAGCGAGCCATCCCTGGCTTTACATTGAGTCAAGATTTGGCCTTCAGGGCTTGGGGGTTCTCTGCCATTGTCCACCCTTTCGCCAAGCCAGCTCTCCTCTCTTCCCTCGGCGACTGATCCGCTGACGTCCTCGCACCACCAGCTGCTCCGTCATGGAGACGACCCCCGGGTCCGCTGTTATGCCAGCGCCTTCTCCGACTTGATGGAGATGCAGGCGCCGGCCACGGTTGTCCGCCACTATCTGGATCACCACGAGGGCTGGTTCCGGCGCTGTGCCTCCCCGATGACGGTGCGCCCCCTGGGTCCCCAGGGCTACGCGCTCACCCTGGGGCGCTTCGGCAACTTCGGCTTTGAGGTGGAGCCCACCATCGGCCTTGAGCTGCTCCCTCAGGCCGCGGGGGTTTACCGCATCATCACGGTACCTTCGGGACAGCCGGAAACCGCACTGGAGAGCCTGTATGACGTGGAATTCAATGCCTCTCTGCGCCTGGAGGCCCATGATGAGGCCAGCACCGAGGTGATCTGGGACCTGGATCTGAGTGTCTGGATCCAGCTTCCCGGAGTGATCACCATGCTCCCTTCAGCACTGGTGCAGAGCAGTGGTGATCACCTGCTGCGACAGATCGTGCGCCAGATCTCGCGCCGTCTCACCTGGAAGGTACAGGAGGATTTCCACGCCAGCCACGGCCTGGAATGCCCACCGCGCCGACGGGCTCGGTTCTAGGAAGGCCGCAACAATCTGGAACACCCAGAGCAAGTGCTTATATCTGTATCATACTGGGCAAAACCAGTATGATACAGATGGCTTACTTTGACAATTACTCTGAAGAATATAAAAACCTCCTTGCCAAGCATACAGGCACCAGCCCAGGCTCCGATTTAACCTTTTTCGCCAGACAAAAAGCCCACCACCTACGTAGAGCCCTTCCTGACCCCCTGGCCGTTCATTCAATTCTCGACTTTGGCTGCGGGATTGGCATGGCCGTGCGCCCCTTGCACCTCGCCTTTCCCAAAGCGCGAATCACAGGTGTTGACCCCTCAACAAAAAGCCTAGACATAGCAGCCCAAGAACATAAAGATATCAACACCAGGCTGATCCCTCTTGCAGACTTCAACGCAGACCCTTCCATTGGCAACTTCGATCTCATCGTCATAAGTTGCGTTCTGCATCACATTGAGTGCGACCAGCATTCAGCTGTGCTGCAGTCCCTCAGGCATCGCTGTTCTCCCACTGGGAAGATTGCCATCTTCGAGCACAACCCTCTGAACCCCCTAACCCTCAAAACAGTTCGCGATTGCCCCTTCGACGAGGGAGTCACCCTGATCAGAGCCAGTCAAGGGCGCGCCTTGCTCAAATCTTCAGGATGGGACAACGTGCAAAAGCGATACATTACCTTCGTACCACCTACTCTGTCCAAGTATAAAGCGTGTGAGGACTGGCTTCCCTGGTGCCCCCTTGGGGGTCAGTATATGTTGACAGCGGAACCAGCCGAAAACGCCTAGGGATTAACTAGAACCGAATATCGCCAACGACCATGAGTCACAGCTTCAGTGACTTATTGAGTTGATCGGTTGCAGATACTCCAGATGAGCTCGGTCCAGCTGCCTGTCGATCACGAGAAAGGGCGGAAGCCCCGTGGAGCGGAAAAACAAGACGGAAATCAATTTGACGCTGTAGACCCCGAAACCAACAACAAACATGACCAGCACTAGCTCGATGGCAAACAAACTCAACCAGCCAGGAGCAAACTGCTGAACACCTTGGAGCAAGCCCAGCACTAACAAGCCAATCATAAAAACAAACAACGGAACAGCCACAAGAAGGCCTAGCGAATACAAGAACTGAAGACCGCTGAATTCGGCCGAAATAATGAAGCGCCCGTAGTGACGAATCAACTTAGGCAAGCTATAGCCACTGCCCCCGCCCTGCCTTGAGTCTTCATAACTGGCGTAGAAGACACCCCTCCTAAGCCTGCTCGTTGCTGCAAATAATGCCGCATCAAAGTAGAGCTTAGCATCCACGCAATTAGAGACGGCCCGCCCGATCTCTCCGCGAATAAGGCGAAAGCTAGAAATTTCAGAATAGTCCTCTCTGGTAAAGAAGCGCATCAGCAGCTTGCTGGCCCTCGAGGTCGCATCGCGATAAAGACTATGGGCATGAATCTTCCGCTGCGACTTCACAAACAGAACATCCAAGCTGCTACGCAAGGCCACCTCCAAAGCTTTACCAAGCAGCTCAGGAGGGTGCTGGAGATCCTCATCGATCGTGAGAATCCAGTCGCCCGTAGAATAGAGAATACCAACAGCTGTTGCCAGATGCTGACCACCGTTGCGAGCTAGCGAAACCACGTGAATCCAGCTTCGCGATTCGCTTTGAGAAAGAAGCAACGACTCTGAGTCATCAATGGGCTCGTCACACACAAAGATGAGCTCGGTGAGCACGCCAGCCGGCAAATCGCCCTCGCCCGCTCGAAGCCTCTCGCAACGATCAATCAGCCGCGGAAGCGTATCCCTGCCTGCATAAACAGGAACTACGACTGTAACGCGCGGTATGACTGCCTCCACTGCCATTTTATCCAGGCTTCAACGCTATCATTAATTGCCACGCTAGCATCCCCCACAAGGCTTGGGAAGTGGTGCTCCGCATCAACACCAAGCGGACGTAGCAGCCTTAAGACCGGCCGGTGACGCGTGGCACGAAAAAAGCTTGCACAGACGTCAAAGATGGAAAGATTGGTCGCCGCCTGAATGTTTACAATTCCGCGACGGCCAAGAACCGGGCCTTGCACGCTTTGGCTGATAAGCGTAGACACAAGACCATTAACAGATAGATAGTTACGCCTTGTTTCCATCCGGGCATAAACATTTGCCGGCAAACGCTGCCTCAGCTGCCTCAACAAGATCCCAATCAGCCCATGATACCTTTGGGCGTGCCGGTTCCATCCATACATACTTGGCAGCCGCAGAATTAAACCCTGCTGCCCAAAATGCTCCAACACAGATTGCTCCTTGGCAAAAATCAACTCCTGATATGGGGATTGAATCTGGGAGCAATGGGCACCAAGCGAAGAGATCAGGACAAACCTGTCCAATGATCTCCAACTTGTTAAAGAGCGGCAGAATTGTTCAAACTCGAGTTTCTGCTGAAGAGCACTCTCAGTGTCGAGTGAAAACCCCCCTCGGCCAGCACTGAAGATCACCCTCAGCGGACCCCCCATCGAATGGTTGCGCAAGAGTGTCTGGCACGCCTCACTGAATTGATGGCGTGAGTGAGCACATTGAAAAACAAAACTGATCTGGTCTTTCCCGAATGATTTGCTCAGACCATGGGTGATTTCGCTGCCAATCGAGCCATTGCTACCGACAACCAGCCAGTCATAGGTGGGGCTACGCAGAAAGGTGGAGAGCATGGCTTAAAACGAGACCTGACTGGCACCGAAGCGCTGTTGAGGGAGGCTCATTGTGATTCAAGCTGGCCGGTTCTCCCAGATCTTGTTGAGGATCTGCATACCGGTGACGGCCTGCCAAAGGAACAGCGTCATCATCAGCATGTTCAGACCCACGTGGGCCTTCCTGGCCACGAGGTTGCCCTGCTGGATCAGCGGCACCAGGGCCACGGCCAGCGCCACCAGGGAGGTCATGCCGATACCCACCAGCAGGTGGGGGCCCACAAACAGCTTGCCGTTGTTGAGGTATGTGACCGCCATGCCTCCGAAGGTGCCGATCACCATCAGGGCCAGCATCAGGCCCCCGATCAGGAAGTGGCGCTTGGCGAATTGCCCCTTGATCAGCTGTTTGCGGGTTTCGGCATCAGCCGTACGCGTTTTCTTCGCCTGGATGCCGAGGGACAGGGCGTAGGCGGACAGCCCCAGCAGCGCCCACATCAGCAGCGGGTGCAGGAAATTGAGGCTGTAGGCAAGTGACTCGGGCATCGAACTGGCGTATGGGCGAGACAACTGGGACGAAGCTACTGCTCACCACCCCAGCTGGGCGGTGACGGCCGGCGCTTCAGTGCAGAAAGTGGCGCCGCCCCGTCACCAGCATGGCCAACCCCAGTTCGTCACAGGCGGCGGCGGAGTCGGCGTCACGGACGCTTCCTCCGGGTTGAATCACGGCCGTGATGCCATGGCTGGCCGCCAGACGGACGGTGTCGTCAAAGGGGAAGAAGCCATCACTGGCCAGCACGGCCCCGCGTGCTTTCTCACCGGCGGCCTCCAGAGCCAGGCGCGCTGAACCCACGCGGTTCATCTGACCGGCTCCCACGCCCAGGCTCTGCCCCTTGCTGGCCACCACGATGGCATTGGAGCGCACATGACGCACCAGTTTCCAGGCGAAGCGAAGATCCTCCCGTTCTTCTGCGCTGGGCTGACGCCGGCTCACCACCTGCCAGGGTCCTTCCAGCACCGGCTCGTCGTCAGGCTCCTGCAGCAACACCCCGCCCAGGATCGAACGCAGCTGCTGGCGCCCGGCCTTGGCGATGGCCTCAGGGGACAGCGCCAGCAGACGAAGGTTCGGCTTGGCCGCCAGGTGGCTGCAGGCCTCGGCATCAAAGCCGGGGGCCACCACACATTCCAGGAACAGCCCGGTGAGCAGACGCGCGGTGCTGACATCCACGGGCTGGTTGAAGGCCACAATTCCCCCGAAAGCGCTGACCCGGTCGGCGTCGAGGGCCCGCTCCAGCGCTTCCGATGCATCCCGGCCCACCGCAAGGCCGCAGGGGTTGGTGTGCTTCACCACCACCGCTGCAGGCTGGCTTGCGGGTCCGTAGCCGAACTCCCTCACCGTGGCCAGAGCGGCGTCGAGATCGATCAGGTTGTTGTAGCTGAGTTCCTTTCCCTGAAGTTGGCGGGCATGTCCCCAGCCTGCCCCGGCGGCGCCGTACCAGCGGGCCGGTTGGTGGGGATTTTCGCCATACCGAAGGGTCTGGCGCAGCGGTAGGGAGAGTGCGAGCGGTTCGGCCGAATCCGAGGCCACGCCCCCAGGCGCTCCATCGCCCAGCCTGGACGCCAGCCAGCTGCTGATCGCGGCGTCGTAGGCGGCGGTGTGCTGAAACGCCGCCAGGGCCAGGGAGCGCCGCAGCTCGAGATCCACAGCATCCGCCCTCAGGGCGGCCAGGAACCCCTCGTACTGGGAAGGGCTGGTGAGCACCGCCACATCCTGATGGTTCTTGGCGGCGGCACGCACCATCGCCGGCCCCCCGATGTCGATGGTTTCGATGGCCGTTTCAAAGGCCACAGCCGGATCGGCCACCGTCTCCCGGAAGGGATACAGGTTCACCACCACCACCGCGATCGGTTCAATCCCCTGACCCGCCAGGTCGGCCTGATCAGATGGATCCGATCGCCTGGCGAGGATGCCGCCATGGATCCGGGGGTGGAGCGTCTTGACGCGACCACCCAGAATTTCCGGTGCCCCTGTGTGCTCAGCAACGCGGACCACCGGAATCCCGGCCTCGGCCAGAGCGGAAGCCGTCCCACCGCTGGAGATCAGCCTGTAGCCGGAGTGGAGCAATCCTTTGGCCAGCGGCAACAGACCCTGCTTGTTGGAGACGCTCAACAACGCGGTAGGGGCCATGGATGCGGCAGGGGGAAGCTGAGCGCCAACCTAAGCAGCAGTCACCCGGAACCCCGATGGGCCAGATCCTGCAGGACAACGACCAGGTCTTGCGGCGGGGACCCGAGATCTCTGGGACGCGGCTGGTGCTGCTGCACGGCTGGGGGGCCGATGCCGACGATCTGCTGGATCTGGCCGATCTGCTGGTAGGTCCCCAGGTGAGCGTGGTGGCGCTGCGAGCCCCGATGGTTCATCCCAGTGGTCTGGGACGGCAGTGGTACAGCCTCCAGCCGATCGACTGGGATGAACTGCCCACCGCCCGCCATTCCCTGCGCTCACGGCTGATCGAGCTGGGCTCGAGCGTGCCCCTGGACCGAACCGTGCTCCTGGGGTTTTCCCAGGGTGGGGCGATGGCGATGGATGTGGGCGGCGAGCTGCCGCTGGCAGGGATCGTGGCCTGCAGCGGCTACCCCCATCAGGGCTGGGCACCGGCGCTCCAGACCCACCGGCCGCCAGTGCTGCTCAGCCACGGCCGCCAGGACCCGGTGGTGCCCTACGCCGCAAGTGAGGCCCTGTTGGAGCAGCTTCACCAGGCAGGCCGGGAAGCGAGGCTGTTGCCCTTCAGCGGTGGGCACACCATCGATGCGACGGTTCTGCCGGAGATCGCCAGCTTCGTCCGGACCTGCCTGGCCTGAGCCAGCGCTCAGACGAAGGCGTATTCGTACTCCTCCATTTCCTCCCAGTCGTCGGAAGCGAGGGCTTCAAGACCCTCGAACAGCACGTCTTCACCGATGCGGTCGACGATGGCGCGCAGGGTGGGGAAGAGGAAGTGATTCTCCTCGGCGTACTGGGCGCTGAACAGTCCCTTTTCGCCCCAGAAGAAGCGATCGGTGGTGTGCTCGTTGCGTCGCACATTGAGGATCGCCGGCGCGGCGATCCCGGTCTCGGCGATGTAACGGCGGGCGGCAGTCACAGGCTTGTGGGAACCGGTTTCCAGGTTGTAGGTGGCCACATGGGCAAGCACCCGTTGACCGGCGAGGCGGCGGCGGCTGATCCGCTTGCGCTTCTTGGACATGGAGAAAATCCCTCAGAGAGGGAGTCGAGGAGGAGAGGTTGTGGAGAGGCGCTGAAAACCGCTTAGCGCGCTACAGGGGGGGGACGCAGCCGAATCCTTGAGGGATTCCGCTGGAGACCTCGTGGCGGACCTTGAAAGCTGGTATAGACCGGCAAAGGGCCGGTCGCGAGGAGACAGCTACTTCTGGTGTAGCCTTCGCCGCGTAGGAACGCAACGAAGGTCAGGAGAAGAGGTCGGCAGCAAGGCCCTGATGGGACGGGCACTCACGGGCTGCAATCAATCGATTGCTCCGTGAACTTTAAGACTTTTTTTCGGATTTCCCGCCGTTCACGCAAAAAAAATTGAGGCCAGATCGGCCGACGGCAGCAGATGCCTGTATCGGAGCGGTTTCTGACCCTGTTACGGTTCCAGCTGGCCCAGTTCGCAGACTGCGAAAACCTGCGCTCCCTGGTCGTCTACGTGGCACAGGCGGACGATGGACGACCACCTGATCTGATCCCGATCGGCCAATGGCCTGGCCACAACCCGGCCCTTCCCACCGTCGGACCGGACAGCCCGATGCGTCAGCCCGCTGAACAGCGGCGTTGGCTACCGCTGCGCCACAAGGAGGTGCTGCTGGGGGCCCTGCAGGTGGAATGCACAGTGGTGCCATGGCCAGCACCGCTCAGCCGAAGGCTGCAGGCTGTGGCTCTGTGTCTCACCGAAGCCCTCTGCCTGGATCTGGAGCAGCAGCGGCTGCAGGCCGAGCTCGATCGACAGCGCGAGCAACTGAAGCTGCTGTTGCACCAGCTCCGCAACCCTCTGGCAGCGCTTCGCACGTTCACCCAGCTGTTGCTGCGCCGCCTCGGGCCGGACAGTCCCCACCGGGAACTGGTGGAGGGGCTGCTGGCGGAACAGAAGCAGCTCAACCGCTTCGTGGAAGCGCTGGATCGCCTTGGTGAGGACACGCCCCTGCTTGGTGCAGCCGCCACACCCACTCCACTGCTGCTGCCGCCGCTGTCCAGCGGCAGCCGGGCCCCCCTGGCCCCCACCCTGGAACCCCTGCTGGGCAGGGCCGCCGCCACTGCCGCCCTTCAGGGGCGCTCCTGGCACCCCCCTGAGGGCCTGCCCCAGTGGGCTGGGGATGCGGGAGCGGTGGCTGAAATCGTGGCCAACCTGCTGGAGAACGCCTTCCGCTACAGCCCGCCCGGTTGCGCCCTCGGCCTGCACTGCCGAGGCGACGATCGAACCGCCGGTGGCTGGATGCTCACCGTGTGGGATGGCGGTCCGGAGATCCCCGAAGCGGAACGGGTCGCCATCTTCGCGAGAGGGGTGCGCGGCAGCCGCGGCGATTCCCTGCCCGGCAGCGGCCTGGGGCTGGCCCTGGCCCGCGAACTGGCCCGCAGCCTGGACGGCGAGCTGGAGTTGATCATCCCGCCGGCCGCCGTGGATGCCTCCCTGCCGGAACTGGGCAATGCCTTCCGGCTCACGCTGCCGCCCGCGCCACCAGCCCCATGACCAGGAGCCCCAGGGCCTCACACCACTCCACGCAGGCGCCGTAGCTGTCACCGCAGTGCCCCCCCAAGCGGTGCCCGATCCAGCGGGGCACGAGCAGCACCGGCAACAGGGAGAGGCCCAGGGCCCAGAGCGCCGCAGCCGGTGAGGGCCAGGTGACCGGCAACCCGGCCAGCAGCAGGGGCGCCAGCAGCAGAGCCGGAACGAGCTCGCGCCCCAGGCCGCGCCGATGGCGGCGATGGAACCCGGCGGTGCCCCCCTCCCGCAGATAGGTGAACTCCCGGATCGCGAGCAGGGGCGCGATCCGGGCGCTCCAGGCCGTGCTCACGATGGCAAGGGCGGCCGCTGCCGCCGGCAAAACCGCCAGACAGACCAGGCCGGCGAACTTGAGCAGCAGCAGCTGTACGAAGGCCTGCACCCCAGCCGCCCCCACACGGCTGTCCTCCATGGCCGCGAGGGCCCGTTCTCCGGCCGCCAGACCATCCGCCGTGTCCATGACACCGTCGGCATGGAGGCCACCGCTCAACGCCAACCCCAGCACCAGCACCAGGGCCGCCCGGGCTTCCGGGGGAAGCCAGCTGGCCGTGAGCCACCACACCCCGGCCTCCAGCCCGCCGATCACGGCCCCCACGAGCGGCGCGAATCGGGCGATGCGCCGAAAGCCGGGCGTGAGGGCCGGCCACCCTGGCAGCACGGAATAGAACACCCAGGCGCCGGCGGCATCCGCCAGCGCTCTCCTCAGCCTGATCAGCAGGCGGATCAGTGGGGACGACCTCACCACGGCACCTAGCGTCGGGATCGCCCCTGCACGGCTCCATCACGATCCCATCCTTTGCGTTCACGGCTTCGGCCCACTGCAACCGCACCCGCGCCCGCTGCGGCTGTTTTCACACCCCCCATGGGGTGGTGGAGACCCCACGGTTCATGCCGGTCGGCACCCTGGCCACGGTGAAGGGCGTGGCCGTCGACCAGCTGCACGGCACCGGAGCCCAGATGGTGCTGGCCAATGCCTACCACCTTCATCTCCAACCGGGTGAACAACTGGTGGCCGAAGCCGGCGGTCTGCATCGGTTCATGGGCTGGCCGGGCCCCCTGCTCACCGATTCGGGTGGCTTTCAGGTGTTCAGCCTGAGCGACATCAACAGGATCGACGACGACGGCGTGGTGTTCCGCTCACCGCGGGACGGGGCGCAGATCTGCCTCACACCGGAACGCTCGATGGAGATCCAGATGGCGCTGGGAGCCGATGTGGCCATGGCCTTCGACCAATGCCCTCCCTATCCAGCCAGTGAAGCGGAGGTGGCGGCCGCCTGCCGACGCACCCACGCTTGGCTGGAACGCTGCCTCGCCGTTCATAGCCGAGCGGATCAGGCCCTGTTCGGCATCGTGCAGGGAGGCTGCTTCCCCCGGCTGCGGGAGGAATCGGTGCGCCGGGTGGCCAGCCTCAACCTGCCTGGGATCGCCGTGGGAGGCGTGAGCGTCGGTGAGCCGGTGGAGGAGATGCATCGGATCGTGCGCCAGCTGGGGCCCCTGCTGCCCCACGACAAACCCCGGTACCTGATGGGGGTCGGCAGTCTGCGGGAGATGGCCGTGGCCGTGGCCAACGGCTTCGACCTGTTCGACTGCGTGCTGCCCACCCGGCTCGGGCGCCACGGAACGGCCCTGGTGGGCGGTGAGCGCTGGAACCTGCGCAATGCCCGCTTCCGCCACGACCACACCCCCCTCGATGCCAGCTGCCCCTGTGCGGCCTGCCGCCTCCACAGCCGCGCCTATCTGCACCACCTGATCCGCGCGGAGGAGCTGCTCGGCAAGATCCTGCTCAGCCTCCACAACCTCACCCACCTGATCCGGTTCACCACGGCCATGGCGCAGGCCATCCGGGACGACTGTTTTGCAGAGGATTTCGCTCCTTGGGAAGCGGGGTCACCAGCCGCGCACACGTGGTAGCGTCCGCCTCAAGAATGCTTTCTCCGAGGGCGATGGCTGTCTCTGCGTTATTGACCACCACGCTCGCCACCTTCGCGCAGCTGCCCGAGGCCTACCAGGCCTTTGGCCCGTTGGTGGACATCCTGCCGATCATCCCTCTGTTCTTCCTGCTGCTGGCCTTCGTGTGGCAGGCCTCCGTCGGCTTCCGCTGATCACGGCGCCCGGGATTCCCAGACTTCAGTCTGCCCGGCAAACGGCCATCACAAACCTGGGCAGAGCCAGCATCCGGCGCCACCGGTGTGGCTCCTGGATCAACCGGTAGAGCCACTCCACGTGAAGCGCTCCCATCCAGCCGGGCGCTCGTTTTTTCTTGCCGGCCCAGACGTCAAAGCTGCCACCCACCCCCATCCAGAGCCCGGTTCTCTGGGCGGGCAGGTGACGGATCCAGAGCTCCTGGCGGGGGACTCCCAGCGCCACCAGCACCAGGTCGGGCTGAGCCTCGAGGAGCCTCTGCTCCAGATCAGGCCAGGCCTCCGAAGGTTGGTAGCCGTGGGCATGGAACACAAGCTGCAGGGAGGGCAGCCGGCGGCTCAGCAGGGAGGTGAGCGCCTCCATCACCTCCGGCGACGATCCCACCAGCGCCACGCCCCAACCCACCGAAGCGGCATGCTCGAGCAACCTCCAGGCCAGCTCGATCCCCGGCGATCGGCGCAGGCGGAACCCCTTGCGGGAGAGCGCCCACACCACCCCGGCTCCGTCGGGGATCACCAGGCTGGCCTGGTTGATCGCCTCCCCCAGGGCGGGGTCCGCCAGCGCTGCCATCGTCATCTCGGAATTGAGCGTCACCACCTGGCCACCACCGCGCTCATGCAGACGGCAGGCGGCCTCGAAAACGTCGGCGCACACATCCACCGGCACACCCAGCACCTGGCTGCGCACGGGTTGCTGCCGTGGTCCGTGAGCTGCATCCATCGCCACTGCCGTTGCCTTTGCTGCCATGGAAGGCATCGCTTCGAAGGAGAATCTATGGCCAACCCTGTGATTGACTGAGCCGATGGTGCGTTCCGGGACGGCAGCAAGCACGTCTTCGAAGTCTGCTTCGAGGCCTGCCTCAACCGCGCCCGCCTCCGCAGCGTGGGCCGTTCTCGAGGATCTCGACCGCTGCATCGACCAGGTGGTGCTGGAGCGCCAGCACCCGATCA
Source organism: Cyanobacteriota bacterium (assembly GCA_035284925.1). Classification (GTDB taxonomy): domain Bacteria; phylum Cyanobacteriota; class Cyanobacteriia; order PCC-6307; family Cyanobiaceae; genus UBA5018. The sequence goes on along the minus strand of JAYKGZ010000053.1, from coordinate 6,174 downwards.
CCGGGCTGCTTCCGGCCAGCACCGCCAACACCGTCCACGGCAACTACGGCGACGCCTGGGTTCGCGACTGCGTCTACTCGATCCAGTGCGTGTGGGGCCTGGCCCTGGCCCATCGTCGGCAACGCGGGCCCTGCCGACGGGCCTTCGAGCTGGAGCTGCGCGTGCTGCAGCTGATGCGCGGCCTGATGGGGTCGATGCTGCGGCAATCGCGCAAGGTTGAGCGCTTCAAGCACAGCCTGCATCGGCTGGATGCGATCCACGCCAAGTTCGACACGGCCAGCGGCGAGCCGGTGGTGGCCGATCACGGCTGGGGGCATCTGCAGCTCGATGCCACAGCGCTGTTTCTGCTGCAGCTGGCCCAGCTCACGCGCGGCGGACTCGTGGTGGTGCAATCGAGCCACGAACGTGACTTCATTCAGAACCTGGTGTATTACGTAGCCCGGGCCTACCGGGTGGCGGATTACGGCATCTGGGAGCGGGGCGACAAGGGGAATCACGGGCTGCCGGAGCGCAACGCCAGCTCGATCGGCATGGTGAAGGCAGCCCTGGAAGCCCTCGAGGGCCTGGATCTCTACGGACCGCACGGGGATGGCAGCTGCTGCCTGGTGATCCCGCAGGATGCGATCGTGCGCCTCAGACGGGCTCTTCAGGCCCTGCTACCGAGGGAGTCGGCCAGCAAGGAGGTCGATGCCGCCTGCCTGTCGGTGATCGGCTACCCGGCCTGGGCCGTGGAAAACCGCGCTCTGGCTGAGCGCACGCGCAACAAGATCCGAGCTGAGCTGGGCGGCGCCTATGGCTACAAGCGCTTCCGCCGTGATGGCCACCAGACCGTGGTGGAAGACCACACACGCCTGCACTACGAACGCGAGGAACTGGCCCAGTTCGAGCACATCGAGTGCGAGTGGCCGCTGTTCTGGGCGTTTGAGCTGATCACGGCCTGCTGCGAGGAGCGCTGGGAGGAGGCCCGCCAGTGGCGGCAACGGCTGGCCAGCGTCAGCGTGATGGTGGCTGGCCAACCGCTGCTGCCGGAGCTCTACCTGGTACCTGAGATGGGCGTGGAGGCGGAGCGTCGCCAGCCCGGCAGCCAGCCCCGTGTGGCCAATCCGAATGTGCCGCTGCTGTGGACCCAAAGCCTCACCTGGCTGGCCGACCTGCTGCTGAACGGTCTGATCACACCGTCCGATCTGGATCCCAGCGGACGGCGACTGGTGGCGCCACTCGTAGCCTCCGAGGTGCTGGTGGCCCTGGTACCTGCCAATGACAGCATCGCCGCCGCGCTCCGGCAGGCCGGCCTGCCCCTGGCTGGTGATGGCCTGCCCGATTCCTGTCGGATCGCCAGCTCCCGGGAGCTGGCGCAGCGCATGGCGCGGGTGGGCGCGAACGGTCGCCTCGGGCTCAGTGGCCATCCCCCGGTGCGGATGGAAACCATGGCCACCGCGCGGCTCTACCGCCGTGGCGGCGGCGATCATGAGACTCTGGCCTTCCTGCCGGCGGTGCTGGAGGAGAGCACCTTCTACATCGCCGATGACCCCGAGCAGCTGCTGGATGCGGTGGAGGCGGAGCTACGGCTGCTGCAGCGTCACTGGCGCGGATCCGGTTCACCTCTGCTCCTGATCCCGGTGGGCGAGGGTCCTTTCCGCGCGGCGCCTGAAGCCTTCCGCCGCCTTGGAGCGCGCCTGCTTGAGGGGGTTCTCGATGACGTTCCGGTTCAGCTGGCACCGCTGGTGGAACTGATCGATCAGGCCAGCTGGGTAGACCTGCCGGAGGAGGCGGCCACCTGGGCGGCCGAGCCCCTGGCGGTGCCGGTGCCTCTGCGGGCGATCACCACCCGTGAACCCCTCTCCGCCGCCCAGGAGCTGGAGCTGGAGCGGGAGGCCGTCAGCTCTGCCGTGGCCGATCTGGCCCAGCGCCTCTGGAGCAGCACCTCGCTCAGTGAGCAGGGCGAAGTGCTGGAACAGCTGGAGCGCGGTCTGGGAATCGATGCGTTGTTGATGGGCCCGGAGGGGAGCAAACCGCTGAAACTCTCCGACCTGCTGGAAGAGGTGTACCGCCGGGCGCTCAGCGATAGCGACTGGAGCGTGGTGCGTCGCATGGCGGGAGCCCTGGGACTGGTGCACCCCCAGCTGGAGGATGCCCTGATCGATCTGCTGATGCGTGGCAAGCAGCTGGTGGTGGGCCGCAACTACACCACCGACTCGCTGATCAGCGAGCCGATGGGCAGCCAGGCGATCGCCGCGATGATCCGCCGCTTCAGCGGTGAGGACGGGCGGGACTGGATGCTGCAGCAGGAACTGCTGCTGGCTCTCGACGGGGTGGCCCGCCATGAGCCGGCCGTGCTCAGCGGCAGTCTCACCCTGCAGCTGGGTCAGCTGCTGCTGTTGCTCACTGGAGAACTCGCCACCGAAGCCAACATCAGCCCGATCGACGCCTACGAACATCTCTGCGCTCTTCCTCCCCATGCGATCCGGCGGCGGCTGCGGGCCGTGCTGGCCGATGTGGGGCATGCCCGGGCCTCGCTGCAGCGCAAGGAGCAACTGCATCTCAGCGGCCGGGTTCGCTGGAATGTGCCCGATCCCCTGGGGGATCTCCCCAGCGGGGGTGACTGGATGCAGCATCGCCAGCGCCTGGGGGCCCTGGGCCAGGTACCACGCCATTTCTATTCCGGCATCTGGGATCTCCTCCATCACTGCCAGGGCCTGGTGATCGGCGACAAGCTGGAGAAACGCAACCGGCTGGAAAGCCAGCCTCTGCTGAGCGAAAAGACCCCTGGGGAACGCAATTTCGCCGCCCTGGTCGACCATCTGCTGGGCAAGATCGAGGCCCCGGAATACCGACAGCTCTGCAGCGAAACCCTGATCACCCTGATGGCGTTCTTCGGAGAGAACCCCCAGGTGCGCTTTGAAGACGACCTCGCGCTCGATGTGGTGATCGGCCATGCCGTGCGTGTGGGCTGGCAGGAATCCCACCCGGAGTGCTCAGCGGAGGCCTATGGCCTTCACAAGGCCGAGGCCTGGGACCATTACTACCGGGCATCCCCGGCCCGGTGCCGTCGCTGGCAGCTGGAGGCGCTGCGCCAGCTGGCCGAGGATCCGGCTCAGATCGGCTGATCGAGGGTCATGCAGAGGTTGGGCTGCTCCACGCACTGCTCGATCAGATCGGCCAACTGAAGCGCCCGCGAAGCCTGGAGGCCGTCGACCGCGGGCTTCTCATCTCCACGCACGCAGCGCAGGAAGTGCTCCAGCTCGGCATAGAGCGGTTCGATCGAGGTGGTGCTCACCTCCTCGATCACCCCATCCGAGCGATACACCAGCTCGCCATGGTCGGCGCTCACCGTTTCATGGGAACGGCGATGAATGTGCAGCGTGCGGTTGAGGAAATCCGTTTCCACCAGCGCACGGCGACAGTGGGCGCTGAGGCTGCGAATCTTGCGGTGAGCCATCTTGCTGCTGGTGAGGCTGGCCACCACGCCGTTGGCAAAGCCCAGGGTGGCGTTCACGTAATCGATCGGACCGACGGCACTGCGCCCCCCCGCTGCCGCGAGCCGCACCACCGGAGAAGCGGCCAGCTCCAGCACCAGGTCGATGTCATGAATCATCAGGTCGAACACCACCGACACGTCATTAGCCCGGTCGGGATTGGGACTGTGGCGACGGGCCTCCAGCACCACCACCTCCTCGCCGGCCACCACCTTCATCAGTTCGCGGAAGGCCGGATTGAAGCGCTCAATGTGCCCAACCTGCAGCAGCCGATGGGCCTGATCGGCCGCCTGGATTAGATCGGCAGCTTCCTGCTGGCTGGCGGCGATCGGCTTTTCGATCAACACATGCAGCCCGGCCTGGAGGGAGGCAAGCCCCACGGAATGGTGGAGCAGGGTGGGCACCGCGATGCACACGGCTTCCACCTGATCGAGCATGGTGCTGTAATCAGGAAACCAGCTGCAGCCGAACTGTTCGGTGGCCAGACGACCACGGTCGCCATCGGGATCGGCTACGCCCACGAGTTCGGCATCCCGCAGCAGGCTGAGCACGCGAGCGTGATGCCAGCCCATGTTGCCGATGCCGATGACACCCACTCGCACCGGGTTCATGGCAGCGGTCCTCAGGTGACCCGATTATCGGCCACCATGCGGCCGCAGGGGGATGGCCTCCCAGCATCAGCACCCCGGCCGACGCCATGACTCTTGATCAGCTCAAAGCCTTTCTCACGCGGATGCAGAACAACGACGACCTGCGGCAGTCGGTGACAGCCGCCGCCACCGCTGATGATGTGGCCCAGATCGCCGCGGGGCTCGGCTACGAGTTTTCTGGAGATGAGCTGCTGCGCTTCTCCGGCCAGCGGGTGGGCCGGGTCACCGTCACCAAGAAGGACATCCCCGGGGAATACAACTGAGCAGGCGCGATCCGCGATGACCCGCAGCTATGACCCCATCGGCGAGAGCTCTGCAGCCGTGGAGACCCTGCTGGAAGGTCTGCGCGGAAAAGCCTGCTGGATCGGGCTTGCAGTTTGGGTTTGTATTCCAGGCTGGCCTGCCGTCGCGGTGCCCGGCCCGTGGTGAGCGCTGTCAGGTCCTGAGTCTTCGGTTCTTACCACCAGGCGGTGGGGGCTGCCGCCCTTGGGTGGTGAGGGCCGAATCAGCGGGTACGGCTCGCCCCAGAGGGAATGGGAGCCAGGGTGGCGACAGTGAGGGCACCGGGGGCGAACAGGGAGTTCAACGCTCACTCCGACCCCGCAACCCTCGCCATCCGAACCATGCTGACCCTCCGTACCTCTTCCCCCTTCAATCTGTTCGATCATCTGGAACAGCAACTCAACCAGCAGCTGCAGAGCGCCGAACGGGTGCCTGCCGCAGAGGTTCATGAAACCCCTGAGGCCTATGAGGTGGTGCTGGAACTGCCGGGTGTCGACAAGGCTGCCATCAACGTGAAGGCCACGGAGCGCGCGCTGCTGATCAGCGCCGAGCGCTGCAGCCAGCGGCCGACTCCCGAGCCTGCGGCCGAGGCCGGCGAAAGCGCTGTGAAGCCCCAGACTGAGAGCTCCCGCGGCCCGCTGATGAGCGAGTTCCGTTACGGCACCTGGAGCCGCAGCTTCCGATTCCCTCAGGCCATCCATTGCGACCAGCTCCAGGCTGTGTACCGCGATGGGCTGCTCACCGTCACCGCCCCCAAGGCCAGCACGCCCACCAGCGTGACGGTGAAGGTGGAGGGCTGACGCCATGGGGGCGTCCCCAGGAATGAAGGCTCCGACTCCTCTGCTGGAGAGGCTCAACCGGCTCCCCTCGTTGCAGGGGGGCCGGCGCCTTGTTGTGGTGATGAGTCAGCTGGGTGATTTCGACTCGCTCGAATATGCCCAGGCCCTGGTGCCGGCCCTGCCCAGGATTGAAGCCGCCGGCATCCATCTTCAGGCCTTCGCCATCGGCGATCGCGGCGGGGCCGAGCGCTTCTGCAGCTTCACAGGCTTCCCCGCTACGGCCCTGGAGTTGGAGGGCACCGCTGAGCTGCATCGTCAGCTTGAGCTGTATCAAGGCCTCAGGATCCCCGGCGGACCGTGGCCGGCCCTGCTGTTGATGTGTGCCGGCATCGGTTCACCCGGCACCCTGAAGGAAGTGTTGCGCGGCTACAGCGGCGATCGCAGCGCCCCCGAGCGGCTGGCAGGAAACCGGTTGTTCGCTCAGCTGGGAGAGGGATATCAGCGCCCGTTTGAACTGGCCACGGTGCGCCTGAACAACATGATCGAGGTGCTCAGCCGCTGGGGCACCTATGTGCCCGATGACGCATTTCTCACCCAGAGAGGAGCCACCTATCTGCTCGACGGGGATGACACGCTGCTGTACACCCATCAGGACCGGGGAATCCTTGGCTTCTCAGCCACGATGGAGCGGCCGCTGGCCTTTCTCGATCCTTTCCTCTGAAAACGTGCTCGGAGGAATTGCCATCAGCACGAAATAGCCATCAAAAAGCCCCCTCTTCCGAGGGGGCTTAATCGTGCTGATCTCAATCAGCTGCTTGGCCTCAGCCGGGCTGTTTAGCCTCAGCCGATCACCGGGGCGCTCAGGGCCACCGGGGTGGCATCAGCTGCCGCCAGATCCAGCGGGAAGTTATGAGCATTGCGCTCGTGCATCACTTCCATGCCCAGACCTGCGCGGTTCAGCACATCCGCCCAGGTGTTCACCACACG
>JAYKGZ010000052.1:0-2853 GCA_035284925.1 Cyanobacteriota bacterium | reverse complement strand
GTTACCAGGGCAAGGGCCTCGATCTGCTCGACCTGATTCAGGAAGGCACCATCGGTCTCACCAGGGCTGTCGAGAAGTACGACCCCACCCGCGGGCATCGCTTCAGCACCTACGCCTACTGGTGGATCCGCCAGGGTCTGAACAGGGCCCTCTCCACCCAGAGCCGCACGATACGGATCCCGGTGAATGTGAACGAGAAGCTCACACGCCTGCGGGCCGCCAAGGCCCGTCACCTACAGGCCAATGGTGTGCTGCCCACCCCGAAACAGCTGGCCGCTGCCCTCAGCCTTCCGCTTGAGGAGGTGGACGACCTGCTGGGTTGCGAACTGCGCAGCGTCACGGTGAGCCTGCAGGGTGCGGTGAAGTCGAAATCCGATCCCTCCGAGCTGGTGGATGTGTTGCCCAGTCCGGAGCTGCCGCCCCTGGAGCGGGCGGAACAGGCCGAACGCACCGCGGCGGTGTGGCACCTGCTCGACAAAGCCAGCCTCACCCCCAAGGAGCGCACGGTGGTGATGCTCCGCTTCGGGCTCGACGGCAGCAACGAATGGCGCACCCTGGCTGAGGTGGCACGCCAGATCCAGTGCAGCCGTGAATACTGCCGCCAGGTGGTGCAACGGGCCCTGCGCAAGCTGCGCAAGTGCGGGGTGGACCAGGGCCTGGTGGACGTGGCCAGCTGAGCCAGGGTCCGGCAGCAGACAGGTCTGGCAGCAGAAAGGTCTGGCAGCAGAATCGGGGCTGTCCACGGTGTCGCTCCATGGCGCAGGTTGTGAATGCGAAGGTGCTGGAAAGCACCGTGGTGGATGAGGCGCTGCTGCTGCGGCTGCTGCGCCGGGCAGGTCGTGTGGTGGCCCGCCCCACCCTGGAATGTCTGGAGCTGCTGCTCGACGAGGACACCCCCGTGCCGGTGAAGTTCACGGTGATGGCGGCACTCACCTATCTGCTGGTGCCGGTGGATCTGGTGCCTGATTTCATCCCGGCCGCGGGGTTCACCGACGATCTGGTGGCGATCTCCACCCTGCTCACCCTCTGCGGCCGGCACCGCAGCGAAGCGATCCGGCTGCGGGCCCAGCGCAAATTGGATCGCTGGTTCCCCCGGGGGCGCTGAGCAGGATGGAGTCTCTTTCCAGCGAACAACGCGATGAGCTCCAGGCCTTCCTCAAGGACTGGCTTCGCCATGCCGGCCGCACCCAGGCCGATCTGCGCCGGGCCCTGCATGCCGGTTCGATCCGGATGCCGGTGCTGATCGATGTGCTGGCCGGCACCTACGCCCGCGAAGGGATCAACGGACTGGCGGCCCAGCTCTGCGCCATCGAAGACCGCTGGCAACACGAGGAGGTGGAATCCACAGACGAGAGTGACCCATTCGGGCAGCTCGATCTGCTGCTCAGAGAAATTCGGATGGATCCCGATGGCTGAGCTGCCCAGGTCGCTTTTTCCCCGGCAGAGTGGCAGCAGCCCGCATCCGCCGATGGTTCGTCAATCCGCTGTCTTTGTGCTGCTCAGCCTGATCACTGCCAGTGCCGCAGGCGGTCCCGCCGCTGCCCAGGTCCAGAAATTCATGCTGGGCCCCGGCAGCTACGTGGGGCCTGAAACCAAGGTGGTGCCCCAGGACTGCGTCACCGCCCCGGATGGCTCGATCACCTGCGACACCAAGGTGGTGAATCCCCCTGGCACCACCAAGGCCAAGCCTGTGTTTTCGCCCTGGGATCAGTGAAGCGACGCTTCCCCGGGCGACTGCTGGGCACCAGCACGTTTCTGAGGGCTATCGATCGCGGCGAGCAGCTGCTGGCCAAGCTGCTGGGCCTGGCGCTGCTGGCGGTGACCGCGATGGCCACAGTGCAACTGATCGGTCGGGTGATCGGGCTGATCGGCAACCCAGCCACGCCATGGCTCGACCAGGAACTGACCCGGCTGCTCGGGGATCTGCTCAACCTGCTGATTGCGATCGAGGTGCTGCAGAACATCACGTCTTACCTCAGGCGCCAGGTTGTGCAGATCGAGCTGGTGCTGATCACCGCCATGACGGCCGTGGCGCGGAAGGTGATCGTGCTGCCCCAGGGTTCGGAGGGCAAGCCGATGCTGCTGATCGGGCTGGGCGCAGCGGTGCTGGCCCTGGCCACCGCCTATTGGTTGGTGAGGCGGCCGATCCCGGACGTCGCCGTTACCAGAACAGCGCCAGCCAGATCGTTCCCGGAGCCGGATCGGTCGCCACCACCCGGTGACGACGATGGGGTTCGATCAGCACCGCATCGCCTCGATTGAGCTCGCGCGGGGCCGGTTCGTCGGCGAACTGGAGCCGGGCGCTGCCCTGCAGCAGCAGCACCCACTCATGTTCGCTCTGGTCGTACCAGAACTCTTCAGGGCTGGAGGCGCTGCAGGAATGGATGCGTTCGAGCCGAAAACCCGGCAGGGCCAGCAACTCGCTGGAGTGCTCTTCGCCTGCGGGGGGGCAGGCTCCGGCCAGCAGGTTGGACTCGCCGCCGGCCAGGGAAGGGCCGTCGTCCCCCCAGCGCCGACCGATCTCCAAGCCATGGCGGCGGGCCAGATCCACCACCTGCTGGTGGTGATTGCAGGCGCTGAGGGCCGCCCGCAGCTCGGGGTCTGCTTCGGTGAGCGCCACGAAGGCGTTGAGGGCCGCCACCTTGGCCAGAAACTGCTGCAACTGCGCTTCGGCCACCAGCTGCGGATCAGAGAGCCTTGATCATCCGCCAGCGCACGAACGTCACGCCCGCGTAGAGGGCGGTTTCCTCCGCCTCCACCTGCCAGCCCTGCCGCTGCAGCAGCGGCCTGGAGAGCTGACTGGCTTCGGTGCGGAGCTGCCGGCAGCCGCGGCTGCGGGCGATCGCTTCGATG